>CAIRTR010000070.1 GCA_903881565.1 Oligoflexia bacterium | reverse complement strand
GACCAAATCGCGGGCAAGCCCGCGAGCCCGACTCCGCCGGCGGAAGTGCGCCCCGCCCCGGTGAGAAGTCGACATATCCCCCACGCCTTGCGCCGGACCGTGTGGGGGCGCGACCAGGGCCAGTGCACGTACGTGAATGAACAATCAGGAGTTCGGTGTGACTCCAAGCATTTGCTTGAAGTTCACCACATCCAGGACTTTTCTCTTGGAGGCGAGCATACCCAAGAGAATTTGACTTTGCGCTGTCGCACCCACAACCTTCATGCAGCCCTTCAAACACACGGAGCGGCGATGATGAATCAATACTTGCGAGAGTGAAAAACGGGCGCGCCTGCCGCCCATTAACTTTCAACAATGTTTTTTCCCAAATCTATAGCAGTATAGAAGCTGTAAATACCCTGGTATCTGTCTCGCAACACCATTCTCTAGTTCTTCTTGCCGCCCCGAGTTTCCTCCCCGATCAACCGATTAAGGGTCCGCTTGGACCATTCACGAAACGTCTCAATGTATGAGTACGTTGCCGGCACCACAATGAGCGAAAGAAGCGTCGAAGTGACCAAGCCTCCAATCACGGCGATCCCCATACTCGTGCGCTGCTTGGAAGCTTCATTTAATCCAATCGCAATCGGGAGCATCCCGGCAACCAGCGCACCGGTCGTCATCAAAATCGGCCGAAGTCGCGTCTTACCCGCTTTGACCAGAGCCGCTGAATAATCAAGCCCCTGGGCTACCAGTTGATTGGTGTAGTCCACGAGTAGAATCGAGTTCTTCGTGGCAATCCCCAGCAACATAATACAACCGATCATGCAGAACATGTCCATCGTCATCCCGAAAAGATAAAGCGAGATGAACGCACCACTTGCCGCAAGAGGCAATACCAGCATGATCGAAAACGGAGTGACAAACGACTCATAAAGGCTTGCGAGCACCACAAAAATAAACAGCAAGCCCCAAACGGTGGCGATAATCATCCCTGAAGCAAGTTCTTTAAAGTTCTCGGCTTGCCCCACAAGCTTATAGCGCATGCCTGGCGGGAGCTTCCCTTCAGTCGTAAAGTAGTCGTCGATATCAGCCATGAGCTTGGCCATCCCAGGGCCCTTGGGCGCGATGTCAGCCGCAAACTGAATGTAGCGACTCTTGTTTTGTCGATCAATGGACGAAGGGCCAGTGGCCGATGCCCCTTGCGCGACACTGGACAATTTAACTTGAGTGAAATTAATATTCGGAACGTAGATGTCGTTAAAACCCTCTCGTAGATTCCGCTGCTCTTCTTTCATCCGAATGCGAATATCATACTCCCGTCCCGCTTCACGATACACAACCGGAGTCACCCCTTCGATTTGGGCTCTGAGTTCAGCACCCACGACCGAAGTAGACACCCCCATCTTCTCGGCTTTCAGATTATCCAAAACAACCTGAAACTCGGGCTTCCCGGGGGTATAGGTGATTTCTGGATCCAGGAGTGCCGGATGATTTTTAAACTTACCATAAAAAGCATTCGCATGCTTTTCGATTTCGTTCAGATCACTGCCCAGAATGTAGAGCATGAACGGCCGCATCCCGGCCGAAATCATATCGATATCCTTCACAAGCGGCTTGGCAAATGCCAAGTCCTTGAGTTGAGATCTCAGTCGCTCCTTGAATTGGGTTGTGTTGATGGCACGCTCCTTAGACGGGATCATTTCAATAAAGAAACTTGCCTTATTGGACTCCGCCGAAACTCCGGTTCCCCCGATAAATAACACCGACTGTTTGAATTCCTTATTAGCGCTCAAGATTTTATCCACTTTTTCCGCCGCCTCTTGGGTTGCGTTCAGGCTCGTTCCCGGAGGCAGTTCAAGGGAGATCATAAACTCGCCAAAATCCTGGGCCTGCATAAAAGACTTAGGCAACTTTCCAAAAGCGCCAAGACTCACGACAAAAATCACCACCGAAATTCCGATCACCTTTTTTCGATTGACGAGCGAATAACGAATCGTCTTTTCATAAGCCACTTCAAGTCTATCCTGAAAACGCTCAAACGACTTCACAGCAGCCCCTAAAGTAAGAGCATAAAGACCCTTTTCCTTTTTCTTTCTGCCATGAGTTCTTCCTGCAAAGTACGCGGATAACATGGGCGCCATCGTCATGGCGTCAAACAGGGAGATAAAAAGTGCAAAACAAACCGTAAGTCCAAATTGCCTGAAAAACTGACCCACAATCCCCGGTAAAAACCCAATCGAACCAAAAACCGCCACAACCGTTAGAGTGGTCGCAACCACGGCAAGCGTAACTTCTTTGGTCCCCTCTAAGGCCGAAGCAATCGCGTCTCCCGATTTTTGCAAATGCCTGAAAATATTCTCCCGCACCACAATCGCATCATCAATCAACAGACCCACCGACAAACTCAAGGCGAGAAGGGACATCACGTTGATCGTGAACCCGGCAGCGGACATCAGAATAAAAGCGCCAATCAGGGAGTTAGGGAGCGCTAGCCCCGTGATAAAAGTCGAGCGAAGACTCCCCAGGAAAAAGAAAACCACGACCACAGTCAGAGAAATGCCGATCATGATCGACTCCCTCACGTCAGCCACGTTGGCCCGGATCATTTTGGAAGTATCACGAACGACTTGGATCTTCGGCGCTCCGGGAGAGGACTTTAGGTCCTCATCCATTTTCTTGATTCGAGCCGCAATCGCGTCAGAAACCCCAATCGTATTGGCGCCACTTTGACGATAAACCATCAAGAATGCGGATTTTCGTCCATTCACATAACCCCTCGAAGTCTCATCCTGCAGCGTATCCACAACCTTTCCCACATCAGAGACGGTGACCGGCACGTCGTTTCCGATAAAGTTTACAATCGTATTGGAAACATCTTTAATGGACTTAAACTCTCCCAGTGTTCTAAAGACAGTTTCAATCTTGCCTTCATTGATTTTACCAGCTGGAATATTCATCCCCGCCGCACCAATGCGAGCGGCAATCTGAGTCGCGGAAACTTCATAGGATTTAAGTTTGGCGCGATCCAACTCTACACGAATCTCGCGCTTCCTGACCCCGATGATATCAACTTTCCCTACCTGGCTGACCTGCTCAAGGCGATACTTGACGTCGTCATTAATCAAGTCATAAAGCTTTGACTCCGCCAAATCGGCACTCACGCTCACGATCACAATCGGCTGATCCGCAGGGTCAAGCCGTCGAATGATAGGCTCGTCAATGTCCTTGGGGAGCTTTCGTTTTGCGGAACTCACCCGGTCGCGAATTTGCTGTTCCGCATTCTTCACATCGGTTTCAAGAGTAAACTCCGCTGAAACAATGCTCACGCCTTCGCGATTCTGCGAAGAAAGAGATTTAATTCCCGCTAAATTGCTAATCTCGTCTTCTAAAACCTTACTGATCTGAGTCTCGACCTCCGCAGGACCGGCTCCGGGATAAGGAGTCATCACCATGACGTAGGGGAAATTCACGTCGGGAAACAAATCCACCGGCATTCGCTTTAACTGCATGAACCCAAGGGTGACCATGATGATCACAATACAGGTCACGAAAATAGGTCGCTTAATCGCCAGATTTGCAAGATTCATTTGGAGCTCCCATAAGTCTTCATCATCGCCACGGTTCTCAAAATATCAGCCTGGGCCCTGATTCGATTCAATTGCGCTTGCGCATAATCCTGCTCAAACATGAGGACTTGAAACGTCACGGTCCGTCCACGGGTCAAGCGATCCTTTTCGTGATCGAGCTTAAGTTTTTGCGCGCGCTCAATCGAAGTCGAAAGCTCAAAGCGCTTTTTAGCGTCCCCAAGTTTCGCAGAGAGATCGACCCAGTCTCGATCCTGCTCATAAAGTTTGCGACTGTAGGAGAGACGCGCGCCTTCGGCTTCTTTTGCGTAACCGTCCCTCACCTGGTTCAACGTGCCCACATCAAAAGGCATCGTCAAAGCGACGCCCGCCGCATAAGTGGGATGATGAGTTCCGAAGGACTCCGACACAGAACTTCCCGCACCCACATCGCGACCATTCATCGCCAAACTGCCAAAGACGTTCAGATTGGGCTTATTCTTCTCTTGATTCATCCGTGCGTTGGACGCAAGCAAGCGCTCCTGCTGCTGGGCAGCCTTAACGTCTTCTCGCACTTCGGGCTTGAGTGGAATGCTCAACGATTGCATCGCGACCCCATCGAGCGTCTGAACCGTCTCACTGACATCAGAGGTATCCGCACCCCGCATCGTATTGAACGCCCGAGAAGCCGCCTGCAACTCATCCAATGCCATCTGCAGCTCGAAGTTTCTCGCCTCCAAAAGAGCTTGGGCCTGAAGTAAATCCGCTTTATCCGCAAGCTGAACCCGCACACGCCCCGCATTCCAATCTCGAATCTTGGTCGCGCGCTCAACACTCTCGCGCGTCACTTTCACGCCTTCTCGAGCAAGTGCCAACCGCCAATAGGTGCCCTCGGCCTCCGCCATCGCCAACTTATTCTTAAACCTCTCGACATAACTCGTCGCTAACGCCTGGGCTTGCTGCAGCTCTTGAGCGGCTCGCATTTCCTGCCCAGAGAAGTTTCGCCACAAAGGAAAGCTGACCTCAAGTTTGGGCGTCGTCTCGTAATATTGAGGCTGCGGGACAAACATAGGATTCGGGTTGCGCAATTGAGTGTAGTTAAAAGAATAAGATAGTTTCCCGGAGAGGCCAAATGAGGTCATTTCGCTCACGCCAAGAGAAAAGGAATCAACCGTCATCTTATCGCCGGTGAAAACGCTCGTGGCGCTCGGCTTCGCATCATCATACCACTGAACCCCCGCATTGAGGATCGGCATAAACATCAGCGCGGCTTCTGATGATCGCATCTCAGCTCCTGTGCCAGTCTCAAGCGAGGCTCGAACCGATTGATTGCCGCGCTGAACTTGTACGAGATACTCATCCAGCGAAAGAAGTGGCGTGCTCGCTGATGCCGCGCCAACCGCAAACGCCCCAATTAAACAAAGCCCGGTTACTTTTTCAAAATAGTTCATAATCACCTCATTTTACCCGGGGCAAAGCCCCTTCCAAAAAAACTCCCACCGTCGATTCAACCCACTTTTTACGATAAACAGGATCCGTCAGCGTCTGCTTAAAAAACCGCCGATTCGTCGGATCCGTCTTAATCGCAGACGAAAGCTGCGCAAACAGGGCTCCTGCCATAAAGGCCGAGTCATACGACGGCGACAAGAAACGCGCTTTTACTGCCGCATCAATAAAGTCCACGAGGGCCTCAAACATTTTATGAAACGTGGAGCGAAAAAGATCCGGATGCCGGCAGACCTGAGCCTCAATCTCCCGCTGGACAATCCGAGTCAGATCGTAGCGTTCCAAAAAAAGCTCGACCGACTCATAAAGAAACGACTCCAGGCGTACCCGCACTTCTTCCAACCGCTCAGGTTTTCGAAGAATTCGAAGTGCTGAAGCCAAGGACTCCGTGCCAAACTGATGAATGATCGTATGATAAAGATTCTCTTTGGACTTAAAATGATAATGGAGGGCTGCGATATTGGCTTGTGCTGCCTCACAAATTTCGGCGGTCGAGACCCCGTCGTAACCGTTTTTCGCAAACAGAGGGATCGCGGCAGCAATCAGCCGCTGCTTCGTATTCGTTTTCGGGGTCTTCGTTATGTTGGAAGTCTTTTTCATTGGCGGCCCATTCAGATGCTGTTTGATCCAAACTAGAGCGAACGAGTGAATGTTTCAAGCAAATACTTGAATCGTCAACGCACAAGCATGGAGATTGCGACAATCAGCGGCCTATTCGTGGCCGCTGGGACGAGATGAGAAGGCTTTTCAGCGCCAAATCCTAGACGGCTCCCTCGCTACTCTCTAGTACACTCCCTGCACTCACTTATGTCCAACCGGTGACGGTGTGAAGTTTGTGGGCATTTATTGCCCGTTTAGAATTTTCATACCCAGGCCGATAATAGAGATATGAGTGCCACACACACGCAAACAAGCTTTTTTCTCAAGTTACTTCAGATCTCCATCGCGTCATGGCTCTGCTGTTTCTCGACAGCCGGCCGCGCTGAGCTCTTGGAGATTATTCATACCAACGACCTGCACTCCCACTTCGAGCGGGCCTCGACCGACAAGCGCGGGGGCTACGCCCGAATCAAGGCAGCGGTTGATCAACTCAAATCCCAGGCAGCCGCCCAAGGGATTGACTCCATCACCTTAGACTCAGGCGACTTCACTGAAGGTTCCATATTTTATCAAGCCGAGGCCGGGCGCAGGTCTTGGGAACTTATTGACTCCATTGGATTTGACGCCGTGACCATCGGAAACCACGACTGGCTTGTCGGAGTCGAAGGCGTGGACAACATGCTTCAGTCCTTTAGACCGAGTTTTCAATTCCTGGGAGCCAATTTTATCTTTGATGGGAAATTCAAAGCCTTGCAGGAAACCTTGAAACCTTACGCAGAATTTTCTCGCTCCGGCAAGCGCATCGCGGTCTTGGGCCTTACCACCGACGAAATGCTCTACACCTGGCTTGCCGGCAAGGGTGAAGGGTACGTACTTCCCCCGGTTGAACAAGCGAAACAAGAGCTGGCAAAATTAGTGGGACGCAACGATCTCGTCATTGCGCTCTCCCATCTCGGCCTTAACGCAGATCAGGGTCTTGCCAAAAAAACCCTCGGCATCGATCTTATTGTCGGAGGACACTCTCATACGGAACTCTTTGAGCCACTTTATATCAAGAATCCCGCAGGAGCTCCGGTCCCTATTGTTCAAACTGGACATGCAGGAAACTACGTCGGGGACCTCTTGGTAGACGTGACCAAGGGACAGCCCATGAAGATTCTCCGCTATCAATTGGTTCCGATCCCCGTGGATGGACCTCAAGATGTGGGGGTATCGCAACTGGTTCAGAATTCACGAGAAGACCTGGAAAAATTGTATGGGGGGAAGGCTCTTTATGAACCCATCGGCTTTGCCGAAGTGCCCCTTGAAGTCCCTGGAAGTAGCGAAACGGCGTGGGGCAATTTCGTGGCAGCGACGCTTCAAGACGCGGCTGACGCAGACATGTCCATCGATGCGGCTGAGTTCTTTGGCGAAGTCCAGCCTGCCGGCCCCATCACCCGGGAAACACTGTTCGAAGGATACCCTCGCACCTTCGATCCACGAAAACCCTATGGCTGGGATGTTTGGAGTTTCGAGGTTCGGGGATGGGTTTTGGCCCTCGCCTTCACAGAACTCACACGCTGGGGCAATGGCTTTCGACTCAATATCTCAGGATTGAGCTTCGACAACGTCTTGAAAAATGGCAAACACCACGCTGCAAATTTCAAGGTGGGCGGCGACAAACTGAAAATGATGAAAAAGTATCGCGTCGGCGTAGCCGAGGGCTTAGGTCGCGGCAGCTATGAGATGGTCGCGCTCCTTAAACTTTTCTTTCACAACGCACAGGACACCCAAATTCCGATTTGGAAAGCCTTAGAAGCGCAGCTTAAGAAGACAGGCGGCAAAATACGCGCACTTCCCTAAGGCGCGCCTTAGACCGAAACGACCTCAAGGACTTCGGGAATCATCTCTCTTAAGCGAGCTTCAATGCCCATCTTAAGCGTCATGGCCGCTCCTGGACATCCAGCACAAGCTCCCTGAAGGTAGAGATAAACAATGCCATCTTCAAACTTCTCAAAAGCCACATCGCCGCCATCCATCGCAAGGGCTGGACGAATTTCATGATCCAGAATGTCTCGAATTTGCGCTTCGACCTGTGAAGCGGGTTTCTGAGTGGCCTGAGCCGCTTCAACGGCCCCTTCCAGGAAAGCCGACGGATTTTTTGTCAGATAGTCTTGAATCGTCGTCGAAGCCTCTCGATGCACCGTATCCCAGTCCGCATCTTCGGTTTTAGAAACCGTAATAAAATTTTTCCCGACCATGACACCCGATACGCCCGATACCCCAAAGAGGTCCCGAGCAAGCGGCGAAGATTTGGCGGCGTCTTGAACTTTCGTATAATTCATCGCGCCCTGGCTCAGCAGTTCTCGGTTAACGGAGTACTTCAGGGTATTAGGATTAGGGGTAAATTCAAGCGATACAGAAACATCCAACGACTTTGACATGGTGAGCTCCTCTTTTTTTTACTATAACACACCGCAAACTCCACCGAAACAGGAATAAATGCGGTAAAATCTTCATTATGCAGGCATTCATTCGACAACTTGGGCTACATCTTTCGCTTTTTCTATCCGTCTTTGCCTATCTCAGTGCGAGTTTCGCTGGGGAAGTGGCTCTGGATTTTGATCGAATCGAGGGGAGCACCGTTTTTTTCAAAGGGGCACCAGCGGGTCAAACCGTCACCCCTCTGAAATCAAATCTTTTTGATCTGCACTATTTAGGCAGCTTAAAGTCAAGCAAAGGAGAAAATGGCCATTTTGTTTTCTCAGCCAAGCCCTGTGAAAACTGTCCTCAGGACAGCGCAATCTATGTGCTTAAGCCCGGGGGCGTCAAGACCGCCAGCTTCGTCTACCCCGGCAAAATCATCGATGCCAAGCGCGGGGGTGTCGTCATGGAATCCCGCGCCTTCTTGGGAAAATGTCTGCGCAGCCACCCGGGCGACGTTTATATCGTTTTCCAAAAAGAACGGGTCGATCGAAAAAAACGCGCACAGACCAGCGTGTTTGTTGCCAATCCCGATGAGGCGCCGCGCGCCGCAAACACGAGCGTCCAAGTTTCGACTTTGGATGAAAAGTTTTACGAACGAAACCTCCCACGACTGGATCAAACTTTGGGATTGGTGCGTTCTAAAATCTGCCGCGAAATTCCAGGCCGAAATCGGAACGCGCTCGCTCGCGCGCTGGACGTTAAATTCCCACTCTCCGGAAATGACACAAAAGAAGCTGACTAAGCGTGCCTTGAGTGACTTCGTGCACTTCAGGTAGCTTAGCCCTTGATGGAACTATTCACCGATGCTTTGAAGTCAGATGGTTTTTTCGATAGTAGATACACTTGCGATCTGGACAACTCTTCTCCAGAGTTTCGCTGGAGCACGCCGCCGCCGCTTACCGAAAGTTTTGCGCTCGTGATGGATCAAATCCCACACACGGAGAGAGGGAGCAATAATCAATACCCCTTCTGCCATTGGCTTGTTTTCAATATCCCCGCAAATCTGCGCCATCTTCCTGCGGGGATTCCTCCCCAAGAAATTCTCCCCAATGGCATTCGCCAAGGCACCAATAGCTTCGGAAAATTGGGTTACACCGGCCCCTGCCCGAGACCCGGCAGTGGAACCCAAAATTATGTTTTTCAACTTTTCGCCCTCCTCTCCCCTCTGGAAATCTCGGGCCGGCCATCCCGAGAAGAGCTGATGAAAGCCATAGAGCCCATGCTCCTGGAGGTCGCACGTTTTTCAGGCCGCTACGAACGGAGAATCGCAAGAGCAGCCTAAGGCCTCGGCATTCCCATTGCACTTCACGAGCATGAACGAACCCCACAATATCCTCATTCATAAGGAGACTCTCTCATGCGATATTTACTTGCCCTCACCTCGCTCAGCATCCTTGCCACTTTTTCAATTCTGCTCGCTACAGCCGAGGAGCCGAGTGCGAAAGTAGAATCCATAGGCCCTCAAAGTTCTGAAAAAATCACCACGACCGTAACCGAAACCCAAAAGAAAATGGAAACCGCAAATAAGGAAATGGTCGGCGATAAATGCATTGATGGGAAAGGGGTTACACATCTGAAAGGCAAAGAGGGTTATGCCGCTTGCCTTAAAACAATGAAGAAGGAGCAAAAGCGTCTTCATCAAATGGGCGGCGAAGCCGCACCAGAAGAAAACCCCAACCGTTCGGACATGTATTAAGACGAAAGAATCGAGAAGGCTGGGCAGCCCTTGTTCACAAGGCTGCCCAGTTTCATTCAATAATTAAAACGAAATCCCTGCTTTAATCTCATGAGAGCGATTGTTCATGAGATACGCCATGCTATAATCCAGCGAAACGCCGTCGATAAAGCCCAAGACTGGATTGCCAAATAGAACCAGCGCCCCGCCCGTTAGAGTCAAAACCGCATTGTTTCCGGCATTGATCCAAAACTGACAGCCGGGTCCCGCCTCAAGCCAAAAATTTTGCCCAAGCCCCACCGTCGCCAGAAGTGAAGCGGTCGGAAGAAGTATAAAATCAAATTTCCCATCGCTCGAAATCTGCTTGGCCCCGCCCACGCCAACCTCAGGCCTTAAGCCAAACGACGAGCCCATTCGAATCAAGGGATCCCACGAAAAAAATCCTGCGTAACTTCGGGCGCCTGTTTGAAGTACCGAAAAATGAGAGAGTCTAAAATCCCCCAGGCCCGTTCCAGAGGTCGCCGCATGGGCCGGGGCGCCCAGCTGGGAAACCGCCGCACAAATCATGAGCGAGGCCATAAAAAAGTTCCGCATAATATAGGTTCCTTTCCGCTATATGTATAAAGTGTAGAGTCCTCTCAATCATTTGCAAACCAAAAAATTCGAGCGTAGAGTTTAATTATTGAGTTCCTTCTTATGAGAGAGAGAAAAAAATATGACGAATACTTCAACATTCCGTTTTGCATTCCTGGTTGCCTTCCCCATGGTCGCAGTGGCGATAACAGGCTGCGGGTCAGGGATTTTAGGCGCCAAGGGCGGCACGCTTACGCCAAACATTATCTCCGGCGTCACTCCGGCAGCCGCGCTCTCTCTGAACAGTAGAGCGATCACGCTCTCGCCTCTTGATGATGCCGGCTCTCCGTTTCGAGATTTTTTTGAAGTCGCAGGCTACATGCCCTATGCCGCCACGAGTACCGACGGTACCGTGGGAGCCACAACAGCAGCGTCCCTTAAAAGCCTCAAATACTTCATTCAAGGCATTCAGCTTTGCCAAACAATGACGATCACGGGTTCAGCATACAGCAATGCATCCGGTTGTATCGATCTTTACACGGGGCCCGTGGGCAACAACGATCAGAGCCTCTACAACTCCTACACGATTACTGAAGCGCTTGCAGACACCGACTCCAGCCGATGGATTGATCTGATGTCGGCAACCGATCAAGCAAAACTCAAAAAAGGAATCACCGTTACGCTTGCCATGAAGGGATCCTACAAATACGGCAAAATCGACTTTTTTAGACCCATTAAAACTACAGCAGAGTTTCCGTTGATTGGGGGCGGAACCTATTACAGCAAAGCGTCAACCGCTGTCGCACGAGACAACAACGAAATTGGATTGCAAGTTGAATCCGCCAGTGTCGGTGATATGACCACAGGGCCCGCTGAAGAAACGGTCTACATGATGAATAATGGGGGTGTCTGGTTCCCCTTCGTCAAAGACTTCGAAATCACCGATGACGACATCAAGAACCAAACCAACGTGAGCATGGATTTGGTTTTCAACCCTGCGGACTTTGGAAAAGCGAGCAAAGCAGCGGGGACGTGTGATCCGACCGCCGATAATAAGAATGCTTTTATCTACGATAAAGCAAATTGCATCACGATGAATATGCCCTATGTCCGCATGAACCCGGTCCCAAGAAAAGGCGGCGAAAAAACTTACAAAGAGACCTATCTCATCGATTACGGAACAGGCACCTCCAACTCGAAAGTACGAATGGAGCTCTATTACGTCAATTCGGACACTGAAAAAAGTATTCGAGGAGTGGACTCGACCGTCGTTCTGGGAACCGGCGCTACCAGCGAGCCCTCAAACGTCATCAATGGCTACTACGTCAATCAAACCGGCACCATCGCCGGAAACAACGCGACCGTTGAGATCCAAGACTACCAGAAGAGCCCTGTGCTCACCGGCCTTGTTCGCAGAACCAATGGAACAGCAACTCTTAGCTGCGTCTACATGGGCGGCCCCTGCACCGCTACCGGCGCAACGTCAAGCCTAGCCTACACCTACGTCGGCGAAACTCTCGTTTCCAGCGATTAAGCTGCCTGTTTTAGAAATGCTTCGAATTCGGAAGCCTGAGGACAAAACACGTATGGGGAGGGGACGCATCAACGGTCATCTCACCCTGATGTTCTGCAATGATCGTACGGCAGAAGCTGAGACATCTGTCCTACCGAGACGAGAACCAAGCTTATCGGGCGCCCCCATCTTTCTTAAAGTTCCTAGCTCGATAGAACGAAAATCCAATGACCAAAATCCAGGCGCCAAATAGAACGCCATTTACGGCAATGACATTTTCCAAAGGGCGAAGGGCCAACAAAGGCCAGGTAAACAGGAAAATCGCCAAACCAAACACTACAACGCGCGATTCAGAAGATAATAGGAAACGCTTTAAACGCCCGGCTAATTGAATATTCATCCATCATAGGGATCGGCGGAAAACCGGCGGAAATTTAGTAAAATTTTGCAAAATTTTATCTGGGCTTATTCGGCCGTCAGTTCTTTGACTCTCAATCCGAATCGACTGTCATTCGAATCAAGGAACCCAGGAAGCTCGTTATCGAGATCGAACGATCCAGACAGTAAGTCTTAATTTTTTCGAAAACCTCTTTATCGACGTCGATCGTCACTTGTTCAAAGTGTTTTGAATTCAGCAAATAAGAAGGGCGCCGCGCAATCAGCTCCTCCTTCGTCAATTCAAGTCCCACTTGAACATGCTTCGCAATTTCGTCGGCCTTGAACGGTTTGCCGAAACAATCATAAACTCCGAGCTTCCACGCCTCTTTTAAAATACTTGAATCGGAGTGGCCCGAAAGCCAGATCACGGGGGTGGTAATTTTCAAATCCCCCATGAACTTCAAAAGTTCAATCCCGTTTAGACCTGGCATTTGATAGTCCGAGATAATCAAATCAGGTTTTTCTAGCTGAATCACCCCCAACGCTTCTCGCCCATCCACGACTCCGATTGCTTGGATTCCCATGAGCTCAAGCTCTTCGGTCAAAATCTGCAAAATCGGCAGCTCATCATCGACAATCAGAACCTTTTTTTTCGTCAGCACTTTTGATTCCATGTATTCACCCTTTATTTAGACATTGATTCAGAACGATTCTCAGTCTCCAATTTAGCCAGCAGTCCTTCCATTCGTTCAATGGATTCGAGAGCCGAATTAAGCCGCGACAAAGCAAGAGCCTGATCCCCCCCAGGCGTCGAAAGTTGACGGATCACCGAGCGCACAAGGCCATAGGCAATCGAGACGGCATTTGCCATGTCGTGTTTAAGCTCCCTTAAGTCCACGCGCAGGACTTCTTCAGCCATTCTTCTCTCCTCGCTCACACCCCATCGGTATAAACTCCACCGGCGGAGATCTGCTCATCGACTCAGCAAAGTATTTTAGTGTTCTTTCCTCAAGCTCCAAAAACTCCACCCCGAATCCGGTCTGTGATCCCGTCTGCCCAGAACTTGAGCGAACCCAACGAACAATCCCTTTTCCCTCAAAAGGAAAGCATCTGGACATCGCTGATCACGGCCGACACGGACTCTTTTTTCAGAATATCGAAGGCCTCTTTCCCATTCGAAGCCTGCAAAACGAAACCGCCTTCAAGAACAAGCTCCTCCGCCAAAATCTCGCGCAAAATAAGCTCATCATCCACGAGAAGAATCCTTTTCCCTTCGAGCTTGCCCATGACATTAATTGTAGGCTGCTTTGGACACTTAACAACCTAAAATTCTTACTTTTTCATCTTTGACACAGAGGCTCGACTCCGGTTAAGAATCCCCTACCTATGGCATCACCCAATAAGAAAAAAAACATTGCCCTTTTAAACGTACGCCCCGACGGTCAAAGAATGATCGACGAAGCGAAACTCATCCGCTTCGAAAATCGTACCCAGGTCAGGCGTTACAAGATCGAATTTACCTGCCCTGAATTCACCTGTGTATGCCCCATGTCAGGCTTCCCTGATTTTGCGACGCTTTTCATTAATTACACGCCTAAGAAATGGTGCGTCGAACTTAAGAGCCTGAAGCTCTACCTCAATCAGTTCCGAAACCAGGGCATTTTCCATGAAGATGTCGCTAATCGAATCTTGGATGAGCTTGTCGAGCTTCTTGACCCCTGGGAAATGGAGGTCATCGCCGACTTTAACGTGCGAGGAAACATCAAGACCGTCATCCGAGCCAAGCACATCAAAAAGAAGCGATAAAAAGGAGAGATTGGGGCCGCAATTTTTTGCTACCAATTTACTACCAAAGTCGACCGAACTGCTTTATAGACTGAAAGCATATGGCAACTCTATTGGTCGGAATTCCTAAGGAAACGCGTTTGGGCGAGACCCGCATTGCAATGGCTCCCGATGCGATCAAGAAACTCATAAAAAAAGGCCTCGCAGTCGCGATTGAAAAATCAGCAGGAGAATCCGCCGGTTTTTCGGATCAGGATCTGGAGACCGCTGGCGCACAGATGGTCGATACTCGGGCGGCTCTCGGCGCGGATATCGTGTTTAAGATCCATCGTCCCAACCTCACTGAAGTAGCGCAAATGAAAAAGGGCGCGCTGCTCATCTCTCTCATTGAGCCCTATAACAATGACGGGTTGATGGAGAAACTTGCCGAAGCCGGAATCAATGCCGTCGGAATGGAACTCGTTCCCCGCACCTCGCGCGCGCAGTCGATGGACGTCCTCTCTTCGCAAGGAAACGTGGCAGGTTATCGCGCGGTTTTGGAAGCCGCTGCGCAATATGGTCGATTCTTTCCCATGATGATGACGGCTGCTGGGTCCGCAAAACCCGCTAAACTCATTGTTCTAGGCGCTGGCGTTGCGGGCCTTCAAGCCATCGCCGTCGCCCGCAAACTTGGTGCGGCCGTTGAAGCTTACGATGTGCGCAGCGAAGTCAAAGAACAGATTCTCTCTTTGGGCGCAAAATTCATAGAGATCGATGTCGGTGAAGAAGGCGCTGGCTCTGGCGGCTACGCTCGCGAACTCTCCGAAGAAGGCAAAAAGCGCCTTCAAGCCGGCCTCATTGAGCGGCTGAAAAAAGCAGATATCATTGTTTCTACCGCCAATATTCCGGGACGCAAATCCCCTACCCTGATCCCAGAAGAAGCCGTCAAGGGCATGCGCCACGGCTCCGTCATTATTGATATGGCTGCCGCCAACGGTGGCAACTGCCCCCTTTCTGAACCAGACAAGATTGTAACTAAATATGGCGTTAAAATTGTCGGATGGACGAACTATCCGGCAATGGTGGGCTCGGACGCGAGCGGATTTTATGCTAAGAACTTGATGAACCTTTTGTTCCTCATGCTTCCTGAAAAAGAAGCGGCTAGCGCTTTGAACATCAACCTCGAAGACGACATTATTGCAGCCGCCTTGGTCACTCATCAGGGCAAAGTTCGTTTCGCCCGAAAATAAGTAGTATTCATTAGAAAATAGAGAAAGGTCTAAACACCTATGTCAGAAACAATGATCGGCATTTACGTTTTCGTCCTCTCCTGCGTGATCGGTTATCACGTGATTTGGGGAGTCACCCCGGCGCTGCACACGCCACTCATGGCGGTCACCAATGCGATTAGCGCCATCGTGATCGTCGGAGCGATTCTGGTCGCAGGAACGGGCGACAATGGCTTTACCGTGGTTGAAGTCGTAGGCTTTATGGCCGTTTTCCTGGCCGCGATCAACATCTTTGGCGGATTCGTAGTCACGAATCGTATTTTATCGATGTTCAAAAAGAAGAAGTGAGGCAATCATCATGTTAACATCTGGGCTATCACCCGAGCTAATCAAAGACATTTTTGCAGCGGTTTACCTTGTCGCAACTCTCTTCTTCATCTTAGGATTGAAGGGCTTGAGCTCGCCAAAAACCGCTCTCAAGGGCAATACCTACGCGATGCTGGGAATGCTCATCGCCGTGGTCACAACCCTTTTCTACCCCACGGTGAAAAGCTATTATTGGATCTTGGCGGGTCTTATTTTGGGCGGCACGATCGGAACGGTAATCGCGTTACGAATTCAAATGACCGCCATGCCTCAGCTTGTGGCCGCTCTTCACAGTTTTGTAGGACTATCTGCGGTGTTTGTCGCCATCGGAACTTATTTTTCGCACAAACAAGCCGGCGAACTTAATTCAACCCTCATGGTCGAATTGGCGGCGGGGAGCTTCATCGGCGCAATCACTTTTACGGGCTCTGTCATCGCTTTCGGAAAGCTTCAAGAACTCCTCAGCTCAAATCCCCTGATCTTCAAAGGGCAACACTACCTTAATCTTCTTTTGGGCCTCGTGATGTTTGGCTTCGGTGCGCACTTCGCCATGACCGATAGCTTTGTCTCATTTATGGTCATGACCGGGATCGCACTTCTTCTTGGATTTACCCTCGTGCTTCCCATTGGTGGAGCCGACATGCCTGTTGTAGTGTCGATGCTCAATTCTTACTCAGGCTGGGCGGCGTGCGCGACTGGATTTACGCTTAAGAACAACCTTCTCATCACCACGGGCGCGCTCGTAGGGAGCAGCGGAGCCATCCTCTCCTACATCATGTGCAAAGCCATGAACCGCTCGATCATCAGTGTGATCCTGGGCGGCTTCGGCGGCGAGACCGCGGCGGCATCAACCGCTGTAGGGGGCAAGACCGTCAAATCCGCAGCCGTCGAAGATGCGGCGTTCATGCTTGAGAACTCAAAGAAGTGCATCATCGTTCCAGGTTACGGCATGGCTGTCGCTCAGGCTCAGCACGTCATCAAAGAATTGATGCTGGTTCTTCAGGAAAAAGAGATCGAAGTCAAATTTGCGATCCATCCCGTCGCTGGTCGTATGCCGGGGCACATGAATGTGCTTCTGGCCGAATCTGATATTCCCTATGATTGCGTGTTCGAAATGGACGAAATCAACAGCGAGTTCTCAAACACCGACGTCGTGCTTATCGTGGGCGCAAACGACGTGGTCAATCCTGCGGCCAAGACGGACAAATCCAGTCCCCTCTACGGCATGCCCATTTTGGATTGCTATAAGGCCCGTCAAGTTTACGTCATCAAACGTTCAATGCGCGCAGGTTATGCGGGCGTTGATAACGCGCTCTTTTATTATGACAATTGCGCTCTTGTATTCGGAGATGCAAAAGCCGTGACTGAAGGGATGATCAAAGCCCTCAAAGAAGGATAAAGAAGCCTCGTATTGACTCAGAAAGAAGTGCTACCAAGCTGCGGGGCATTGATTTTCCATAATTCTCAATCATGATGCCTCCCGGATTTTAGATTTCCTAAGCTCTTCAAAAAAATTCTTAAGTTTGACTTCGAGGTCCTTCTTGAGCT
>CAIRTR010000069.1 GCA_903881565.1 Oligoflexia bacterium | reverse complement strand
CGTTTGACCCCACAGGTGCGCTCACCCTAATAGAATATCCTAAGCGGGAACTGCAGAAAGGATATAGCTACTTTGAAATCAACATGATGTTCAAAAACGATCATGACCACTGGGCCTCGCTCTTTGGGAGGCATTCAAAAAAGGGGCCGCGCCGAAAGCCAGGTTAATTCGAGCAAGAGGTTTTGAATCGTGGGCTTCGACTTAGAGCAGAGAGGGACGCGATTATTGTATCGCCTCGACAACCTTACAACCATGCTTAATCTGATAGAGCAGGCTGCACCCCCCAACAAAATACGAGCTACAACCTAGTTTGGTTTTGAATCTCTCAAAAACCCATCCATAACTTAGCACTGGACGCCCGCCCTCTACCACTGACTCCTTGCCCAGTGGAGAGCCAGAAAAGCAAACGTGGGTTTGATTCTGAGACAGGCGCTTCCAGTCCTGCTGCCAGCTCTTGCAGCTACTCAGGGGCACTGCTCGTCGAGTCATATATTCATTAATCTCTGAGCGGTCTCTTATTATAATCCCCATGACTGTCAGAATCTCGCGCTCACCCTGATCATAACTGCCTCCGCTACAGTCAACCTGGACATTGGTCGCCGGAAAACACTTCCAGTATGCGAAGCTATTTCCGTCCTTACCATGTACTTCGGTATAGGGTTCCGGAAGAACGTGACAAGTCGGAATTGCTAAATCATCGACGGTAAGAATGCCAAAATCATCCCCAATGAGGCTGTATGGAAACTTCTTCTTGGCTCCCAAGAGATGATCCGACCCACCCTGTGCTATCGGCACACCTCCAACTACCAAAATGGCAACAATCAGCGCTATTTTTGTCCGCATTTTTGATATTTCCCAAGATATTCTTTAAATTTGTCCCAAAGTTGCTTTTGCCGCACTTTAGGGGCGCTATCGAGCCCCTTGTATTCATAAACCGCTTCTTCCCATGAGGCGTTATGCCCAAGCTTGGCTGTAGCGATATCTCTTTTTCTATAAAGCCACCGAATCCCGGCGCAAATATTTATGCCTGGATCACTCAGGTCTTTTTTTGTTGCCGTGATATAATGATCCTTAAGCTCCCCTTTTTCATCGCCAAGAATTTTTCGTGTGCCGTTGGTTATCTGGGTTAATCCACGCGCGCTATTTGAATCCTTTTTATTAGCTAATATTGTGGGATCAAAACTGGATTCAGATGCAATCAGCGCTTTTACAAGGTTGGGCTCGAGCGGAACTTTTGGTTTCAAAACCTCGTTCCAGTATTGGGTCCAGCCAGCAATGAGGTCATCGTATTTACTACCATTTGAAAACTTCAATGGCATTGGGCAGGGCTTGTTCTTTATGCCTTTAAAGTGATTTCCGGCAATTTCTCGAATTTCGTCTGGATAGAGTTGATCCCGCCCAGACGGATTACATGCACAGTGAGCCTTTCGGGTAGTCACAGATCCAGAAGGACGAGTTTTGCTGGCAGGTACACGCATTGGGTGCGTCCTGACCCAATGCTCACCATAAGGGCAAACTCGCCACTTATGAACACTCCCTGCATTTTTAGACTTTTTTTTATCCGATCCCTTTTTCGTTCCCCTTGTTGGCTTGCGCTTCGAAATATTTCGTTTTTTACTCATATACACTCCCATCGACCGACTTTTCGGCCTCCAATTCTGCGAATAGCCCGCATCGCTTGCAATACCTTTAAATGGTATTTCACTCCATCAAGCGTAATTCCCAGTACCCGTGCCATTTCAGCTCGCGTGACGGACGGGTTCGCTCTAATAAGGTTCAATACTGTAAGCGCTGATTCGCTCAGGTGCTTGGATGTCCCCTTTCGGGTAGTTTGGGGTAGTTTTGGGGTAGTTTGGCTACCCTTTAGACGATCTTGAACTGTGCGGTATTCTTCCGGTCTTTTCAATATAATGGTAAAGAAAAGATCACTTTCAAATTTGGGAGCTTTTACTCCGGCTGATTTCAAAGTACGACGAATTCGCTCAATGCCGGAACCCATGCGCTCTGATTTATCCATCCGATGGAACAGATCCGCAATTAACTCATTTCTACGGAAAGATTTTTTCCCCAACATGGATGGCGGAAAGCCCGGAGGCAAGCCTCCCGGATTGGAAATCTCCACCCGGTCTGCATGGACTTCCACCATGATATTGGTCCCGCCCATGCTGTAATCGCGATGTATAATCGCGTTGACAATGGCCTCACGAATTGCCTCCATTGGAATTTCGAAAATATCGTAGCGATTGACCCCGCGAATTTCGGCCCGTTCGTTGAGATGTTTTTCACAAAAAGCAACGGCTTCATTAAACTGCGTAAGTAGATCGTCTCGAACATATTTCTTGTCGTAAATATTGACACGCTCAGTACCTTTGAAAGCTGCCAGGTGTGTCTGACAATGAAGCACGCACTTTCCTGGGTCCTTTGCAAACATCATCACACAGGCGTTTGTGATGCGCCCACTACTGCTGAGACGCAGACTTTCAAGAAGCTGCGGTAGCGATGCTTTTGTTACAGAATACTGCTTTCCGGTCTCACGAATAAAGGCCCTTACCTTATCAAGTGACAAATCATCGATTGTCGCCTCTGGGTGAACCTTTTCATCGAAATGAAGGGTCGCGTTTGCTTCAAATAGCGCCTTAACCTCACCGCGAGTGAGCTTCTGTGTTACGGCATCAAACCGTTTGTAATAGGATCCTCCGCAAGCATGTGGCTTTTCTTCGCTTGCGGGAACATTTACGATCACAACATGTTCGTTCTGGTTAATCTTAACTTCAATGGGTGGATCGCAGTTTCGTCCCAGGCTGAATATTTCAGCCTTCATTGCGCCTGTGAGTTTTTCTCCCACAATTTTTCCGTCATCGGCGACCCCGAGAAGAATCTGCCCTCCTGCTGAGTTTGCGAAAGCACAAATATCCTGCGCAATTCGAGGAGAATACTTTTCCTTGAATTCAAGAGTTAGGCCTTCGCCTTCCTTAGACAAGAGAGAGACGTCAACTATCATTTCTTTGTGCCTTTCCGGCCCTTCGTATCCTTTAACGCACATTCGTCGGCGCAATGCTCAAGCATCTGTTTCACAAGGGCGTTCGTTGAAATATCTTCCCGCGCAGCTATTGACTTCAATCGATCTAAAAGAATTTTAGAAATCCGAAAGCTCACAATTCTTGAAACTGGCGCGTTATCTTCTTTGATAACTTTAAGAGTCATTCTGCTCTCCAACGAGTAGAGACACATGCGTTGTAATATGAATATGTATTACACATACACACAGAACAAGAAATGCGGATTTTGAAGTCTTTGGATCTAAAACCTAAAGAACGGATCGCAATATTGACCCGAAAATTACTCACGGGCCCTGAGGGATGGCTCTAATCTCTGACGCGGACCTTAACCAAAAGGTACGGAGGACCTTTTATGGCGGACACGGGTAGACGATTTTCGAACTGAGTGTTTCCAGACTTCAACCCGCTAACCACCTGTTTTTCTGTCTGTTTCTAAAACGACTGGAAACGCTGTTTTTGTTTTCAGAGACGTTTCCAAGCCTGGAAACAACTTTGGCAACAGAATGTCGTTTTTCCAATACGTATTGACTCAGAAAGAAGTGCTACCAAGCTGCGGGGCATTGATTTTCCATAATTCTCAATCATGATGCCTCCCGGATTTTAGATTTCCTAAGCTCTTCAAAAAAATTCTTAAGTTTGACTTCGAGGTCCTTCTTGAGCT
>CAIRTR010000068.1 GCA_903881565.1 Oligoflexia bacterium | reverse complement strand
TTAAGGTGGGGCGTGGCGCCTCAGGCTTTTGCGCAGGGGATGGTCAAAAGGATCCGACCCCTTTTTGATGCTCGTAGCGTTAAAATCGGAGAGCAAGTCTCAACGACCGATATCGACGGCCGACTTCAGGATCTCTCCATTGGCGTGGATGAGTTTTGTGCCGTGGAGCCTGGAAAGTGTGAAGCCTTGCACGGTGCGCTGGCTCAGCTCTCGTTTTCCTATCGCGGCGTCGATCGCAGTGTCGGCGCGTGGTTGGATCTCACGCCTTGGTTGGTGTCGGATCCCAAGGCTCCGGAGGCGATTCGTTGGGGTGAGCATGCGGCAGATTTTGATCGGATCGTTCTGGGTGGAAACGTAGAAGTTGAAGCCGTTTCTCGCTCTGGGCTTGCCCAGGTGTTTCAGCTTGGGCGAGCTGAAAGTTCAAGACAGCTCCTGGAATTTCCATCTGGAAAGGCGAGAGTCTTGCCGGACGGCGTGAAGCTCCTATCGATGGATTTGGACAGCGAAAAACTATTGGTTGAGAATGAACAGGGCCTTTTACAGATTCGATCCCTTGAGGGAGTCGTGTTGTGGACGCAGGATTTTGAAAGCCCGAGTGAAGCAGCTCCGGTGACGGCTTTTTGGTCATCAACGCCTGGGCGACTCGAATTGAGTCGAGAGGGGAAGAATAGTTCATTTCAAATTACAGAGAGTATTGAGGGGGTTCGAATTACAAAAGCGCCCCCGCAAAAAGACTTTTCCGAAAAAATTCCCAAAGACGCGATGCTTACCTATGACTCTCGTTTCGCGGTGGTCGACGCGGCGTCGGGAGTGCAGTTCGTGGGTTTGACGGATGATGCTTCAGGTTCGCCTGAGGAGGTTCCTGGGAGCTACAACACAGACTCACAGGATTTTGCGAACCAAAACTACTACTCTGTTGCTTCAGATCAAATAACTTCGGGCCCCGATGAATGGGTGCTCCGATATAAAGAAGGCCAGTGGCAGACGTTTAATTATTTGCCTGATGACCTGGAGTTTCGGGGATTCAATAGTGGCTATGTGATTACCAAGACGACCCAAAACGCTTTCCGTCTGAGGAGTTTTGATCAAAAAATACCCCTATTTGAAGCACCCATGAGGTTTATGTACCTGCTATGTGCGGCGCCCGCGGAGGCGCGCTGTGATTATTTCGTTTCAGATTATGCGATAGGTGATCATTCGATTCGGATGCTGTATTCGGTTGCGGAACCTTCGGTTCCGATTCTGAATTGGCAGCCGGATCGCGCCTTGAAATCTGTTTTCTTGGAGCTGGGGCAGCCTTTGGTCGAAGAAGACAAAAACCCAGAAGACCACATTCAGATCTATCAGAAAAAAGGCCGCCTCGCAGGAACGACAGTGGCGCTTCCTGGGAAGCGAACTTTGTGGCTCAAAAAACGATAACTCGCTATCGGCCTTCTAGCTCACCCCAGCGAATATAAAGATTCTCGATCTGCGATTGCGCTTCAGTCATCTCTTTGGCGATTCTTGCCAGCTCTTTTGCGTTGGTTAGATTCTCAGTTAATAAGCTCTCTTCGGTTAATCGCGCGAGTGTTTCTTCAACGGTCTGAATGTTGGCTTCCATGGAGTCAAGTTCTCGCTGCTCATTAAAACCCAGGCGTTTCTTGGAGCTTTTGCCTGAACCTCCGCTTGAAGAGTTTGCGCCTGCTTTGCCTGCTCTGATGGCCTTGGCTTGAGTCAGGTGCCATTCTTCCCATTGCTCCAGCGAAGCAAACGAGAGGAGCGGTGATTTAATTTCCTTCGGGGGAAATGCGATAATCCTCGTTGCCACTTGATCCATGAAGTAGCGATCATGGGTGACGAGAATGACCGCGCCTTCAAATTCGGTTAGGCATTCTTCTAAAATACTGAGCGTTGCCATATCCAAGTCGTTGGTGGGTTCATCTAAGACCAAAACGTTTGCCTGGGTTAACATCAGGCGCGCAATCAGGATGCGGCTCTGCTCGCCGCCGGAGAGTTTGCCGACTCTCATTTCCATTTGATCTTGAGTGAACAGGAAACGATCCAGATAGCCTTTGATATGAACTCTAGAGCCGCGATATTCGACGAATTCACCCACGGGGCAAAGTGTCTTGGCTACCGTGACTTCTGGGTCCAGGGCTTCACGGGTTTGATCAAAGTAGGCAACGGCCAGATGCTCAGAACTCAGGACGAGGCCCGAGGTGGGTTCTTCATGTCCAAGGAGAACGCGAATTAGCGTGGATTTTCCAACTCCATTGGGCCCTAAAAGTCCCAGGCGGGTGCCGCGCGTGAGAAGAAGGTCAACATCTGAAAAGATGACTTTTCCGTCATAAGACTTCGAAATCTTTATTGCATCAATAAGTTTTTTTGGATTCTTTTCGGCTCCCTGGAAGTCAATTTTTACCGTTCCCACTTTATTTCTGATTTGAAGATCCTCAACGACTTCCTTGAGGTCACCTGCGCGCTGAATTCGCGCTTGCTGTTTGGTGGTGCGGGCTTTGGCGCCTTGTCTGAGCCATTGAGTTTCCCTGCGAAGGGTGTTTAGTAAAATCACTTCTCTTCGTTCTTGCGCGTTGATCAATTTTTCGCGCACTTCGAGGTAATCTGCATAATCGCCCGAAACGCTTAAAAGTCCACCCACGTGTCTAGGGTCAAGCTCGATGATGCGATTGGAGACTCGCTGCAAAAACAAGCGATCATGGGTCACGGTGAGGGTGGCAAACGGCGCGCGCGCGAGAAAACTCTCAAGCCACAAAATGCTCTCCACATCCAAATGGTTGGTCGGTTCATCGAGCAAAAGTAAATCGGGTTTTTTGGCTAACTCACGCGCCAAGGCCACGCGCTTTTTCCAGCCGCCGGAGAGGGTCTCTATCGGGGTATCTTCTCCGACAGCGGTGAGTTCAAGTTTAGAAAGAAACTCTCGGACTTCAGAGTGCTGTTCCCAGCTGGTGTGCTTGGGGCTTTCCAATCCTTCTAGGACTGAGGAGAAAATCGTGGCGCCCTCAGAGAATTGAGGGACCTGAGCCAAGAAGCCCACGCGGATTCCGCGCTGCAACGAGAGGGTGCCCTGGTCGGCGCTCATTTGCGAGGCCATGATTTTCAGGAGGGTTGATTTTCCGGCTCCATTGGGACCGATCAGGCCAATGCGCTCGCCAGATTCAATGGCAAAGGTGAGGCCCGAAAATAGTGGGCGAGCTGAAAACTGCTTGGTGAGTTGGTGTGCGCTAACGAGTATGGCCATAGATTTTTGTTCTTCGTATCACCTTGGAAAGAAAAAGAGGGTAAAAAAACTTAGTCCTCAGGGAGTCAGCTAGGCGGCCGCAATATAAGGGGATGCCGGTATGCGGTGTTGCCTGGGGTGATTGTGAGAGTGGTGTGTACTCAATGACACATTACAGCCCTTAGGGTTACCTGTTAGGATCTGATAATCAACAGTGTTTATTGCTTAAAACTATTAAACCTTATTGTTTATCGGGAGATAAGACTAATGAAAATTCAGCGTAATAAGAATGTTAGTTCTGTTGGGGGGCTTGTTTGCGTGGTCGGACTCATGGCCACTTCATTTGCGGGATGCTCGGCTGTAAAAGAAGCGGCGACGGATTCGTCTTTGGCAGGTTCCCTTTCCACAAGCTTACAGGCAAGTTTAGTGAAGGTTGGAGTTACTGCCGATTCAGCCAAGGTGATCGCGACTGATGCCGCGACTGCTGCGAATGCGGGTGCGGCAACGGCCGCTCGAGTTCGCGCAAGCGGAGTATCTATAAAGGGTGGAAGCGCCGCCCTTTATGGAGTGGCTCCCGCTTCTGATATTACGATCATCGCACCACTCTTCGCGGGTGGCGCTGTTGAAGCGTTAAGTGACGCTGCCGCAGGAATGACGACCGAAGCAGAGAAGCTTGCAGCCCTCGCACTCATTAGTGCTGCTACCGTTGAAATTCTAGAAGGAACAATGACCGCTTTGACCGAAGCACAACAGGCTACAGTGATCGGCGATTTGGCCGAGTTCCAAACAGCGAAGCTCGAAAAAACAGGAATTTCTGTCGACGGCTATGCCGATGCCAGCAAATCCGTAACCGAAAAAGTAACCGGCGCAATGGCTAAGGCTGGTGTTCCTGTTGCGGCCTACACCATTGTTCAAGCGGCTATCGGCGCAGGTTCGACAAACGGTCTCGGAAAAATGGGCGGCGTCACCGACGCGCAAAAAGTCGCAATCGCTGCAAAAGCGTTTGAAGGCTTTGCTCCAGGCTTATCCAATATTTCAGGCATCACGGCGGACCAACTTAACGCAGGGATGGAAGCCGCTATGAAAGCTGCCATTGGTCAGTTAGAGGGCGCGGGATTCACTGTTGCCCAGATGCCTAATATGATGACCTCGATCAGCGCAGGGGGCGCGGCAGGTACGGCGGGCCTCCCAGCAGCATTCGATGCATTCAAACCGGCTATGCTTCAGTATTCGACCGCTGGGGCCGGTGCAGGGATGGCGCTTAATCCTGGTTTGACTGGAGATCAATTGGCGGCCTTCGCAACTTATCCCATGGCCGGAGCCATTAATGGACTTGCGCTCGTGCCTGCTGCCCAGATGTCGGCTTTTGTGACCTCGGTGGGAACGGGCGCTACGCAATCGTTAGAGGCATTCACGACATTTACGGCTGCACAGAAAACCGCGTTTACGACAAATGCCGCTTCGGGTGCGATCGGGGGGATGGGGATGCTTGCGACTCTCACTTCAGATCAAATGGCGACGATGTCGGGTGGATTTACGACTGGGATGGTTGGAAAACTCCCTGCCGATATGGCCGCCGAACAACTTGCGGCGATGGTCGCTGGTATTGGTGCAGGGACCGTGATGGGTGCCGGGGCAATCGCTGGCGCAACCGATGCTTTCAGGGCGTCAATGGCGCAATATGGAATTCAAGGCGGAGTCAGTGGCCTGGATAAAATCGCGGGATTAACCGCTGCGCAAATTGCAACTTACACCCAATCAGCAACCGAAGGTGGCGTGGGTGCTATGGCTACAGCCGGCATCGCGGCATCATTCATGGGTGACTTTTCCAGCGCAATCACGAAGGGTGCAGTCTTGGGTGCGGGCACTTTCACGACGATGACAGACGCACAAAGATTGGCGATGGCTACCGCGGCCTCTGCAGGGGGTTCGGCGGGCTTTGCAAATATTCCTGGATTGACCGCAGCGCAGATCACAGCGTTTGGTCAATCAGTCACGGCGGGTGCGACAGCCGGTGCTGCCGGAGTTATGCCTGCCGATTATCTCGCCACCGCAGCTGCGAGCCTCGCCAATACGGGTATGGCAGGGATGGGCGCTTATCTTACGCCCGCCCAAATTGAAGCGGCCAAGGCTGGGTTTATCTCTGCGGGAAGCACAGGCATGACGGCCGCAGGAGTTTCTGCAGCCGCACTTGCGGCAGCTAACCTTGCTACAACAAACGGTGTGAATAATTATGTGCCTCCGACGGTGGTCAATTCCTACAATGTGACTGCACCTACGGCACCCAAGGCAGGCAGCATTCGTGTCGATTATATTTCGCCTCCGATGGGCTCAATAGCAGGGGGCACACTTATCTCTATCAACGGAGCAGGATTTACCGGCACAGAGACGTTAACCATTGCCGGTGCAGCCTGTACTTCGATGACCTTGGTGTCGGCATCTAAGCTGACTTGCTTAACCCCAGCCAAGAGCCAAGCAGTCGTGATGGGCACGCCTTCGCCTTTGGTCATCACGCCAACCCCGATGGCCGGTCAAGGTCCTCCAGCGTTCTTTTTCGGTTACATGCCTCCGATGTAAAGAAGGCCTTGTCGTTGTTTCTTCCACGCCTGAAAAAAAGCCCGAATGACCGGGCTCCAGGTTCGCCCTTTTTTGTTAACTCCGAAAACGGGTGAGATCAGTTTTTCAGGCGTGGAAATTCTAACAAGATGTCCCTGCGCCACTTCGGTTTCAACCGTCATCCGGGTCAAGATCGAAAACCCTGCGCCCTCCATCACGAGCTGCTTTTTGACCTCGTGCTGATTGACCTGGATGCTCGGGGTCCGCTTGAATCCCAATTGCTGAGAGTGGAGTTGGGCTGCAAAGCCCGCGCGGTATTCGGAGTGGCGAGACTCAAGGCGCGGGAGGTTGAGTTTTCGAAGCGTTTCCAGAGTTGCCCGATTCTTGGTGTGCGCCCCGAGAAGCTTGGGGGAGACCACCACCCAGAATTCCACGTCAAAAAGTTTTTGGGCATCAAACGGCTCATCACGGCGCGGGGGGGTGAAGAAAAGCCCTAAATCACAGTGATCCAGTAAAAGCTCGCGTTTGATCTCGGTTGAGGTGCCGACGAAGATTTCGGATTCGAGCGTCGGGTGCTGCTTGTGCAGGTGGGCGATGACGGGAGGAATACTGTGAATCGCCAGCGTGTCCGAAACTCCAAGCGACCACTTGCCGCCAATCTTTTCTTCTTTGCGTACTGAATGAATGAGCTCTCCCACTTCGGAAAAAATCTTGGAGGCGTGCGAGAAGGCGCGAGCCCCTCCTTCGGTAAGCGTTACGCCGCGTGCGCGTCGGTCGAAAAGGCGGGTGCCTAGTTCGGCCTCCAGTTCCTTGATCATTTTCGTAACGGCGGGCTGCGAGATCCGCAGTTCCTGCGCGCCACGACTGATAGAGCCCAGGCGGGCCACTTCGTAGAAGTATCGGAGTTTGAGGAGATTTAGTTCCATAACTTTTAGTTATACCACTCGTGATTGATATATATTGTTTTATTCTCCCAAAATCCAGCAAAACGTCTTTCAAAAGGGAGAATTTGCGATGAAATATACTATTTTGGTCATCCTGTCCGCTGCCCTGGGTGTGGGCGAATCGGCCTTTGCCCGCGAGGCCATCCTCGAGCAAGTTCTTCGCCAGGCCGCAAGCTGGCGAGTCCAGGGGGTTCAACCCGTCGTGGTGATGGATTTGGATGAGACAACGGTGGATTCGATTCCGCGGCGCTTTGCTTCGCTACAGGGCGCGTTGCCTGCAGCGTGCGTAGGAGTGGCGCATCGCCTTGATTGCGATCGGCTCGAGAAGGTCAAGCTTCGCGACCTGTACGAATTAAAGAATCGCTATGATTTTTCGGAACTTCTGGTAGCCGCGCAAGTTGCTCCGTCCTCCTGGAGCAGTGATTTGGAAAAAGCCATGGTTTCGGAGTATCTTTCGGGGGCTCACATTGAGTTGGATCGCGCGGTTCCGGGCGCCGACCACTTTATCGACGAGCTTCACACTTCGGGCGCAAAGATAGTCTACGTGACCTCGCGCTTTGAAGATGTCCAGGGTGCGCCCACACGGCGTTCGCTTGAGGTCTTGGGTTATATGAATCCGGCGCAGCTTTCTGAGCTTTTCCTCAGAACGAGGGGGCAGAGTTCCATCGACTTCAAGCAAAAGACTTACGAAACGATCCAGCAGGAAGTTACAACCTCTCCCACGCCCGCAGCCGTCTTGGCGGTTTTTGAAAACGAACCCGAAAATATGATGGCGCTTGCGAGTCATTTTCCTGAAGCGCTGCGAGTATTCGTTCTGGGCGCGATGATCAAGGCAGGCGCCCTTCCCGAGGTTACGACCCATATTCAGAACTACCTCTAAATTATCGCTTCAGAATCGCAAGTGTTTCAAAGTGCTCGGTCTGGGGAAAAAAGTCATAGCTTGAGAGATCTGCGACTTGCCATCCCGCCCGCTCGAGCACTTTGAGATCGCGAGCCAGACTCGAAGCACTGCATGATAGATAGATTAAGGTTTTGGGCTTTTTGGCCACAGTGAGTTGCTCAATCTGTGAGAGGACCTCTGGCCCCATTCCGGGTCTTGGGGGGTTTATAAAGAACGCGAAGGCGGCAGGAATTAATTCCACCACCTGAGGATCGCGTAAACGATCCTCAACCGTTCCAACAAAACCTTCATGCAGTTTGCGCCCCGTCGGCTTCAAGGAGCGAGCAAAGGCGACCGCATCTTTGGCACATTCGATGCCGATCCATCCGACCGTGTCGGGCAAAAGGGTTGAGAGCTCGCCCGTGCCGCAGTAGAGATCCAAGACAGCTGCAGGCTGAGCCGCAGCGAGGGCCGTGATCGCCTTGTCTCGGGCTTG
>CAIRTR010000067.1 GCA_903881565.1 Oligoflexia bacterium | reverse complement strand
CAATGGTATTGGGTCCCTGTTCGTGAGTTGGTCGGATTGCCAGATTTTGATGAGAGCCCCGAGTGGGTCGCAAAAACACTTTTGCCTGCCATCACAGTGGAACAGGCTAAGGAGGCTCTTGAGGGTTTGGAAAAATTAGGGCTCATCTCTCGTGATTCCGCAGGACAACTTCGGCAGACGGATTCGGTGGTGACCACCGAGGATGAGTTCTCCTCTGCGGCCTTTCGGGAGTTTCACAGGGAAATGCTCAAGCGAGCAAGTGAATCAATTGCGTTGATTCCCCGAATGGAGCGCGAGCTTTCGGCCGCGACGGTGGGCCTTTCTGAAGAGAGTGCAAAGAGGGTGAAACTCATGATTCAAAAGCTACGAAAAAAGATACTCGAAATAGCAGATCAAGACGCTCATCCCGAGCGGGTCTATCAGGTAGGGCTGCAGTTGTTTCCGCTGAGCAAGAAAAAGGAGGGTGGGGAACTATGAAATATCCAAAGGCAAAATTTGCGATTGTTCTTGTACTCATGTCTGCCCTTGGATGTGCGATCGGGGGCTCAGGTTCTGGGAACCCGATTATGTCCACCAGTGAGCCGCCGGCAGATCCAGTCTCGGCCATGAGCGTTTCTGCCTCTAGAAACGTGCTCAACAATGTCTGCACGGTATTGGTTAAATGCCTTGCGGGGCTGACAACAGCCGATTGTGAGACGGGGGTCAAGGCTGCTGTGAATCTTGAGCCATCCTTGGGATTGGTTTCAGGTGGATACGCGAATTTTGGTGCGATCATCACTGCTGAAGAGGCTGCAAAGCTCACACCTAATAGCATTGCGTCTGGAGTGTGTGGGACTGCTATTGCCGCCCTCACCTGTACGGATCCCAATGTGCTTGCCGCGCGGGATGCAGACGGAGGATTTTCGGGAGTCTTGGCTATGATGCCAAGTGATGAAGGATCGTGTAAGGCGATTTTCAAGTAGTCAAATAGACAAGCCTAATAGGCTGAAGAAAGGCACTTATGAAGATGTCAGGGAGAAGTCTTGTCTTGGGTTTTATGTTAGCAGCAGTCTTTGGGTGCTCAAAGCTTGAAACACTACCTCAGCCCTATACGACTGTGCGCTCCGATAAGCAGCGGGTAGCTGTGCGGCTCGAAGATGCCAGCCGCAGCCAGGAGTGGGCTCAAGGGCAAACTCAGTTTTCACTCAATCTTTTTCGTGAAATAGAGAAGGCGAGTGCCGATGGCAACCTGCTGATCTCGCCTCATAGTTTGACGTCGGCGCTGGCCATGCTCTACGCGGGATCGACGGGTGATGTCGAAACTGCAATGGCCGGCGCGCTTCATTTTTTTCAACCCCAGGCGGAATTTCATAGTACGGCTAACGCCATTGATTCAGATATCGCGACTCGCACGCAAACAAGTGCTGGCTTCACCCTTCAAATTGAGAATGCCGTATGGACAGATACTCATGCAAAGCCGCTTGCGAGTTTCCTGGATACGTTAGGTGAGAATTATGGTGCCGGGGTTAATCAGACGGATTTCTTGGGAGATCCAGAGGGGTCCAGGAAAGCGATAAACGAGTGGGTTTCAGATAAGACCGAAGGCAAAATTCTGGAGCTGTTTGGAGGGGGGGCGATCAAAAAGTCCACCGTTCTTGCGTTGACGAACGCGGTCTATTTAGATGCCAAGTGGAAAAACAAATTCGAGGCACGCGATACAGCGCCTGCGCCATTCTATTTGAAGAGTGGGACGCAGATTTCAGTTTCGACAATGTCTCAGAGTGCCACCTTTGATTATGCTGAAGACGAAACGGTTCAGGCAGTCGAGCTAGCCTACGCGAACGAAGACTTTGGGTTCCTTATTATGCTCCCTAAAGAGGGCAAAGAGAGCGCTTTTGCCGAAGCTCTTTCGGTTGAGCAGCTCGGAAAAATTACGGGATCGCTTCAGAGTATTTGGACCAAAGTGACCCTTCCAAAGTTTGAGTTTTCTTGGAATGGAGTTAGTACGAAAGAGTATCTCCAAGCACTTGGGATGCCTGTTTCAGGCTTTAGTGGGATACTTCCCCCAGAGTACGGTCCATTGGACGTTGAGTCAGTTTCCCACAAGACTTGGATTTCGGTGGATGAAGAGGGGACGAAGGCGGCTGCAGCAACGGGAATTACAATGGGCGTGACCTCAGCTGGCCCAAGTCCTGACGTCATTAAAGTAAATCGTCCGTTTTACTTCTTAATCCGCGATCGTAAGACAAGCGCCATTCTGTTTCTGGGCCATCTGATGAATCCAACGGAGAAATGATTATGAGTATTCAAAATGTCTGGCCGGCTGGAGTTTTGATTTTGGGGCTTTTCGCGGGATGTGGGGCCCAAAGCGCTCCTTCTGCTCCCAGTGAATCATGTGAAGTAATTGCGCAAGCAATAGAGCAACAGATTCAAGCTGAACTCAGTACATTGAGTGGGGCGTGCAGTGGCGATGCGGACTGTGTGGGTGACACAAAGACGATGAATTGCCGTTTTCACTGTGAGATGGCTTTTCTTAATCTTGAGAGCGCGAGCAAATACGTGATTTTTCGTAAGGAACTCGAGGCTTCGGAGGACTGTCGCAAATATGCGGTGAATGATTGCCAGGGAGCCATGGCTAGTTGTGCGGCCCCTCTGGTTGGATGTGTTGCGGGCGTTTGTGCCGAGAAAAGAAGTGTAAAATGAAGATTCTATTTTTAGTTGCGATGTTTCTGGGGCTGTTGGGTTGCAAAGCGATACCGATTCCGTCGGTATCAAAGGAGACTGAAATTGCGGTGGAACCTCCTATTGGAGAGCCCTCAACTCCGGAGCCATGCATTTTTCCTCTCAAGTATACGAAAATAGCTTTGGTGGAGGGCGTAGGATGGTGTGATCACTCTCGCGGAGATTGCACTACTCGGGTTAGCTATGAGCCCGATTCAAGGGTATTGACTCGAACGCAAAGCGATCAAATACTGATGGAAACTTTGAGTGAAGAAGAAGCGCTTGGGTTCTGGGTGACTATGGAGTTACTTCCCCAAATGACAGACGATAAAATCTGTCCAAACGCGGGGAACTATGCTGATTATGATGAAACGCTCGTCCTCGAAACCCCAGCGGTGTCCGTCGAGAGCATTACTAAACTAGTCACAGGTTGCGAGTATGCTGCGGGCAGCGGAAACCGGGTGAGCTACATGCGTGACCATCTTTTGAAGATGGAAGCGAAGTATTTTCCATGAATTAGGCGTCCCATTAACGTGGGTTATTCAAGTCATGGCATCAGCCTGGGAGTGAGTCCAGTCATGATGAGCACAACAAAGGGTTGTTAGATTCTCTAGTGTGTTTTCTCCACCTTCGGATACGGGAATTTTGTGGTGAATCTCTATCCACCTGCTCTGATTGCATCGTTTTTCAGCGTTGGGGGCACCAGAAACATGGGTACAACGACCTTGATCTCGTAATCTAACTTGATGAAGAAGATGAGCGGGAATCGGGACGCGCTTTGCGCGCTGTGCGCGGTTAACTTGTATCGAGTCAGGCGTTGTGCGCAGCTTGCCTTCAATCACGCCTTTTTTCGCGATTTGCCTCTTTGCCCTACGTACTGGATCGAAGCGTTTTAGGTGCGCCTGGGTCATCGTCACTATCGTTTCTTCAAGTGAAACCGCCCTTCCCCGGGCTTGACTCAAAAGATCTTGGACGCGCCTGAGAGCTAACATGTCACTTTCGAATAATCCCACCACCAGTTTCACGCGGTTTTCGGTCACGTAACTTGCACTCTCTTGCGTTTCGGACTGGGGTCTGACTTTGGCGACTTCTTTTTCGAGCTGCCGCTGCGACAGTGATGAGGCTTTTTCGAGCCACTGGTCCTTATTCTGTCGCGTGAGGATCGGCGTGATTCTCCTCGCGTTTGAAAGCGTGATTGAGCCCTTGGCAATGTGCTCTCGCAGCTCGGGCACTTCTGCGGCCTTGCGGGCAACCGTGATCAGATTGTAAGCAACGCCTTCGGAGAGTCCAAGCTCACGCACAACGTAGAGGAAAAGACTGGCGTGTCCGTGTTTTAGATAGATGCGATGGCGATCGACTTGCGCAAGAATTTCTAATAGTTCAGCTTCCGCTCTTTTGTAGCGGGTGCTGAGTTCTAAGGCACGTTGATGGACTTGTTGGGGGAGTAAGGGAGAATGATTAAGCGACATGCGCGTGGGTCCTTTCATTTTCAAGATGATTTGTATGAAAATAATGAAAGTGCGCGACAGAAGTATTTGAGTAAAAACAGTGTATTTAAAAGTCGCACTTTTTAACGTAAAAGTAGGCTTTTTATTGCATAAACAGCTATTTTATTCAACCCAAATCCATCTAAAAAATAATTTACCCAAGATCAATTGAAAAGCCATACCGCCACCATTGCTGTGAGCGCTTTTGCAAAAACGTGTCGCTCTAAGCGAGTTGAATCCGGCCAAGCGAAAGAACCACTTAATCCTTGTCAAGCACCTCAAACCACGCCAAAATCCCACTATGCACAGCCTCTTTCCAAAAACGATCGGCGCAAAGCAGGGTCAAACTCTTCATATTGATGTCGCCACCCCCGAGGACGCTGAAGAAATCATCGACTACACAAATCGTGTGGGAGGAGAGTCGGATTTTCTTACGTTCGGGAAAGATGAATTTTGGGCCACTCCAGATGGAGAGCGGGCCTTTATTCGCGCCATGCAGGAGAACCCCAAGAGTCTCATGCTCAAGGGCTCAATCCACGGCAAAATTGTCTCGATTCTAACATTGAATGCGACCGATAGGCCTCGTATTGCTCATGTTGCAGAAATGGGAATCTCGGTTAGCGCCGATCACTGGCGCAGTGGCGTGGGGCGACTCATGTGCGTGGCTTCTATTGAATGGGCCAAGTACGCCGGATTGAGAAAAATTAATCTCAGGGTCAGGGAAGATAATCTGCGAGCCATTGCGATGTACGAGGGTTTGTCCTTCATTCATGAAGGCATCTCGCAGCGAGCGTATTTAGTGAACGGCCGGTACTATGCTGACCGGCTCATGGGGCTCGCACTCGACTAGCCTCAAATCGTGGGCGGCATCCCCATCGATAATTTCAGCGCCAGATAGAAATCCGTCGGAACTCCCTGCGCGTTTCTCACCACGAGCGGTGCTTCGGTAAAAAGGCACGGGGTCTCAGCACCGGCTTTTAATTTCTGCCGCGCGACCAACTCTTCGGGAAGATCCGACGCTTTCATCGCGGCGAATAGCATAAGCAGTGGCTCGTCGCCTTCTCTGAAAACCACGGGCGTTTGCCTGATCAAGAAGAGCCCCGTTTTGTTGATGCTCTCGTACGCGCGCTCCATCTGATTATAGGGGAAAACGCTCACCACAATGCCGCAACTACTCAGGTGGCGGGAAGCTACTTCGAGATAGTCTTGAACCGATCCCCGAACTTCAAAGCGGCACTCCACTTTTTGCGGGTGATTGCCGAGGAGGCCTGTTCCAAGGGGGAAGTAGGGGGGGCTGGTTAAAATTAGGTCAAAGAGTTCGGAGTCCTTCAGGGCTTCGGGACTGCGCAAATCAAAATTGCGCAGTTCATATCGATCCGAAAACCCGTTGCCCGCAACTGAGAGTTGAGCGAGGCGATAGCTTCGCTCTTGCGCTTCCACGCCAATCATCTTGGCTCCCGGCAGCTTCCACGCCGCAAGCATGCCTACGCTCCCGATTCCACAGCCCATATCCAGCACTTTTTCTGCGCGTGGGCAAAACGAAGTTCCATACCAGGCGGCTAGAACGTCGTCGGTGGAATAGCGGTGGCCGTTCTTATATTGAAGGATTCGAAGATGGCCAGAGAGCGCGTCCAAGGTTAGAGGCTCGTCAAAAGACTTTTGGATCTCTTCGAGATCAAATGCGGTGATCTCGGGGCCTGGAATTGCCCAGCCTTTAAAACGCTTCGGTTCTTTATGTTCGGGATTCACAGGATTCATGGGGAGTCTATACTGCGAGGGGGGTGGGAGAGTAAATGCAAAAAAAGGGGAGCCCCAGTCTGTGACCGAGGCCCCCCGCTAAATCACAAAATCAGAACTGCGTATCGGCGTCCACATCTACGTTGGTGAATGTTTGGCCAGTAATAGCGGCAAGCCACGCAGCCACAGTGGTGTGAGAGTCGGTGGTATTGAGCGCGAACTTCGTGCTTGTGGTGAATCCGGCTAAGCCCGTTCCGCAACCCGTCGCGGTTTCAGAAGAGGCCGTGTAGCATTTGGTGTTCGTGTTCTCAATCCAGTTGGCTACAGTGCTATAGTCGGAAATCGCTGTGACAGCCGCCCCGACGGTGGCGCCATGGGTTGGTGTCCAGAGGCGAGCCTTAATTCCGGTGGCAAGTGCTCCACTAGCGGTAACTAATAAACCGCCTAAAGAGCTCTGCCCTGGGGTAAATGTAATTTCTGAGTGCGCAAAAGTGAGAGAAACCAGGCCCGTTGGATCATTACCCGTTACCTTCATCAGAGCATGCAAACGTGTATGGCGATTCCAGCCACAGCCGTCCTTTGTAGTGCAGTTATCGCGTTCTTCGCGAGCCTCATACCAAAGGTCTCCCGTTGAGGTGTCGAATGAGCCTGCAGTAGTTCCAATGTGACCATCAGTCCAGTTCTCACTGGTGATGAAGGACTTCTTTGTTCCTACAACATTAGTGGCGACTTTGAAGGTCAAGCCTGCCCCCCCAATTGAGTCCAGAACAAGAATTGCGCCGTTAGCATAATTGGTGTTGAATGAAGCCGGTGCAGAGGGGGTAATGGTCATCTGCATTCCGGCCGTGACCCCAGAACCGCCACCCAACCCGCAAGTGGTGATTAGCGCATCCGTAAATGTAATAACATGAGCGACGCCGTCATAAGAAAGACCGGCTTCTTTGATCAAACAACTGCCCAGAGAAGAAATGTCAAAACCACCTGCAACCGTGTTTCCATCTTGGACGGTCAGCGTACAATAGGTATAATACCCGGGATAATTTGCATCGCTGTAGCCGCTAGTCACGACTGGAGCTCCCTTATTGGTGCAAACCGCGCTCGTCAGCGCCATCGGCATATCCTCGCGAAGCGAGGTCCGCCCAATATTAACGGCGGATGTGGCTGTGAGTCCTGCCCCTACAACCTTAACGCCAGTCGAAATCGTGTCAACAATCGCCTTGGGATCACCCCCTGTGGCGGCAGTCGCAGCCGGTGCCGGATCAGCAGCCTTCTTTGCGCAGCTTGATGAAGCACCCAAAATCACTACTAAGCTCATTAGGATCGAAATTTTTTTTAAAGTCATATTTCCCTCCAGTGGAAAATTGTAGAAAGTTTTTTAACTTACGATGTCGTCAATGATTTCATGACAAAACATTTCTGTAAAACAAATTTCAAGATTCAATGGGGGTGAGTTACGTAAGCGTCCAACAGTGCATTTCGAAAACGCCTGAAAATAGGCTGAATTGAGCCACGCAAGAGAGGGAAGTCGTTGCGTCGCGCTCTCTTGCAAATGGGGCGGCCGGCTTTTTGGATGAAAAATATTGGCGGAATTCCGGCCATCTCACAATAGAGTTCGATGCAAAAGTTCCACGTTAGAAAAAAATTCGGACACTGTAGGGGCGAGAATATCTCGGTCTGCCGCATGTTTTAGGATTTGAGAAATAGTTTTCCGATCATCGCCTTTTTCCGCAAGCACCTTGCCCTCCTGGTGGATCGAGCTAGGGCTTTTGCGGAACGGGAGCGCCGTAAGTGTATACGATGTCGACATCCAGGTCTTTCCATTTTCCGTCTTTGAGGATTTTTGGCTGAGTACGACCGGTCACTTGCAGCAAGTGCGATCCATCTTTTTCGTAGATAAAAGTCAGGGGATCCACGAGTGCGGCAATCACGAAGCTCGAAGGCTTCATTCGGACCAGGACAACGGGCTTGGTTCCAAATTCGGGCATCACTTTTTCTTCGGTTTTGAAGAATTTAAAGCCTACCGTTTCCTTGCGCTCCAGGGCCACATAGCGGGTTTCTACCGTCTCGCCCTTCATGATGCGGTCCCAGTTTTTGCGCAAAACCGTCACAATGTGCGGCCCAATGGTCAGATTAGGGCGAACGTCTTCAGAGTCGGTTTCAGTTTTTCCGTTCTTCGTGAATGAAAAATTCACTTTTCCATCACGCACGAAGAATGAACCCTGCTCTGGAAAAAGTTTGTGCTCAATGGAGTAGTCAGTAACTTCGCCATTGGCGAATTTTGCGTCTTCGATGACCGCTACTTCACCCTTGGCAGTATAGAACACTTTGTGAGAGCCGGTGTCGGTATTTTTAGCAACCACCGTGTACAGAATTTTTGTTTTGTTGCTGCCCAGTTCGTAGAAGGTGCCATTGACCTCCTCGGCATAAGCTGCGGACAGCGGCATCAGAATCATGAAAAGTAGGGAAACAAAGCTGAATCGGTTCATGGCGTGGTTCCTTTGAGAGGGGATTGGTTTATACGCTTAACACGGTCATTTGCGAAGCTCAAGGTGCCTGAAAACGTATTTTGGGGCTTTACTCTGAGGTGGTGGAGAACTTCGGAATCAAATCGAATGGGAGCGCAAGGAGAAGGCTTTTCTCGCAGAATTTACCACTCAGGAACGGCAGAAATCCGCTCTCAAAGCGTGGGCCGCGAATGATGTGGGCCTCTTCGTAGGTGCGCCAGTTTTACGCTTTGCTAATCTAGAAACTTAAATTCGAAATAGTTTATCTTCTTTAGTTACTGGTTTTTTTAAAATACTTTTCATCATATTTTAAAAAAGCCGCCATAAATAACCGAGCATTTCTCACACTAAATGAACAATTTTGCACCTCGCCCAACGCTCTATGAGCGGCTTGAAGGGCGTGGTCTAATACAAATGCAGAAATGGATTGCCCCGAAGCTTCAGCCGCTTTTTCTGGCAACTTTTTCTGAGTCGGTGCGACTCGCACATTCAAAATATCTCTCCTTTTTTTGTGCCAATCACCTGGACCATTCGGTTGCAAGCTGAATGGCGTCGAGGCGTAACGCTTTGGCGACCCTCATGAGCGTGGATCGTCTTGGCATTGAGGTTGAGCTGAAGAATCGAGATAAAGATGGCTGCGGGATCTTGGTCAACTCAGAAAGTTTCTTTAGGCCTCCATGTTCGAGGACTATCTGAAGTAGTCCGTCTTTAAACGCACGAATGTTCTTACGAATACCGTCGAGGTCGTTGAATTTGACATAGGGCCCATCCAGCTTTTCTTTTTGAGCGCAGTCATCGATCATGTCTTGAATGTCAGCCACGATCTCGTTTCGGTCAGTCTCATCCGTTTCGTTGGTCCACATTTTCATTAAATCGTAGATCCCTTCAAACTCAATCGCAGTGAGAACCGCTACAGAAATGAACTCTTCAGGCAAATGGGCCTGTTTCATCTGGGCCCCAATTTCAAAAAGTTCTACCTGTAAATTTGGAGCTATAACTTGCGCTCTCATAAAAGCCTCCCTCGTTCTGTCCTTTCATATGGCATACAACATCAGTCCGACATGCCTTTAATATCAAATATACCATAAATAACATACATGTCAATTATGGCTCAATATAGGGGCATTGAAACCCCTGCTGGTCGGTGATATGACCGAGCGAGTCATGAGCCGCTTTGGTGCTAATTTTATGAGATTTACCCAGTCTCTATTTGTGCTTGTCACACTTGCCTTTACGGCGGAGGCGACTTCATTTGCCGGGAGCATATTCCTTCAAGCTGATTTCACGGTTGGAAAACTCAATCTCTGGATTGATAACAAGCCGGTCTATTCGGGCCTTCAGACGATTGACCAGCTTCGCCTTGGTGAAGCGTGGGAATGGCCCGTGATTTGGATCCAAGATGTCCCCTCTGGCGCTTACTCTTTTCGCATTCGCTTCCAGGATTTGACTCCTAATAATGAATTAACTGGCGCGTCCGCCAGCCAACTTTCTTTTAATTTTCACGGTTGCAGTGCCGCCTCAATTCCCACGCCAAACGGAGATCATGATTTAGTCTCCTTTAATGGCTCCGCATTTGGGGAAATGGCTGTTGGCACAATCATTGATCAAACTGTGGGCGTCATTGTGGGTCCATTGGAGTCGCGCATCTATTGTCATCCCGAAAATTCGCCTGAGTTTGGCCTCGCGCAAAGCAGGGCCACGGCGGAAGCCCTTTCTTCTGAAGTCCCAATCACTGTACGTGTTTTCAAATATCTGTGGTCTGAACTAAAGGCAGAGATCAAAAAAATTATTCGATTAACTTCGGCGATACGGACTGCGATTGTCGCATCATTGCGAAGTATGATCAATCCGGGCACAAAGATTCGATACTCACAGGAGGAGCGACTTGGCCCCTCTAGTTTTGATTGCAGTGGCCTCGTCTATTATCAATATCAAACGGCAGGGATTGATTCAAAAAATATGGCCGTCGCGGAACTGGCCGCCAGCGCCAAATTCCGAGAAATTTCGCCAGATCAAGCAAAACCAGGGGATTTGATTATCCATTTGAAAGCTGATGATCGCACGACCAAGAGTGATCACATAGGCATCTATACCGGCACGGACGACACAGGGAATCCGCTAGAGATAAGCGCAACAACCCGCAAGGGTTTTGCTGAGCTTCCCCCGGATGATCCGGATTTTCAAAGTTCCGTAATTGAATTGAAAGCAAAGCTATTTGGCAATAAATGGAGGTTTTATCAATGGGCCGACTCAGAGTAACTTTTAACTTAAGTACCGCATCCTGGGTATTCATGGGGTTTGCATTATTTATAGGGAATTCATTCGCCCAGGAGGTCCCTTCTCTGCAAGACGTCATCTCAGCGCAAAGGCGCTGTGATCAGGAGGCTTTCAAAAAGCTGGGTTGGGCCAAGGTCCCCGGTTTAGGAAATCTTGCAACAAAGAGTTGGGCGATCATTTCTGATCTAAAAATTTCAGAATTACCCGGCCGAATACAGTCTCCAATTTCTCGTAAGTTCAAAGTGAGTTTTAAGGGTTGGGACATGCTTTCATGTGGGCAGATGACCGACACACTAAATAGGCCTGTCGAGCCAGTGAGTCGTGAAATCGTTTTTACGTTGAGGGAGTGGTCGAAAGAGGATCATCGCCTGTTTCTTGGTGCTGATGACAAAAACCCAGATGGGACCTTTTCAAACCTATGGAATCAGTTCTTATTTACACCCATCGAAGAAGGCAGAAACGAAAAGAATGGACTCACCTGTTTCGTCGATAAAGAAGATTTTATAAAAGACCTTAATGCAGTTATACTTGAAAAACTCTGTAAAGACGAACCGGCTGCGAAACTAAGGGCGTCTCAGGAATATCTAAAAACTCTTCAACGGAAGCTGCGGTAACTCCTCCCATCGGGATATAATGAAACGGATAAAGTTTTGAGTCTTCATAAGGAACCATGGTGCAAGAAATATGTCAGCAGTTAAGGGGGCTCAATCCCGCTGCATGGCTTACAGAAACGCCAGCAGAGACCGTGGCCGAGTTAATCGAGCTCTTTTATCAAAGTCCCCACTTTCAGAGCTGTGGACAAAGTTGGCAGCAAATCATGCGATACCACCTAGACGGTCATGTCAAAGATAGGCTGGGAAATCTTCGCTTCCCCGAATTAACACGCGACAAAATTTATACTTTTTATCTCGAACTCAAAAACAAGCACGGCCTTTCCCACAGCTCTATTCAAAAGTACCATCTGAAACTCTGTTTTTTGGGAGACATCTTTGTGGAGCGTCACCCCGACAAGCTGAACACACCACGGCAGATCAAGGATTTTTTAAAGAGATTTCCGCGCCAAGAGCCGCGACGAGAGATTAATTTCCTCACTTATGAAGAAATCGAAAAGGTCCTCACAGAACTGCGAAAGACCACAAGCGATCTGGCCTATCCGTTTACAAAATTATTGGTCTACACGGGCATGAGACGCGACGAAGCTAGAAACCTCAAATGGACCGATATCGACGTTGAGAGTGGTTTCATTCACATCAGAAAGTCCAAGAATGGCAAAAGCCGAAGTATTCCTATCGAACCAGGAGCGATGGAGGCGATCAATGAGATGCCGCGCAGAAGTGAATTTATCTTTGTCCACGAAGACGGATTGCGGCCGGATAAGTACAGTTTGAGGAGACCTTTTCAAATTCGCGCGGGTTGGGGCCTCAAAAAAGTTTCACTTCTCCTGGGTCACTCAGACATTAGCTTGACCGCGCGAGTTTACACGCATCTGCTTGATGGTGATTTAAAGGTCCAAGACGATTTCCGATTTGACAAATCACCCAGAAAGCAAAATAGTGAGGTGCAGCCAGCGGAAAAAATGGATGCAGTAACGATTATGGCAATGATTCAAATGCTTCAACAGCAGCTAGCCCAGACGCAAAATCGAGAAACTGTAACCACGCCCTTCGACAGCACGAATAACTCCGAAAATCTTAGAACCACCGCGATTGCCTCGACAATAGCTCTCGAAAAGACCCCGTTATGCGACGCCGGTGCTACTGGGCAAAAAAAAAGGCCACACGTGAATGTGACCCTGTCCTCTGCGAAGTCCGAAAATACCTTTTTAATTCAAAAGATTGAAAATGGTCGGGGCGACACGATTCGAACGTGCGACCCCTTGCACCCCATGCAAGTGCGCTAGCCAGGCTGCGCTACGCCCCGATAGGTTGTAGATACCGAAGAGCATTGGGCTTTTCAAGGAGAGAATCTAAAATCTTCTGGGCAGTTGCGCAAGACCGGACTTTACGGTGTATTTTCTCAAGTTTCCGGCTTAGCTCGCCCATTGCGTACAGATGAGCGCGCTCCCTTGATTGGGTGCTTCATCCGCCTGAATTTGCTCAGGCAAGAATTGCTCGACTAGGATTGGTAAACCTGTTCGCGTATTTTCATTTGGAAAAACGGAGACGAGAACGTCTTTTAAGGAACGCTCGTATAGAACTGAAGAGATCTCAGAATCAAGAGACAGGGATTGCTCCGGTTGAAAAACAAGAACCTTCTTCTCGATCACCCGCGCATAGGGCGTTTCTGCACGAAAGCGAAAGGTCACTTCCACGAAAAACGGTGAATCCGCCGACTCGATCTGAGATTTTTCGATCTGGAGAGTCGTTTGGAGCCTACAGCTCTCTTTGGGTGCGGTTGCAAAGGCAGGGGAGCCGGGGCCTTGGACAGCAAGGGCAACGAGACACGCAAAGATTGATTTACCGAATTTCATAAAAGTGACCTTTGTTCTATTTGGGACTAAGGATTCAAGTCTTTAAACTCGCCCGCACCTGTCATGTAAAAGGTGTTGGTGTTTTCTTCGTGAGAGATAGCGGTATCCAGACCCCAGTGTTGAGACAATTGCATGGAGGCGACTGGATTGTCCTTGGTTCCGGAGTTGGTAACTATCTGAACCTTGGCGCTTGCATTGAATGTGTAACCCCACGAAACATGCAGGTTCGCAGGAACGATTTGCGCATTGGCAATATAGCGGCCAAATCCATTCAAAGTTCCGCCGTAGGTGTACATGACTTGATAGGTATAATCGACGACCGTGACCCCATAGAGGTTTTCGTAAGTCGTACGATATGCTCGTGCAAATGGTGTCTTCCAGCCCTCAAGATCATTTGCATCTTGAACTCCGAGGGGGAATGCATTTGCAGAATCAAAGTTAAGGTTAACGACAGGCCTGTTTGCTTCAACGAGGGTCCAGATCTTCTTGCCCATATTTATGATTTGGTCCAAGGCGAGGTCCAATCCCGTGAGGTCTTCGATGAATCCGTATAGTCTCGGGGGTGTGTTCGCGTAGCGAAGATCTGTCATGAGTGATGGATCAATCGCCACTTCGACTGTTTTGATTTTCCCGATGCGAAGATTCATGTCGCCCTTCTTGTTTGTGATTTTAATTTTTCGCTTTGCAGCAAGAGCTGGAGATGCCGAGAGAGTGAGAGCCAAAATGAATGTCATTCCGAGAGCGCCTAAGAGTCGATTTCGTTTTGAAGTCTTAAACATTTAATACCCCCTGTTTTTGAAAACGTTTAGTACACGAGGTGTCAAATATGGCACCGAGTCGGAATTTGCAAAAAAAACTTCGATAAACTAAAAAAACCCTTAAATTATCAATGGTGCCTTGCGTTAAATTACGCGCTGCCCAAGTCCGTTTTGGATTAGTATAAGTCCAAATGGGACTAATAAGATCGCCTTCACCCACGAAATTCAAGCCGACCACCCTAAGTAGGCCTCCTTACGAATTCCCCTCGAAAAAAAAAGGTCTGCAGCTCATACTTCTACAGATGGCAAAAAAAGATTCCTCAAAAGAAGAAGGCGGCCTGAATTTTCTAAGCATTGGCACCCGACTTCTTACCAAAGATGTCATGGATCAATACATTCGGACTTTGGGCCCTCACCGCACTTACTATGCGACAGGAATGGTTGCCTCGCGGCGAGTGATTGCAGAAACCGTCCCCGATATTATTTTAATGGAATTCGAATACGCCGATGGAACCGCGTATCGCTTGCTTCAGGAGATACGGAAGAACCCGTTAGCCGCCAGTTCCTTCGTGATTTTGGCTGTAGATGAGGATAGTTTGGCGTTGAAAAATATCGCTGAAGAAATGGATGTCGATGCCATCCTCACGAAACCCTTTAGCGCTAAAAATCTCGAGGACCAGTTTCTAGCCTATCAAAAAAGTGTGGTTGACAAGACGAGTGTGAGTTCCTTGGTGCGACAAGCGGAGAGAGCCTTTGCTGAGAAGGCCTTCTCATTAGCCGATAAGCTGTTTCGATTGGCGATTCAAACCGGTGGCGAAAATGCAAGAATCATGGCCAAAGCTGGCGCCTACTATGCAAAAGTCCCTGATTATACTCAAGCTGAGAAGCACCTGGAACGCGCAATCAAGATTGATCCCCAATGTGTCGTCGCGCTCAACGAATTGGGGCTTTTGTATTTGAAGAAAAAAGAATTTCATCAAGCCTTTGATTGTCTGACTAAGGCGCAGGATCTTTCGCCGCTCAATCCAGAGCGCCCGAAAGTCATGATGAAGCTGCATATGATGTGGGCTTCCGAGACCCTGAAGTCTGTTTTAATGACGGATCCTGGAAACGATTTACTGAAATATGAGTTAGCGAAACTTTCGGTTTTCCAAAAGGACTACGCCGCCGCGATTAAGCTTTTTCAACAGATTAAATTTGAGGCGACTGACCCCTTGAATGATGAAGTGAAGAAGTACACCGCTTTTCTAACAAAATTGAGTGAGTTGCGCTGATGCTGCCCGCCTCCTTTCTGCAACGTTTGAAGCAGGAGTTTCCGGTGGACTTCTCCTCAGTCGATGCAGCTGATTTAGAAGAATATGGTCGGGATTGGACGAAGCTTTATCTCCCAAAACCAGCGATGATTTGCTTTCCTCGCGATACCAAGGAGGTCGCGCGCCTCGCGCGCCTTTGCTCCGAATCAGGCGTGTCTCTCGTTCCCTCGGGGGGGCGAACCGGGCTCGCAGGCGGCGCGGTCGCGACAAACGGTGAAGTCGTTATTAGTCTTGTGAAAATGAAGCATTTAGGCGAAGTCGATACCCTTTCGAACACCGTGCGTGCTCAAGCGGGCGCTGTAACCGAAGCCGTTCATCATCATTGTGAAAAATACGGCCTGACCTGGCCCATTGATTTTGCCTCAAAAGGCTCAAGCACTGTCGGCGGCAATATTGCTACGAATGCGGGGGGTGTGAAGGTCATTCGCTACGGACTGACTCGCAATTGGGTTTTGGGTTTGCAGGTCGTGACAATGGCCGGTGAAGTTCTTGAATTGAACGGGGCTTTAGAAAAGAACAATACGGGCTTGGATTTGCGGCAGCTCTTCATCGGGACCGAGGGCACCTTAGGTATCATTACCGAAGCCACCCTGAAGCTCGCACCGGTTCCAGGTGATTTGGATGTTTTCTTTTTTGCGGTCAAAGATCTGGATGCAGCAGTGGATCTTTTTCATGCCGTACGGAGATCTTCGTTTTCCGTCATGGCGTTTGAGTGTTTGACGAAGAATTGCTTGGAAACCGTGGTGGCGCAGCGAGCGTTGCCACATCCTTTTGCTCAGTCCGCGGGAGAGGGCGTTGGCGCTTATGTCCTGCTCGAAGTCGAACGCTCAGGCGAAGATTTGAGTACATGGCTTGCGGGACTTTTTGAAAAAGACCTTGTCCTTGATGGTGTCTTGGCCCAATCCAAGCGGCAGGCGACGGACCTCTGGTCGCTGCGAGAAGGAACACCCGAAAGTTTGATGCAAAAGAACTTTGTGCATAAGAACGATGTTTCGGTTCCGATTTCGAATCTTAAGCCCTTTGTTCATGAACTCATCGAGCTCTACAAACACCCTCGGCACGGGTTTGAGCTCTATCTCTTTGGTCATCTCGGAGATGGAAACCTTCATCTCAATACGATGAAGCCGGATAACTTGGATAAAGTCGAGTTTACGAAGCGATGTAAGGTCACTGATGAAGAACTGTTTGCCCTCGTACAAAAATATGCAGGCAGTGTTTCTGCCGAGCACGGGATCGGATTACTCAAAAAAGAAGCGCTACACTATTCGCGCACGCCGCAAGAGATGGTGCTTTTGAAGGGCGTGAAAATGCTTCTCGATCCGAAGGGATTGTTGAATCCGGGGAAGATATTTTAGTACAAAATCCTCGTCTTCAACGACGTCTTCAACCCTTCAATCGCATTCTTCACTTCAAGCGAGAGTTCCTGATCGGTATCCATT
>CAIRTR010000066.1 GCA_903881565.1 Oligoflexia bacterium | reverse complement strand
TCCTGCTCCTGCTTTTTGAGAGACACACACAGCCCCACAAGTCGCAGTCGTTGCCAGGTCCATCCCGAAAAAGAGCAGCTCAATAGACTTTCCTTCGTCCGCTAATTTGAGCGCTTTGCAATAATCTTTCAAAAGCCCATTGTTCTTATAGGTACATCGCGTGAGATTTTTGCTGTAATTCGTACAGCCCATTTTCACATCAACTTCGTTACGCATTGGAACGCCGGTACCACAATCACCACTCGCAGGACTATCCGGAGGTAATGGCGGCGGGGGCGCGTCCTGTGTTGTGCCAACGCTATGGCTATTGCACCACTTGTCATCATCATCACTCCATACGCTATCATCCCCTCTCAGGCCAATGACCTGAGTCGGCCCGGTTGAAACTTCTTTACTTCCCAATGTAGGTTTCTGCCCCCCCCCTTTCCCGATCGATCCTTCGGCGGCTGAGTTCCAATCCGTATCCGCAGATCGTATCTTAAAAAGCAGGTCACAAATATCGTTACAATCCGCGGCCACATCAAGAGGCGCAGTGGTATCAGCAGAATACCCCAACCCATTTTGAGCCGCATACACCGCAGGGGCGGCAAGTCCACTGAGATAAGTGCCGATAACGATCCACGAAAATAACACACGCGTTTGTCTTATCATTTTTATTTTCCCCCTGCTTTTTTCGATCGAGACGGCAAGCCCACCAGGGCTCGATTCAGTGGCGTATCCCACTCCAAATTTTCTATCTTATCGATGTTTTTGACAAGCTTAGTTGACACGATTTGAAAAATACTCCCACCCACACCTTCGTGCCAAATGTCGTCCGACTCAGGCCCCGTGAGTGTCGTCTTTTTGACGGCGGCGAAACTAAATTCCTCAGCTTTCCCGCCTGCAGCTTTACTCCCAAACCCACCCCAACCTAACGATGGGCCTTGAGGCTTTGCCGAACCTTTTGTAGAGCCACCGCCACCGCCAGCGTAAGTCGCGCCTGCCGAATTTTTGTTCATCGCTTCGGCAATTTTCTTTTCGTAATCTTTAAAGAAGTCTTTTGCCTCCGGAGGCATCCCCGTCATCCCGGCCAAAGCCGCAGCCACTGAACCGTTTTCAATACTGCGAGCAAAATCCTTCATATCCTTGCCGGTTGCTATCTTAACGGCCTCTGGAATTTTTGACGGATCCGGAATCAACTGTCGCATCAGATCTCCAGTTTTGCCTCCCAATGCGGTACCAGAAAGTGGGCCTTCTGTGAAATCCGTTCCGTCCCCCTTCATCTGATCAACAGGCGAGCCCGTGTTTGGCTTCCCCCCACCCGGCGTCGCACCTTTGCCCCCCACTGGAGTAGTTCTACCTAAAGAAAGTGAAGTCGTTTGACTTCCCCTCCCACCCAAACCCGTGGGCGTTCCACTGGGACCCGCCAGACCCTCAATATTTGCGTAGGCCGAATCGATCGCATCTACAGCAGACTTGATTGCAACCGCCTTTGCAATCGACACACCCCCAAGAACGGCCAAGTAGGTGCACGATTCTGCCTTGCCTTCCCATTCAGCCAAATTCCCCACAAGCGAACTCATCCCGAAAGCGGCTGATCCGGCAAGCCCGCCCACCCAGTCCATGACTTCGTATTTGGC
>CAIRTR010000065.1 GCA_903881565.1 Oligoflexia bacterium | reverse complement strand
TTCATTCACGTACGTGCACTGGCCCTGGTCGCGCCCCCACACGGTCCGGCGCAAGGCGTGGGGGATATGTCGACTTCTCACCGGGGCGGGGCGCACTTCCGCCGGCGGAGTCGGGCTCGCGGGCTTGCCCGCGATTTGGTCAGCCTGTTTCTTTTCTGCCTTTTTCTCCAGATCGAGCTTTGTGAGCGCAAGCTCTGCGAGCATCTCAAACAGTTCTGCGTAGGTTGGGTTGGGATTGCGGTGCGAGAGAAGGTGTTTAAGTTTCTCAAATTTCTGCATGAGCTCTTGGTGGGCAGTAAATCGGATCTCAGTTTGGGTGGCTGAGAACTGACGAGCTTTCTCGGGTTTTGCGGGCTCAGGGGCAAGGGCCGCCAGATGCTTATCGCATTTAAAAAAGTGCTGAAGCGCGCTTGCATTGGAAAGACTGAGTGCTCCACTTTTGAGGGCCGGCTCAATCTCCGGATGTTCCCTAAGCAGGCGCATGGCAGAGATTCGACGATCAGCACTTGCTTCACAATATCCGAGGCCTCGCCTGACGTAATCAAAAAGGGAGCTGTATCCTTGTTCGGCAAAAAGGCGTCTCCGCTCGACTTCTCTGAGATGCCACAGAAGTTCAGTGGTCAATTCACGCTCACGCGAGACGAGGAGACGGGTTTGGTTAAGAAGCTCAGAATCAGTAAGGGCTTTGATATGTTTCATGCGGATATCTGTAGCACGGAAAATTTGATCCTCTAAAACGCGCGAGGATGCGCAAGGAGCACGGGTGGTGAGTGGCTAGTCGCTCGCGGATTAGCGTTTCGGGATAATGCGATGATGGCCAATGTCATTCGTTTTAGGCCACTTTATAGCTTGTTTATGGGTTGAAAAGAGGAATAGAGTTTTTGTCGTCAAGCAAAATATTCTAAATCGGGAGAATTTTTCCCCGAAGTTTCCGCCATTGATTGAGCGGCACTATGCCCAAATCCAAGAAGCTCGCACCGAATCCCGCCCGCGCTCCCTACTTAAACTCCTTCGCTCCTCGCCACACCGATTGCGAAAGCAGCTCGGAGCCCAGCAAATAAACGGAAACCTCGCTCGCATGGTCGCTGGAGCGCGCGTGAAGTTTTGAGGGAAAAACGCCGCTACCTCCGAAGTTCTCGACCCAGTATTTTCTCACCGCAAGCGAGTTGCTGATCAGAACAGATCCTTGCGTTCGCTCTTTTTCAGCCTTCGTTTTTCTGCGATGAAACTCCTGAGACTGAAACTCAAAAGAACTGAAGACGCTGACCGCGTCTGCCGTAGTGACCCGCTCCATCGCCTGATAGCCCAATCTCAAAGAATTTGAAAACTTCTTCTTCCCCGGTTCTCGAATGGAAAGGAGAAAATCAAATTCGCCTTTAAAAAAACGTTCCTCAAGTTTGTCCAGATCGTGAATATCAAGCTCGATTCGATGAACGCCCAGGGTCTTCATGAGAAACTGAGAGAGCCTCGCCGCATGCGGGATCAAGCCTTCGAGAGCGCCGATTCGAAAATGCTGGGGCGTGTTTTCGTTTTCAAGGTTTTGGATCTCCGCTTGGAGCAGGTGAGAAGATCGGGCGTAAATCTCAGCCAGCCTGAGCGCCGTGGATGTCCAACCCGATTTGCGTTTGGAGGCGCGATCCAGCAGCGGCACGCCGATTTCTTTTTCCAGTTTCGCGACAATGCGAGACAACTGAGGTTGACTCAAGCCCACCTGCGCTGCTGCGCCGGAGAGATTTTGAAAAGCCACCGCACGCGAAAGAACACTGAGTTCCCAGTGGAGCAGTTCCATCGCTTAGATTTTCCCTAAATAGAGCAGACCTAAGAGCCCGGCGCCAAAGATCACGCGGTAGAAAACAAAGACGAGATTTGAATATTTTTTGAGGAAGGTAATAAGGGTACTAACCGCGAGATACCCGGTAACAAAAGCGGTGAGCGTCCCAACCGCAAGTTCCAAAATTTGCGACTGATCCACCCATTTCATCGCTTGGTGAAGTTCCAGCACGCCACTTGCGAAAACCGCCGGGATGCTAAGCAGAAACGATAATTTGGCAGCCTCGCTGCGTTTGATTCCTAAGAGCAAGCCTGCCGTCATGGTGGTGCCGGAGCGTGAGGCGCCCGGAAAAAGTGCAAACGCCTGGGCCACGCCGATTAAAAAAGAATCCATGAGCGTTGTTTGCGCCATGGTTTTACGGTGCTTGGCCCACTTTTCAGCAAACCCCAAGATCAGTCCAAAAAGTACGAGATTCACGGCGATCACGAAAACGCTTTTGGTGAGCACCCCTTCAATCACGTGCTTGAATCCAAGCCCAATCACCACGACGGGGATCGTTCCCAAAATAACCATCCAGCCGAGCCTCGAATCGAGACTTTGCTGCGCCAGGGGTTTGCGCGCGAAGTTCTCCTGGGTGAAGGCGAGTGAAATATTGAGAATCTCTTTTCGAAAATAGACCAGCACGGCTAGCAGCGTGCCTAGCTGAATCACGGCCATGAAGGCCGTCCATTGTTCGGGATGATCAAGGTTCACCACATTAATGAACTTGCCTGCAAGCGTGAGATGCGCCGTGCTGCTAATGGGAAGAAACTCAGTGAGACCTTGGATGATGCCCAGTATTATTGAATTGAGTATGCTCATGAAGACAAATTACACGAGGAAACCCCTAGAGTCGAGTCGATCCTATGCGGTGCACCTTCACCATATTCGTCGTGCCGCGGCGAAGGGTAGGGACTCCTGCCGTAATGACAATAAGGTCGTCGTTATCGGCCCAGCCATTTGTCTTCAAGACACCCTCAACCATGGTGAAAATATCATCAGTTCCTACTAGTTTCGGAATGAGGATTCCGCGTACCCCCCAGGCAAAAGCAAGCCGCCTGAGTGTAACTTCATTATCCATGATGGCCACGATCGGTGTGTCTGGGCGATGTTTTGCCAAAGTGCGAGCGGCGGTTCCCGAATGAGTCAAGCAAGCAATCGCAACGGCGCCCGTTTGGCGCGCGATGAGGGCCGCGCTACTTTCGATAGCGTCGACAATGGATCCAGGCAAGGGGTGAGAGTCGCGATGTTTGGAATAAGTCTCTTTAGCGCGCTCGGCTTCTACAATAATGCGAGACATGGTTTCAACGGTCACACGCGGGTACTTGCCTGATGCGCTCTCGGCAGATAACATCACGGCATCCGTGCCATCAAAGACGGCATTGGCAACGTCGCTTGCTTCAGCGCGAGTCGGAGTGGGAGCGCTAATCATGGATTCGAGCATCTGCGTGGCGGTAATGATGGGGACACCCAGTTCATTGCACGCATGAATAAGTTGTTTTTGAACGATAGGAACCCGTTGAGCCCCAATTTCCACAGCCATATCGCCCCGAGCCACCATAAGCGCATCGGCTGACTCAATGATGAGATCCGGGTTGTCGATGGCTTCTTCGCGCTCAATTTTTGCGACGATAATCGGAGGATCATTAGAGACCGCCCGCAGCCGCTGCTTGATGTCTTCGATGTCTTTGACGTTTCGTACAAAAGACAAGGCCATCGCATCGACGCCATGATCAAGTCCAAATTTAAGATCCAATAAATCTTTTTCGGTTAGGCAGGCCATGGAAAGGGGAGTGCCGGGAAGGTTCATCCCTTTGTGATCGGTGAGTTTGCCGCCCACATCGACCTCAACCACCATTTCGGGAGGCTTGACCTGTTTAACGATCGTGGAAATTTTCCCGTCGTCAAAAAGAATACGAGCACCGACCTGGACGTCAGTTGAAATCGATAACGCGATCTCAGCCGAAATGGGTACGGCTTTTCGGCCACTTAACGAAAGGGTGGGCGTTGAGCCTTCAGGGTAGAGGAGGAGGACGTCCCCTTCTATTAAATCCATGCCGTCTTTGCCCAGCTTGCCTGCTCTTAGTTTGGGCCCTTGCAGGTCTTGCATGATGGCAATGTGTTTTCCCGCATTCTTTGCCGCTTCACGAATGACCTTGATGACTCCTGCGTGATACTCATGGGTTCCATGACTGAAATTCAAGCGCGCGACGTCTAGTCCTGCTTCGATGAGACCCGAAATTTGGGCCATCGTTGAAGAGGCGGGGCCTAAGGTACAAACGATCTTAACTCTTCTTTTGGATAAGGAGTGCATTGGAGCGCCTTACTTTATCGAGTTCATCTTCATGGTTTTGCATGAGCGTTCGCTCGCGCTCTTTGGCCTGCTGCTGCAGCTGGGCGATCCGCTGTTCGAAATTCTTTTCGGACTCTGCTATGGCCTGTTTCATCATGCGTTCACTTTCGCGGGTCACTTTTTGAAGCTCTTCTTTTTGATCGCCCTGATGAGATCCAAATTCTACCTTTTGATCTGCCAGGCGCTTCTCATAATCCCGTACCACCTCATTGTGTTTGGAAATGGCCTCGCGGCGCAAGAGTTTTGAGCTAAATTCTGCTTCTTGACGCGTGTTGGCGAGACGGGAGGTTGCGTCATGTCTTAATGTCTGAATAATGTCTTCGTACTCTCTGCGTTGGCGCTCCAGAACATGGGCGTAGTTACGATTGAGCGATTCAGTTTCTTTTTCATGATCCGTCTTTAAGTTTCTCGTTTGAATCCCTTTTTCAGTTTCCATGTCTCTCACATGGTCAAGAAACTGGCCTTTGTCGAGCTCCCGATCCACTGCCGATTGCCTTTGGATCTTTGTTTCCCGCAATCCTTGATCGTGGGTGAGGTCATTCATGCGTCCTGAGTATTCGTGCCTGAGGTTGTCAAACTTCGCGTTATTGTGCTCGGTCTCAAGCTCAGCGGTCTGGTGATAGGTCTCTTGAAGTCTTTTCCGTATCTGCTCTTCGTAGGCGGCAGGGATGTCTGCGATGTCCGTTGAATTGTTTCTTTGCGCAAGGGAGCCCTCGAGGGCCTTGATGGTTTCACGATCCATGAGTCGTTGCCGTTCGAGGGTATCTGAGGCGGTGATGCTTTGATGTTGAAGCGTCGCTTCGTTCTTCTTTTCTATGCCTTCGCGCTGGGAGGCCAGTCCTCGTTCTGTTTCCTTTGAAAGTTTTTGAATTTTTCCTTCGAGTTGTACTCGGTTTTCATCAAAGCGTCTGGATAAGGCTTGTGTGTTTTCATGGTCCTCGGTCATTTGCCTGGACATGATTTTGGCAAAAGCCCGGTCTTTAGCCCGGATGTTTTCGTCGTTAAGATGGGAGAAGTAAGTATCGCTGTCCTTGCCTTTCCGTTGCATCATCCCCATTTGGGCATCGTAGCTCTCTCCGATGAGTCGTTCACGCGCCCGATTTTCCTGCTCGAACTGAGCGACCGCATCTGCGGAGCCTTGCGCACGGCTTTTGACATAATGCTTTTCGGCTTCAAGCAGATCTTTGACTTCGTTTCGCATCGTGCGAGTTTGATCGGCCTGGCTCTCCGTGAGTTTGCGGGTTTTATTTTCAATGTCCTTTGCTGACACATCCTGAACTTGCGCGATTTTGCGACTCGCTTCGCGCTCTGTTTTGTCTTCTTTGTGGGCAAATTCAAAGTCTTTCGCTTCAAGTGCAAGACTTGCGCGCTCGCGTTCGAAGCCGATCTGCTTTTGGGTGGTGGTTCGGGTTTCTTCTCGTTCCTGCTCGAGGTTTCGTTCGTTTTCGCGAGTGCTGAGTTTGTTTTCTTTTGCGAGCTCGTGATAGGCGGCCTGGGTTGCCCGCCGTGTCGTGTCCACGGCGCGGGTGAGTTCGTCGCCATTATCCTTCTGGAGACGCTCGGCCCGTTTCGAGTAGTTCTCTTTAGCGTCGTCCAGTTTTAGAGTAGATTGTTGTTCGAGGGTTTCGTTATCGCGAGTGAGCGCCTGAACTTGACGTTTGAGAGTGTCGGCGCTTTCGCCGTTGTACCTTTTCATACGATTGTAGGTCTGAGCGCGGAGGTCATCAACTTCATAGCGCGCGCCTTCTTTGACCTCTTTGACTCGTCCTTCGGCCATCTCGCGGAGCTGCGCGATACTTTTTTCAAACTTGTCTTCTTGAGCTCTTAAGGTGGTTTTTTGTTTTTCTTCTAGCTCTTTAATCCGCGCATTGCGGTTAGATTCAGCTTTTTCGTTGTCCGTGCGCAGCTCTTCCTGGAGTTCATTTAGACTCTTAAGGGTATTGCCATTCCCCTCATCGGATGTTCGAGACACGCTCGCCATTGAAAAGCCTCCAATAAGTAAGAAAGCAAACCATGTGCCAAAAACGATTTAGGGAACGAAAAAAAAAGCTCAACTTCTCCCGTGGTTTTGCCGACTTTTTAGAAAGGGGAGAGTCTTGAGTTTACTCGGGTCGGAAGTATTTGCCGCAGCTTCGGCAGATTTTGCCTAAGGCTCGCTTTCGCCCTCTTGGCTGTTTTCTTGTTTTGGCGGGGCCGGCGCAAAACCTGATCCTTCGATCTCTTGCTTGGTTTTTCGTTCCTCAAGTCGGGCAATTTTCATCTTCATCGTGATAATTCGGCCGATCCGGTAAAGCAGCGTTGCTTCCTCGATGGAATCCGTTTGTACGGGTTTCCAGCCTTCCAACACGTCTCGCTGGATCATTTGCTCTTTTTGAATGGTGACTTTTACGGAGGATTTTCCGTTGTAGAAACCCTTGGAGGTGGCCACTTTGTAGCGGATTTGGGCCTTCAAAAATGAATCGGCGCTTCCAAAGGAATCAATGAGATTCTTCTCTGCGGTATTGTCCGTCCATTTGGTCTGAATGAAACCACTGTCTCGATTGGAGACATCCATGGCGTGCTGTTTGAGGCTTTCCAGGATCGCCTGCCAAGCGAGGTTGAAATCAGTGAGATAGATCTTCGAGAACGAGCGAGCGGAGTCTGCCCCAACGGTTTCTTGGTAGGCGGTGACACAGCCTGAGCCGGGGACGAGCGCTCCAGCAATGACAAACGTGAAGAGGAGCCAAAGGGAGGGATGTTTCTTCATGGATTTCTCATCTTAAAATCGCCTCTTAGAAATAGCCTCTTAGGGGAGCATCTTGGCCGAAGATCTCGCAAAACGCTCAAGACTCATCATGAGAGTATTGCCATCGATTGAGGTTTCGATAAATGTGGGCCCAAAATCCAAGTCGATCAAAGCGTATTTCGTAATCGCAGCGCTCGCAGAGAGGCCGCTTGTTTGAAGGGAAAAGGTGCCGGCTGCAGGAAGCGTATAGACTTTCCAGACCGCCGAACCTTCACTTTCAAAAACAGCAACCTTCACACCCCTCTGGGGGGCTTGCAACGAAATCGTGGCAGGAAGTCCTTGGCTGTCATCCAACGCATCGACATGCATGAACTCACCCGTTCTGACGATGGGAGTGAGCGAGCTTGTGCCCGAAGAGGCGATCGCGCCCGAGATCATTTTGCCATGATTTCCGTAGGCAAGCGATAAAGTGAGCCGAGCTTTGCCGTAGTCTGCTGCGGGCTGGGCGAGGGATACCGTTTGTACGGTGCTTGAATTCTCGGCATTGAGCGCAACTTTGATATCAGTCGGAATCAAGATCGAGCGATCTCCCACGAGATCGTTAGCAGCCAAAACAAGAATGCTGCTCTCGAAATCCGGCTTGGCGGGAGTAGCTTGATAGCGTTTGGAGAGCAACACGGTTGCGTTTAAATCCTTCTTGAAGGGGGCCGTCGGTGTGATCAGGTCCGTGGTGCCGGCGCTCTTTCGGAATTTTAGTTTATTGAGCAGATCTAAACTCATTTTGCCGCCGCCAGAAGTTGCAAGATCAATGAGATCAGAAACCGGAATCTCCCCTTGAATCCCAGTTAAACGCAGCGGTTGTCCTGCGACCACTGGGAGCCGATAGGCTGGCTTATTCAAAACAATCGTATCAAAAATGATCGAAAATTCCTGTCTTGGAATAACGAGATTTGAAGGAACTTTTTGAGGGCCCATGACGTCAATTGAGTCCGAAAGCGGCGAAATAATGGAGTCAGGATTAAAACTCAGAAGATCAGAGGCGTTAAAGGTTGGGAAAACAAGGCCTGCTACAACCACGTCCGAAGTGTCGGGGAGTTTGAAACCTGTAAATCCGCCCGATGCCAGGACCGTATTGGTGCTGGAGGTGAGGGGTTTAAGAAAAATCGTCACACTGTGGTTTTGGGTCCCGATCACGGAAACGCTGATGTAGTTGGGTTTCGTGATGGTGATTGTTTTTGGGCTCAGGGCTTGAGTGGGGCTTTCGAACACGAAGTCAACGGTGCCCTTGGGGTTGGTGAGATCTGAGCGAAGTTTTGTTTCGCCGCGAACTTCTGAAACGCTGATTTTCGCCTGTGACAAAGGTTGTTTTGTAAATTCATCAACGACCGAAACCCTTAGGGCATTGGGAAGAGTTGATCCATCATCCTTAATGCTGAATCCTAATGTATCTGCCTGGGCAGAACCAAGGCAAGCACCGGCTGCCAAGGTGGTGATAAAGCAAATGGTCGCAAAGTCCCTAAAAGATTTTGTCGTATTCATGTAAAAATTCCCTCCGAAAACAGGTTTATAAAAAAGCATTGCTCTTTGTCAATGGAACATGCACTACTAATTTTATGCATGTCTTGACAGGGACAGAAGTCGCCACGGATGTAGCTAAAGAAGTGCGGCGTGTACTGGAACTTGAGGCTCATTCTATTTTAGAGTGCCGCTCGAGAATTCAGGGACAAACCGCGGTAGAAATTGAATCCGCGCTAGCCTGCATGAAGCAGGCCCTGGAAAGTGGCGGCAAAATCGTCGTCACGGGGCTTGGAAAATCTGGAAAGGTCGCGCAAAAAGTTGCTGCGACGCTGAGCAGTACGGGAAGCCTTGCTGTTTTTCTTCATCCCACTGAGGGGCTTCATGGTGATCTGGGCGTTGTTTCATCTAAAGACGTCGTTCTTGCGATTAGTTATACCGGGAATACGGATGAGTTGATTCGCCTGCTCCCTTCTTTGCGAAATCTTGGCGTTAAAATCGTAGGTTTGTGCGGTAATCCCAAGTCTCAGCTGCGGGAGTTTTGCGATCATTTTATTGAAGTCTCCGTCGCCCAAGAGGCTTGTCCCCATAATCTTGCGCCCACCAGCAGCTCGACTCTCGCCTTGGCGATGGGCGACGCGATCGCTGTGACGTTGATGCAATTGCGAGGCTTTGATGCAGAGTCTTTTGCGAAAATTCATCCTGCAGGTTCCCTGGGGCATCGCTTGAATCTGAAAGTAGAAGAGATCATGCACTCTGGCGAGCAGGTTGGGACAGTGGCACCCGAAGCCTCGATGGAGGCCGTGATTGGCGAGTCGACCCGAAAAAAGCTTGGGGGGGTACTCGTCGTGGAAGGCGTCAAGCTCCTGGGGATTATTACGGACGGAGATATTCGACGCGCATTGCAGCATCGGGAGAAGTTCTTTTCGTTCAAAGCGCATCAGGTGATGACGACTCACCCAATCACCATTTTGCCCACAGAATTGGCGAAAACCGCCCTGGATTTGATGGAAAATCGATCCTCTCAAATTAGCGTTATTCCGGTCGTGGGTGTGGATGGAGCCTGGAAGGGGCTTGTTCGCCTCCATGATTTGGTTCGCACTTTCTGATTGCAACCCCACGGGACTCGCCTTACGATGAGTTCACCGCAAACGTAGTGAAAACCAAGGAGAAAAGGTTCAAATGAAAAAGACTTCTGAAACTAGAACACGTCGGAGCAGATTTTTTTCTGCAACAATGATGACCATGGGCTTGTCCGTTGCTTTGTTTATGGTGGTGGCAGCGTGCACCGATCATCAAGCAAAAGCGAAACCCAATTTTGTATTTAAAGATGCCCCTAAAGCCGGTGTTGTCGCCAAGATTAATGGCGAAGAAATCACCGAAGAAGCACTTATCGGCGACGATAAGCTTGATTTCTTTGATCTTAAGAAACGCGAGTTTGAACTTAAGATGGAGCGTCTCAACAAGCTTGTGATCGAAAAGCTTGTCGGCGGGGATGCGAAGAAAGCGAATCTTTCGCTTGATGAATACATCAATAAAAAGATTATCGGCAGCGACATCAAGATTTCAGACAAAGAATTCAAAAAATTCGTGGCTGAAAAGAAAATCCCTGAAAGTCAGCTTAATCCGCAGATTCGTGAGCGGATTAATTCTTATCTTCAGACTTTGAAGAAGCAGGAACTTGTTCAGGCCTATGTCGCAAAAATGACCAAAGGCAGTCCTGTCGAAGTTTATTTCTCCAAGCCGAAGATGCAGGTCAACGTTGAAGTGGGCAATGCTCCTTTTCATGGAAAAGCCGATGCGGCCGTCACCGTTGTGGTGTTTTCGGATTTTCAATGCCCCTTTTGCTCACGCGGTGCTGAAACCGTTACGGAGTTGAAGAAGAAGTATGGAAACAAAGTGAAGATTGCTTTCCGTCATTTCCCTCTTCCGATGCATAAAGAAGCGCGTCCCGCTTCTGAAGCTTCGATGTGCGTGAATGAGCAGAGCACGGACAAGTTCTGGAAGTTCCATGATCTGGCTTTCAAGAATCAAGCGAAGCTTGACGGTCCAAGCCTTGAAAAATATGCCAAGGATTCTGGCGCGGATGCGAAAAAATATACCGATTGTCTGGCGTCCAAGAAGTATGCGGACTACGTTCAGAAGGATCTGGAATACGGCGAGAAGATCGGTGTGAAATCCACTCCGACTTTCTTTGTGAACGGTCAGTTGATCGCAGGCGCAGTTCCGATTGAGAATTTCGCAGAGATCATTGATGAAGAATTAAACCAACCTAAAAAGTAGCCCGAGAAGTAGCAAGAAGTAGTCGACCTTTTAAAAAGTATTTTTTTTTAGAGCCTGGCTCTCTTCATGAGAGTCAGGCTTTTTTGTATCTCGGCCCGAAACTCTGCATCGGGGACCTTCGCCAAAGCTTCAGCGAGTCGCTCAGAGAGTTTAACGGTGAGTTTTCGATCTTGCTCGCCGGTGGTGAGGGCTTCAATGGCCCGTAGAGCTCTTGCAGGTACCCACATCGCCTTACCATGGTGGTAATTGAGGGGGTCTTCGATGACTCTCACAAAATCCGAGGGCGCCCCCTTGGGATCCAGGTGGGTGAGGGTGCTTACGGCCTCGAGTCTTACGACAAGCGCCGGGTCTTTCAGGAGCGAAACGACTGCATGCTTGGCGCTGGGATCCTTGAGGATCGAGAGCGCGCGAAGGCCCGCGTTTCGAATCATCCAACTCTTATCTTTTAAGGTTTGAAGCAAAACCGGCAGCACAAGCGAGGCCGTTTTGGGGCCTCCGAGTTTAGCGATCCCCATAATTGAAACGTAGCGACTCGAGTCCGATTCTTTCGGGTTACCCGCGATGTTCACAAGCGATTGTACCGCTGCCGAGCCATACAATGTTTCCCATGTTTTCAGGAGGGGATCAAAATCCGATTTTGTCCGATGATTGAGATCTGCCTTGATTTTCTTCGAAATCCACTCCGAACTTGCGGGAGGGGTGGGCGAAGCCCAACTCTGGATCGGCAAACTTGCGAGCAAGAACAGGCAGACGGGAAACGCTCGTTTATCCATTCAGCATCTTTTCAAACTCAGCGACCAGGTCCGCTTCACCTGCTGGGGCAGGCGGCGCGGCTGTGACGCTTGGCGCTGCCGGAGCTGCCGCCGCCTTTGTGTCCACGGCAGAGGCGCCGGTAGGAGCGCTTGCGGTTGGGTTTAGGAGCTCGTCCGATTTTGCGGTATCCAAGCTCTTTTCAACATCATCGACGAGGCTTTCAAATGAAGCATCCGGTGCATCAAGCGGGGCAGAGGCTGGAGCGTCAGGTTCCATCGTAGACTCAGGTGATGTTGCTGTCGCCGCTTCAAGGGCCGCCATCGTATCTTCAACAGGAGCCGGTTCCGCAATGGGCTCGGGAGCAGGAGCTGCGGCAACGGCTGCGGGTTTTAGCGTGCCTACTGGCACGCCTACTGGCACGCCGCCACCTTGGGCAAGGGCCGCTTTGAGTGCGGCGTTTTCTTGCTGAAGCCGTTTCAAGTTCGCAAGGTCATCTTCAATGACACTGTATTCTGCGAGGCGCGCTTCGAGGCTTTCGACTTTTTCTTTGAGCTTTCCGGCTTCTGCAGATCCTGCCGCAGAATTGCCCGAGCTTTCGGCGCCGCTCATTTCTGCAGTGGCCGCTGCGGCACGTGCCGCATCTAATTCCTGTTCGAGTTGAGTTTTTTCGGCGATCATGGTGTCCATGGCGCCGGACTGCTCAGCCATTTTAGCTTCTAATGCCGTAAGTTTTTGGAGGAGTGCAGGGTCCGAAGCGCCTTCGGATGCGTTAGCAATTGTCCCGGCTCCTGCTGACCTCGCAGGTATTCCCTGTCCCGACATCCCCATCATGGGGAGAGTAGGCATGGACATTCCCGCTATCATTTTTTCAAGTTCTTCGGGTGGGATCTCACCACCAGAAATAAGTCCAAAGAGTTGGGCTCTCAGATATTCCGCCTGCTTGATCATATTATTGAGATAAAATTTGACCATCCCGGCGGGGAGTGTTTTTCCTGCCACGCCGTCTTTTCTTTTATGAAGAATCCAGTACCCAAAATAAAACGCGCAAATGAAGAAAAGAAATGATGCTTCAAAGAGGAGTGCCTCAGGTGTAAACTTCGAAAACAAATAGACCCATGACGTCATAAGAAAGGTCCCTCCTGGCCCTACCTTATTGTAAGAAACCTTAGCGTTTCTGTCAAATCCCTCTCATCTCCTTGATCAGGGCTTTGTGGATTTTCCCGTTGGAGGCAGTTATTTGACCCCCATTGACCTTAAAAGCCCCACCGCTAAAGTCCGTTACTTGACCTCCGGCCTCCTCTACGAGCAGATATCCAGCCGCCACGTCCCAAGGGGAGAGCTTTCGCTCCCAAAAACCGTCAAAAACCCCACGTGCGGTATAGGCCAGGTCCATTGCGGCGCTCCCGGGGCGGCGAATGCCTCGAGTTTGGAGGCTTAAGCTTCGAAAAACGGATAATTGATCAGAAATGCTCTTTTCGTTCTTTTGACTCGTGGAAAATCCCGTCGTCAGCAAGGAGGCGGAAAGGGAGCGCGTTTTTGAAACCTGAATTTTTCGGCCATTGAGGGTCGCGCCCGCATTCTTTTGGGCAAAATAGGTGTCTTTCAAGATGGGGTTATAGATGACGCCCATAAGGATTTTGCCCTCGAGCTCGAGAGCAAGTGAAACGCAAAACATCGGAAAACGATGCACAAAGTTGGTGGTGCCGTCCAAGGGATCCAAAATCCATCGCCCAGGCGTATTGGGGTGAGTGATGTCTTCAGGATGTGATTCTTCGGTCAAAAAACCAAAGTCAGGATAAGCCTTTTTCAGGAGTTTCATCGCGGCTTTTTCCGCGCCCATATCGGCATCGGTGACCAATCCCGCTTGCGGTTTTTCGCGAATATCTAGCCGACGGGTGAAGTATTTTTCAAGTACAGCGCCTGCGGCGTGAGCCGCATTTAATGTTGTGGTTCGGAGTTGAGATAATAGTTTGGGCGAGAGTTTAGGTGCGTTCATGTCAATGTCGTCCCATTTTTTTTGCAGATTCAATGAGGGCAGCCTGGAGCGCTTTTCGGAGTTTCAGCGAGATTTCACCTGGTTTTCCCGCTCCAATTTTCTTCTGATCCAGGCGGGTCACCGGAAAAATGTCTTTGGTAGTCGAGGTTGCAAAAACTTCGTCGGCTTTATAAAGCCGCTCTTTTGGGAATCGAACTTCGCGAATCGGGATGCTCAATTGGCGCGCGACTTCAAGGACCGCCCTTCGCGTGGTTCCCTCCAAAATCCCGATGTCTAGCGGCGGCGTGACCAGGATGCCGCGTTTAACATAGAAAATATTGAACGTCGTGCCTTCGGTGATATGGCCATCACCGTTGCACAAAAGGGCGTCATCAAATTTGTCATCAATATTTTCTGCAGCGGCTTCGAGATAGGCCAAAAGGCTGTTGAGATAGTTGCCGGATTTCATCGCCGGATCAAGGGCCTCGGGGCGATTGCGAATCCGCTTTGAAATTTGAAGATGCAGGCCTTTTTCAATCTGGGCTTCGGTGGGGAGTTCCACTTTTTGAACAATGATGATGATCTGGGTAGGGGTGAGAACGCACTCTTCGCCAAAGCCAATGCGCCCGACTCCGCGCGTGAGGACGAGGCGGCAATAGGCGTCTTGTTGGCCCTTTTGGGCTCCCTTTTGAAATTCCGCAAAGGTCTTTGCGATTTGCGCTTTGAGGCTCCCTGGGTCCTGGGAGACCCTCATCCGACACAGTGCCGCGGATCTGTAGAGGCGCTCTAAATGCTCATCCAGCTGTAGAAAAACGCCTTCATGAGAGCGAAAAACCTCATAGAGGCTGTCGCCATAGAGAAAACTGCGATCAAAGACCGAAACCACCGCTTGGGGGGCTTCAATCTCGCGTTGCAGCGAGGAAAAAACATGGATCACTCCATTAACGTTTACGACGACGTTTTCCATAGATACAACTGTGTTATCGTGGGAACATTTGGGTTGTCCAGTTAAAGGAGCTGCATGCTTGAAGAGATTGAAACATTACTGCCCGGTTTAGATGACGTCGCCAAGGGAATCGACTTCCCGGCGCTTTGCGTTTGTTTTGACACGGACGCTGCGGCTGAAGAAATCGAACGGCTTTTAACAACGCTCGGCGCGCGCCCGGCCGGTCGAGTGATGGTCCATCTTCGTGCGGTCAATCCTGCCACCTATCTTGGCGGTGGGAAAATTGATGAGATCCGCGTTCAAGCTGAAGCCTTAAAGGCGCGCTGTATTGTGATCGATGCGGAGCTCTCTCCTAATCAACTCAGGAATCTTGAGAAGGACCTCTGCAAGCCCGTCTTGGATCGCCCGGGCGTGATTATCGAAATTTTTTCGCGGCATGCAAGGACCCGCGAATCCAAAACTCAAGTGGCTCTGGCTCGGATGCAGTATCTTTTGCCGAGATTAGCCCATTTTTGGGACCATTTTGAACGCCAGCGCGGGGGCTCGCCGGGTAGCCGCGGAATGGGCGAAAAGCAAATCGAAGTGGACAGGCGTTTGGTGCAAAGGCAGATTTCGGTTTTGAAAGGCCGGCTCGTGGAAATCGCAAAAGAGCGCAAGGTTCAGCGAGCGGGGCGGAAAAATGTTTTGAAGGTGGCCCTGGTGGGTTACACCAACGCGGGTAAATCCACGCTCCTCAATGCGCTGACGCATTCGAAGGTGCTGGCTGAAGATAAGCTTTTTGCGACGCTGGACTCAAGTGTGCGGGCGTTGGATCCTGATGCGCATCCACCTGTTGTGGCGATTGATACGGTGGGATTCATCTCTCGATTGCCCCATTCTTTGATTGCCTCTTTTCGCTCAACTCTTGAGGAGCTTGAGCAGGCCGATCTTTTGGTTCATGTCGTGGATGCCTCCTCAGCGCAAGCAAGCGAGGAGCTGCAAGTGGCCGAAAAGGTTCTTGAGGATCTGGGAGTAGGGGAGAAGCCGCGGTTTACGGTGCTTAATAAAGTCGATTTGATACAAGGCGCACTTGCGCGAAACCGCGCGCGCGTGGTTGCCCCTGGGGCGCACTTTGTTTCGGCTTTAAAGGGCGATGATGTGGAGAACTTGCGACAAGCGATTCTCAAGCATTTTCACGCGCAATTAGAACAATGGGATGTGATGATCCCCTATGCGGAAAGCAAGTTAGAATCTCAAATTCACGCGCATGGCGTCGTTGAAACGATGCGCCCTATGGAAAAAGGCCTGTTTTTTCGAATCCGGATTGAGCCGACCTGGGCGAAAAAATTGGGGCTTGGGAAATTTAGATTATGATGGGTAAAATGTTCCGGTTCACGGCGCTCGTTGGATTTGTTTTTTTTGGAGTCTTGTATTCGCCGGGCTTCTCGCAGGCTTCTCAGGACGATGAAGCTTCTCGTAATGGACTCTCTTTTCGATCGGATTACCAGCAGGCAAAAGAGCCTTTGATTTTGGAGCGCGTGTGGTCGATGGCGCCTTCGGAGTGGAATCCCTCGGAGCGGCTTTGGATTTTAGCGCGAAATACGGAGTTGTCCGGTTTGACGTCGCGCCCTCTTAAAGATGATCGTTTTGGGGTCAGTGCGGATTATATCAGGTCTGAATCTCGGTCCTATTTTTCTTCTGAGCTTGTCGGGCAAGCGGGGTTGTCAGATGAGGGTTTGCAGGGCTTTTCATGTCGCGCAAAACCCACTACCTTCGAGGATTTTCGATTCGGAACCGTAGAAGGAGCTCGTCTTGCGGCGGGATGGGCCTCCAAAGCTTGGGATGAGGCGCAGAATCTTGAAAAAGATCTGATCGCTGTAAAGCTCTCAAAAATAAACGAGAAAACAAAAGTCGCCGCACTCGCCCGAGGTCTTGTGGAGTGGGAGAGTGCCCGGCATCGGCTTGAAAAGCAGTGGCGCGAGCATATTCTGCCAAGAGTCAAAGACCGAGAATGGAAAACCTATCTGGAGTGGGCGAACAAAGCTGGGGTCTGCAAAGGCCAAAAGGCCAGTGCCCGCGTTTCGAAGGTTGAAACATCGCCCCCTGATCATGAAGTGCTGCTGCTGGCTCGTGGCCCCGCTCGGCGCTGGAACGGTCTTTTTTCCGTGCGCTTGGCGCTTGATATTGGGGGCCGAAAGCTTAACGGAAAATTTCTGATCGACTCCAAAGCAGATGTCAGCCTTGTTTCTCCAAATTTTTTATCTTCTCAAGGCATTCCCCCCTTTTTCGTGGAGACCTCGGGGCTTCCCCCTGAGCCCATCGTCTGGAGCGGGGGCCGCGAGGGTGCTCATCAAGGGCGACTAGGGCGGCATGCTCGTTTTGATTCTGTGGAGCTTGGCGGATATTCATTGCCGCTGCGTGAATTTTTGGTCGCCGATACCGAGATCTTCTCTCCCCCTGAAAATGTGTCCACGTGCTGCGATGGAGTTTTGGGAAAAGACTTCTTAGCGCAGAACGTGGTGGAGCTTTATCCGGGTGCTCCGGCTGAGGTGAGGTTGTGGTCTCGTCATGATTTCAGGCCGATGCTCAAGCAGCATGAGCCGAGTTTCGCTCTTGCCGTAAGGGCAGTTCCGGGTGAAGCACCTCAGGTGGAATGTGCGAGTGGGGCCATGGGGCTAAACACCGGCAATCAAGCCGAGGGCAAAAAGAGTATTAAGGCGGGCCCGATGAGTTGTGGTCAGTGGCAATCGGAGTTGCCTGCGCAATTGGAGCTGGGAATGGCCGTTTTATCACTAGCGCCGATTATTTTTGATTTACCTCATGGCAGAGTTTGGTTGTCCGAAAAATTGAAAACCCCGGGGTTTATTCGTAGCGATCGCAATCAGAGTGGTTTGAAATTAAAATACGATTATCAGGGGTCGGATCGCGTGCTGCTTGTCGTAGCGCTGGCTAAAAACAGTCCAGCCGCAGCGCTGGCCAAAGAAGGCTTGCACCCTGGCATGGTCATCACCGAAATCGACGGAAAGTCATCTGACGAGTTTGATCTCTGGGACATTGAGCGAAAATTGTCAGGGGATTCGGGGGAGCAAATGACGCTCGCCTGGGAGAAAAAGGGTCCTGATAAGAAGATTCAAAAGAAGCTCGTGCCGTTTCGTTTGATAGTGAAGTGAAGTTAGGGATTTATAACGAGGTCTTCCAACACTTGCTTGAGACCTCTGCACCGTGCGGGAATTGCAGGCAGAGGCCGAAAACTCAAAGCTAGGTTTCGGGCGCCGGCCTTCCACCATTTTCTAGAATCTTTTGAACGAAGCACCATTTCGGCCGAAAACCGGCGCGCCTCCGTTGGGATTTTGATTCTCCACTGGCCGTCACGTTTGATCAGGGGAGCCTCAAAAACATTTTTCCAATTATTGGTGGTGTAGCGCAGAAAAGCGCCTTCGGCTTCTTCGACCGGGATTTGATTGCCATAGAAACTCAAGGCGCCATTCTTGACGGGAACCGTGGTTTCAATAAAATATTCTCCGCTTCTTGCATCATAAATAAAGCGCGAAGTCGTGGCGCTTGAGGGATGAACATCCTCGCGAAGTATCAGTTGATAGGGATCGGCGCTTTTGAACTGGCGACGATTGTTTTGGATGCGCGAGTCGATTGAATCGCCTATTGCGGTGGCATCTCCCGTTCGTGCGTACTCGTCGATCAGCGCGACGTTGGTCCTCATCATCTGGTCGCGATAAAGTTCGGGCACCTCGGCGTTTCGAAGACGCACGTTTTCAGCGAGGTAGGTGTGGAGGTTTTGGGCAGAGATTCCGGCTTTTTCGGCAATGTCGAAGGCGGGTTTCATGAAGGCTGAATAGGCTTGGGTAAGTGGGTTGCGATACTCTTCTGAGGGCAGAGATTGGGCGATGGCTCCCCCAAGCGCCGCGGGTTCAAGCGTATGGGCATCGGCGAGTTGAGTCAGAATTTTCTTGATGTCGTAGGTACTGGTGTCAACGATCATGGCTTTGTCGACATTAGCCTCTTTGGCCCCGATAGTGGCAAGGGTGTGCAGGAGTTTGCCGAGAGTTTCCTCGCGAGTGCTCTCGTGTGCTTTGGCAAGGTGCGGAGGAATTCCTGTAAGCTCTACGAAACTGGTGCTCAGAGCCTGGTCGTATTGAATGGTAAATGCTTTCAAGAGTTCGTCTACATCCGGCGTACCCGGAATATTCCCTAAGGCGGTGCTCTTCATTTCGGTGAAGAAATCCCGGACAAGGTTTGATCTTACGGCCGTGATATCGCCAGCGGGATCGACAAAACTCAAGACTTTGATTTTTGCATATCCCGGTTGAGCGGTCATGGTTCCAAAGTCGAGGAACCGGCCTGAGATTTCAAAGTTAGAGGCGCTGGTTGTGCCGTGAAAAAGTCGAGTGGCGAAGGCATGGGCATATTGCCTTGCGATGCGGCTCACGTATTCGCGAGCCCCCACCGCGGTGCCGGGAAGTGATTTGTCGATCCATTTTACCGCTGTTTTTACGCGTTCGGGTTCCGTCGCTTTGAGAGCCGCTCCGGAGCCTTGACGGACACCAAGGTAGTGAGCAGGGCGCAGCGGGTCCTCCCTGATGATGAGCGCGTTGGCCTGCTTGCCTCCGTCTGCCCAAAGCGTTGAGGTCCCTGTATCGATAATCGCAATCGTGCGATTGCCTCCATAGGGAAGCCCTTGATGAGTGACCTCTCCCCAGATCGCTTCGCGAATGGATTCCTCGATTGAGGCGCGCCCATGCGCATGCTCAAAGCTCTGACCTTCACCCACAAGAGGGGTCTGGCCGATGCCTTTGATTTGAATTTTACCGGCAGAAGCGGCGCGACCGCTTCCCCAGTTTACGCCCATACCGCCGCCGCCATATCGATCTGCAAAGAACTTCTTCACGATTGAGAGAAACGTTTCTGGAGGGTCCCTTGCATTGGGGATGGCATAAGCCAAGGTGTCCATGATCTGGGATTCAAATTCAGGGGTCAATCCTTCTGCTGGAAATTCAATGCCGTGCTCACGAAGATAGTCCCAATTGATCCATAGCAGTTTCGGGTGCGCCAGTTTGTAGGCATTGAACTCGACATAGCTTGAATCGGGGAGCACTTGGCCCTTCAGCGCAGGCGGACCGTCACTGAGGGTCGTGATCGGCTCAATCGCAAATGCTGCGAAGCTAACTAGCGCCGCAAGCAGGGCGAGAAGAACGCGAAATCGGATGAGCCAAGGGCGCAGGAGCATTAGTGGCTTTTCGGCTATAAGGAGGGGGGGCTTGAGGGGGATATTCTCCGCAGGTAATGCGGATATTAACGCTTGATTGTGCGGAGTTTAGCGCGTATAATCTCCGTATGAAGTGCGGAGATTAAGTTCAATGAAATATATTTATGAGCGCAAAAACTGGCCTGAGTTCTATTGGAACGAACGACGTCTAGCCGAGCAGGTGGCCGACCTTCGGCATAAGCAGGGGCGTCTGGTTGGGCGGATGGAGGGATTAGGCTTTAAGTTCCGGCAAGAGGCGGCCCTCCAAAATTTGACACAAGATGTGCTCAAATCGAGTGAAATTGAAGGTGAGCGACTGGATCGGGATCAGGTACGCTCCTCTTTGGCGCGGCGCCTGGGATTGGACGTGGCCGGGCTAGTGGCTTCTGAGCGAAACGTTGAGGGCATTGTTGAAATGATGGTCGATGCCACTCAAAATTATAGCTCGCCCCTCACAAATCAGAGATTTTTTAGTTGGCACTCGGCCCTTTTTCCGACTGCTCATAGTGGGATGACCAAGATCCGAGTGGGGAAGTGGCGGGACGATAGCTCAGGCCCGATGCAGGTGGTTTCGGGGGCGATCGGAAAGGAGCGCATTCATTATCAAGCGCCAGAGGCGGCGAGACTTGCTCAAGAGATGCGAGCGTTTCTCTCGTGGTTTAATGGCAAGACACCCCTCGATCCTGTCCTTAAGGCAGGGATCGCACATCTGTGGTTCATCACTCTTCATCCGCTTGACGATGGAAATGGTCGAATTGCTAGAGCAATTGCCGATATGGCGCTGGCGCGCTCTGAAAATAGTTCACAGCGTTTCTATAGTATGTCGAGCCAGATCTGCTCGGAGCGCAAAGCTTATTACGATATTTTGGAAGCAACTCAAAAAGGGGATTTGGATATCACGGATTGGCTTGTGTGGTTCTTGGGGTGCCTGGGGCGTGCGTTCTTAGGTGCGGAGACGATTCTTTCGTCCGTTCTGATGAAAGCGCAGTTTTGGGAGACTCACAACGGAGAGCCCTTCAGTGATCGGCAGCGAAAAATCATCAATCGCTTGCTTGATGGCTTCGATGCAAAATTGACTTCTTCAAAATGGGCGGCGCTGGGGAGTTGCTCGCAGGACAGTGCTTCTCGTGACATCGATGATCTTGTGAAGCGGGAAATACTGATCAAGAATTCGGGCGGGGGGCGCAGCACGAGTTATTCGCTAAATTCGCGAACTTCGCAATGAGTGGTTAAGAGCGTAAAGCTCCATGGTTTAGTTGTTTAATCTCAATAATTTAACGCTCTTTTTGAGATGCTTCTAAGGTCAATAAGTCTCACGCATGAGATTTTTTGAGTGGAATCAAAGTCTCATATATGAGATAATGTGAGGGTATGAAACTGATGCGATTATCAGAGTTCACCGACTGGCTTGAACAGGAAACTCCAAAGAGCAGGATTCAAATCGAAGATCGACTTTCGCGCATCCGTGACTTTGGTCATTTTGGAAAAGCCAGAGATCTCGGCGGCAATCTCGCTGAGTTGAAGTGGGAGAATGGGCGCCGAGTATATTTCGCGATGACACTCGATAGTGATGGTCGCGTCGTAATTCTAATTTTAGGAGGTAATAAAAATGGGCAGAGTAAAGACATCCGCCAAGCGAGAAAAATCCTTGCGAATTACCAAGAGTAAACCCTTTAATGTCGAGCAGATGTCACTTGTAAAGCTCAAGAAGGGTGTGAAGCTCGAAGAGCACAATCCTGACGTTTTCTTGAAAGACTCTAAGCTTGTTCGAGAAGCGCTTATTCAAGCGTTTTTTGAAGGCGATACTGATGGTTTCAAAGAGGTTCTTGCTGCCCACCTTCGGGCAGTCAATAAGGACGACATCTCGAAGCAAACCGGCGTATCACGCGCGACTGTATTTAGAATGCTTGATAGCGGATCTAACCCCTCATTTGAGAACGTGGCAAAGGTTGTAAGCACACTGAAGATTGCAGTTTGAGGCTGCGTTCGAAAATCTAATGATTCTTCAACGCTCGGCTGTGCGTTTTGCTAACGCGATATTATCTGCTGATTAAGCGGCATGACAAAGATCGCCTGTCTTTCCGGAACTGGGAATCTTAACATTTTCAAGGCATTATGCCGAAACTGGGTGGCACACTCTGTATATTGGTTTAGTATTACTAAAGGGATATACTTAAGCCTCAAGTACGGAGGAGCGAACAATGAGTAAGACAGCATTGAGTGCAAAATTAGATGAGGCTCTTCTAGAAGATGCGGATCGCCTCGCCCGGCGCTTAAAAATCCCACGCAATCGCGCCATCGAAGAAGGGTTGAGGCTTTGGGTGGATTTGAAGTCCAGAGAACTCCTGGCTAGCAAGATGAGAGAGGCTTCGCTTGCAACAAGAGCAGAGAGCTTAAGGGAATCTAAGGAGTGGGAGCGGTCTTTGGCAGATGGGTTGGATCATAAATCAGATTATAAACCATGAAGCGTTCAGAAATCTGGGTAGCATCACTTGAGCCTAATAAAGGCTCCGAAGTGGGAAAACAGCGACCTGTATTGATTGTTCAGACAGACCTGTTAAACGATGTGGGGCACCCAAACGTTATGTCTTGATTGAGCAAATCCGAAGCATCGACGTCGGACAGCGTCTCAAGAAGAAAATAGGTGAGCTTAGCCTACGCGAGATGACAGAGATAGGACAGCTCATGCGCCAGACGCTAGAGCTGGGCTAAGCCCCCGAACTCAACTCCTGACAAACACCCGCTCTAAACCCCAGATATTATTCTCTCGCCGTGCGATCGCAATGAGTTGGTCTCGGTGATAAACCGTCACGATATCTTCGGCTTCTTCGCAATGGGTGGCGCGCTTTAAGATCGAAAACAGCGCATTTTGGCGGCCCTGATAGATGGCCTGCGCTTCTTCGTCACTGGCATCCGCTCTGCTGTAACTCTCCAGCATCCGATCAAACGGGATAAAATTCGGCAACTCATTCCAAGGCGTATTGGCTTCAGTGGCCTCTCGCATCTGGCCCAAGCTCCAGGCGTTCGCGACGCTAAAAGCTCCCGAGCCCGTACGATCCAAAGTTTCAAGCAGTGCCAAAGATCCTAAGAGTTTTCCAAAATCTTGCGCCAGCGTTCGGATGTAGGTGCCCGAGCTGCAGCGGACGCGAAAACGAGCGTAGGGTTTCTCAAAGGACAAGATCTCAAATTTAAACAGGTGACAGAGTTTTGGATCGCGCTCAATTTCGATGCCTTCGCGGGCAAGCTCATAAAGCGGCTTGCCGTTGACTTTTTTTGCCGAATGCATGGGCGGAATTTGCAAGTACGGCTGAAGCGTCAGCCGCCGCGCTAGATCCTGCATCGGCTCGATGCTTTCGGGGAGTACGTTCGTTGATTCTGAAATCGGCGAGGTCGGGTCTCCCGGGACCGTTGTTTCGCCGAACTTCATGAGGCCTTCGTATTCTTTGCGCGAGCCTAGAAAATAGCGGGCAAGCTTCACGCCGCGCCCGATACAGACCATGAGCAGTCCCGTGGCAAACGGATCGAGGGTTCCACCGTGGCCAAGCTTGGGCAGGTCTTTGGGCTTGATTCCTTTGATTTTGATGAGCTGGGTTTTTAAGGCATCGACGACGCCAAAGGAGCTGACGCCGGGTTCTTTGCGGATAAGCAGGGCGCCATTCATGAGTTGAAGTTACTCCGACTTTGGTGTTTCGTTGATTTGTTTCAGAAGCTCATTGACGCGAAGGGCGTTTTCAAAGCCCTTGTCTTCTCTGAAAACCAGATTAGGAATATGTCTTACGCTTAAGACTTTCCCAAGGTGGCGCCGAAGAAAACCAGACGCAGACTTAAGACCCTCAAGGCATTCCTTCATCGGATTTGGGGCATTGGGAGCCTTCGGGTCTGGTAATGCTTCTGACTCTGGAGATTTAATCATTCCCCCCAGGAGCGCGACAAAAACCGTGGCGTGAGAGCCATCCTGGGTCACCTCGACAGAAGTGAAGGTGATGCTCGGAATCCGAGGGTCCTTCACCATGCGTGGTACGATCACAGAGAGTTCTTCTTGAATGACAGCTTGGAGCCTGGATCTTCGATTTTCCTGCATGACAGCCTTATTTCTCGCCTTTACTTTTCTTCTTATTTCTCATCAAGAGTCGGAGCAATCAGATCAATCTGGAACGCTTCAATCACATCGCCAGGCTTGAGGTCGTTGTAATTTTCAATTCCGATCCCGCACTCATAGCCGCTGGCCACTTCTTTTGCGTCGTCTTTGAAGCGTCTGAGAGAGGACATTTTGCCCTCAAAAATCACGCGACTGTCACGAAGCAATCGGAGGCTGGCGCCACGAATGATCTTGCCATCAATGACTGCCGTTCCGGCAATCACTCCAAGTTTTGGAATGGAGAAGATTTGGCGGACTTCGGCGCGGCCCAGGAATTTCTCGACTTTTCTCTTATCGAGCAAGCCTTCCATCGATTTTTTCACGTCATCAATGAGCTCGTAAATAATGCTGTAACTCTTGATTTCGATGTGCTCGGCTTCAGCCAGTTGTCTGGCTTTGGTTTCAGGTCGCACGTTGAAGCCAATGATAATGGCATCCGACGCACTGGCCAACATCACGTCACTTTCCGTGATACCGCCCGCAGCGCTGTGGATGACTTTGACTTTGACTTTATCTGTGCCCAAACGAACCAGGCTATCTCGGATCGCTTCGACAGAGCCAAACGCATCGGCCTTGAGAATAACGTCCAACTCTTTGGCTTCGCCGGCTTGAATGCGCGAGAAGAGATCTTCAAGGCGCATTTTGTTCATGGGGGTGGAAACGTTTTGCGCCCGAGTTTTTTCAATTCGGTTTTCCGCAATCACGCGTGCATCGCCTTCAGTCGCGGGTGAATCAAAGCGCTCGCCGGCGTTAGGAACGCCTTCAAAGCCCAGGATTTCGACCGCGATACCAGGAGTTGCAGAGTCAACGCTGCGTCCCTTATCGTCCCGAAGTGCTTTTACACGGCCGGCAAAAGGCCCTGCCACCACGGCATCACCGGGCTTCAAGGTTCCACGAGCGACAAGCACACTGACGATCGGGCCCCGGCCTTTTTCAAGGCGTGACTCGATGACGGTGCCGTGCGCACGTGCATTAGCGTTTGCTTTGAGATCCAGCATTTCGGCTTGAAGTAAAACTGCATCCAGAAGCTTGTCGATGTTGGTCTTCTTCAGTGCTGAGACCTGAATGAACATCGTTTCTCCGCCCCAGTCCTCAGACAAGAGGTTCAGTTCGGCCAGTCCTTGCTTGATTTTCTCAGGGTTTGCACCGGGTTTGTCGATTTTGTTGATCGCAACAATGACCGGCACCTTTGCAGCTTGAGCATGGCTCAAAGCTTCTCGGGTTTGTGGCATCACGCCGTCATCAGCTGAGACGACCAAGATCACGATGTCCGTGACATTGGCACCTCTGGCACGCATGACGGAGAAGGCTTCGTGGCCCGGCGTATCGATAAACGTAATGAGCTTGCCGTTTTTCTCGACGGTGTAGGCTCCAATGTGTTGCGTGATTCCGCCGGCTTCGCCCGCAGCGACGCGCGCTTCGCGAATGGAGTCGAGCAACGTCGTCTTGCCGTGATCGACATGTCCCATGATCGTGACGATCGGGGGACGGGGGAGTAGTTTTTCTTCAGCGTCTTGAGTTGCCTCGATAAGCGTATCTTCTTTGAAGGCGACGTTTTTGACTTCGTATTGAAACTCAGCGGCTACAAGCGTCGCGGTATCAAAATCAATCGCTTGATTGATGGTGACCATCTGGCCCATGCCCATGAGTTTTCGAATGACGTCGGTCGCCTTGAGGCTGAGTTGGTTAGCAAGATCTGAAACGGCGATGTTGTCTTGCATTTCAACCACACGCTTTTTGGAGCCGGAGACGGTGAGCTGCGTTTTTCTAATTTCTTTTCCCACAGGAATTTTCTTCTTTTTCGGAAGGAAGACCATTTCCTTCTTACGGTAATCGGCAAAGCGTACATCTTCGGGGCGAATCTCAGATTCGCGTCCAACGCCCAGGCGCTTGCGGGCTGCTTCTTCCTCAACCATCTGGTCGAGGTTTTCTTTGGTCATCTTGATGATGCGAAAGCCATCTTTATCTTGAGTCGTTGTTCCTTTAACGCCAGGCTTGATCCCGGACGCTGCCTTATCTGCAGGAGCAGCAGGCTTGATCACGGGACGAGCAGGAGGAGGAGCTGCTTCGACGATCTTGAGAATACTGCGGCGGGGCGCCACAGGTCGAGGAGTAAGAACCACGGGAGCTCTTGTTTTAATTGGGGCCTGAGTCTGAGAAGTAGGGGAGAGGCTTGCCGCCGTCTCGGTGGTTTCCGTTGTCACTTCTGAAGCCGTTTCGCCAGCTGCTTCGAGCGGTTCGGAGAGCTCCTCTGCTGTTGCTTCAGAAACTTCAGAAGCAGCTTGTTCTAGAGACGTCGCATCTTGTTCTTCGTCACCCATTGCTTCTTGGGCAATAGCGGTTTCGGCTTCCATAGCTTCGGCGCCATCTAGCTGCGCAGCATTGGCTTCGGCGCCTTCTGCTTCTTCGGCTCTTTGTTCTTCGCTCACGCTCGCTGTGCGTTTTCGCAACAGGGGCGCGGTCTTGGATGAAACGATTTCAGTGGCACCGTCGGATTTTGTCCGACGACGAAGCACGGGAGAGGTGGCCTTCTTATCCCCGGCAGAGGCTTCTTTAGCCGCCGAGGTTGCGGAGGCAGAAGCTCTGGGAGCAGCGGCTTGAGGGGGCGACTCCTTCTTTCGCGTGCGGGCCGCTGCCGTTGCAGCCGCGGGCTTCTTTGCAGTCTTCGCGGCCGTCTTGGCTCCTGGAAGCGGCTTTCGGAATGCGGAGCGTGCGGTTTCTACATCGGCGTCTTGCAGATCACTCATGTGATTCTTGACGTTGATGTTGAGACCTTTAAGTTTATCAAGCAGCGAAATCGAATCGATTCCGAGCTCTTTGGCCAATTCATAGACTTTAACTGATTCTTGTTCTGTCATCGGGTTTTCTCCTTGGACGTACTACTTATCGGCCTTCTTGATCGCCGGTTCCGGAGGTCCCGCCGCTGACTTGTTTCATCATTTCACGCAGACGCTCTTCAGCTAACGTCTTGGCATCTTTAGGTCCAGAAGGTTGTGCCGAGAAGGTTCCACCCCCATCGCCTGCTGAAGGAGTAATCGAGAGAATGTCTCCTGCTTTTTCCACCACGCCCGCCGCAGAGGCTTTAAGCTTTGCTGCAGCTTCGGGAGCGTCGTAGCCTGGGACTTTTTGAAGATTTTCAATGGAGGCTTCGGCGACCTGCTTCACGTTGAGGTAACCGGCCTGGTAAATGGCTTGAGCCATTGTTTCGTTGACGCCTTCAATGTGCTGAAGATTGAAGAGAGTTTCCGAAGTCCGCTTGGTGAGCTTGGTCTTCGAAATAATGTCAATTCTCCAGCCCGTGAGTTGCGCGGCCAATCTGACGTTCTGGCCTTTTCGACCGATGGCGAGAGACAGTTGGTCGTCTTCGACCATGATTTCCATCGTGTGGTTACGTTCATCAACGCGCACCGAAGAAATTTCCGCAGGGGATAAAGCGGAGCGCACAAACATCACGGGGTTATCCGACCAAGGGATGATGTCGATCTTCTCGCCTTTAAGTTCGTGAATCACGTTTTGCACGCGAACACCCTTCATCCCGACGCAAGCGCCGACAGGATCGATATCGCGATCTTTGGAGATGACGGCGATTTTCGAGCGGGCGCCGGGTTCACGGGCGCAGTTCTTGATCTCGATGATCTGCTCGCGAATCTCGGGGACTTCAACTTCAAACAACTTCATGAGATATTTGGGCGAAGTGCGGGTCAAATACAGTTGGGGGCCACGGCTCGAAAGCACGACGTCCGAAAGATAGGCTTGCACGCGATCGCCAGGACGGAACTGCTCGCCAGGAATGATTTCGGAGCGAGGCAGGAGTGCGTCGGTCTTGCCAAGGTCGATCACAAGGTTGCCGCGTTCCACGCGTCGTGCAATCCCGGTGACGATCTCTGCTTTGCGATGAATGAATTCGTTGAAAATGATCTCGCGCTCGGCGTCGCGGACTTTTTGAAAGATGACTTGTTTTGCAGTCTGGGCGTCGATGCGACCAAAAGCGGGGCCTTCGACCTTAATCCCAAGTTCATCTCCAATGACGGCTTCGGGGTCGAGCTTATAAGCTTCTTCGAGTGGGATTTCTTCGGACTCTTCAAGCATCTCGGGTTCACTATCGACGACCTTTTTGAAGAGGAACAAATCGATGTCGCCTGAATCACTGTTGTAGTGGGCCTCGAGGATGGCGTTGAGGCCGTATTTTTTCTGAGCGGCGGTAAGGACAGCCTGTTCGAGAGCGGCGATGATGATTTCGCGCTTGATTCCTCGGTCTTTTTCTACAGCATCAATAACTCGGGTCAGTTCGGTGGGGTTCATGAATGGCTCCTTTTAGTCTTGCTTTCGCTAGGCTTGCTTTCGCAAGGCATGCTTTCGCTAGGCTTGCTTATGGATTCAAATGCCTCAGCGCCAAACTGAGGTTCGAGATTTGCTTTCGAGATCAGCAGCAGTGGGATCATAATTTCCTCTGCTTCTAATTTCGTTTTCTTGGATTCTAGGGATCCTTGGATCTTGAGTACGACACTTTGGGAGTCTTCGGATCCGCACAATCCCTTTAATACGCCTTGGAAATTTTTCTGTTTTGGGTTGTGCGCCAGGTAGGCGGCATTCTTGATCTCTTCGAGAGTCAGAGGACGGAAAGTGTGAATTCGGGCTTCTTTGCCTGCAAAACGATCATAATCAGAAGCACTATGCAACGGGCGATCCAATCCAGGGGAGGAGACCTCAAGGTCAAAGGGGCCTTTGAAAATAGCGTCAACTTCAGTGGTATTTTCCAGCGGTTCATCAAGGGCATGCGAGACTTGTGCGCAGTCGTCGACATTGATTCCACCGGAATCTTTTTGGGCGGTATATATTTTGTCGATAAACAGCCGCAGGATTTTTTGCCGTTGATTTTGAATCTCGATATGCACAAGCTCAAAGCCGAGCGGCGCAATCACGGCTGTGATGCGTTCAGGGAGCTGCTTTTCTGTTTCGACGCGAGAGTTCAAAGTTTTTAAGTCCCGTATTCCTGTTAAGTTACGATCTCTGTTATTCAGTGCCAACCGGCAAGAATTTGGCCCAAAAAGGCAAAAAAAAAGCGGGCTTTATTGGCCCACTCACCTTGTGTGACCGGATTGTACGTCGTTGTTAGCATAGCCTGTTAGGAAATCCAATAGAGTTTTGGCCGCGACACAAGTCTTGACACGGGCAAAGGGTGCTGTTCCAATATAAGGTATGGCAGATTTCGGGTTTCGGCGCGCTTTTTTGAATACTTCACGGTTCTTTTTATCGGGCTCTTTACGGGGCTTTACGCCTCTTGTTTTTGGGCTTTTCTTGTTAATTCCTATGGAATTAACTTCTTTGGAAAGTCATGCAAATTCGCAGGGGGCCGCGCCGAGCTCTCACTTGTCCATTCAGTGGCTTGGAGGCGGTGCGTCTCAAGTTTTGAGGGACTGGTCTTTTCCCGAACTTTTTAGGCTTAAGCGTGCAGCGAGTAGTGAGCGGGATCCCGAAACCGGGAAGCTCGTGCGTTATGAAGGGGTGTTGCTCTCGCAAGTGGTGGAGAAGGCGTTGGAAGGGGTAACACCTGATCAACGTGCTCAGGTGGATTTGCTGGTGTTGACGGATCGCTTGGGGCATCGGGCCTTGATTCCTCGCTCTCTTGTCACGAAGTATCCGGTGTTGGTTGCGCGAAACGGGGAGCGCCTTTTAGGGGTGATGCCGTGGACCTCCAGGCCGCAAATTCTCAAAGAAGAGGTTCCGGTCGGCGCCTACTTCGTTTCTGAGCTTACAGCTCTTGAGCTCACCAGTTATCGCGAGAAATACAGTCCTTGGTTCTTGAAAAAACGCTCCGATCCCGGCGCAGTTCGGGGGGAGAAGATTTTTGTGCAGAATTGCATGAGTTGTCATTCTGTGGGCAATGGACCCGGGCCAGAACAGGTGGTTTCCAAAAGTTCTCCGGGTTTTCAGCATCCCGCGATTGTTGCCAAGACGGGCTTGGGAACTTTGGGGGAGCGGGAGCGTCGCGCGCTTGCGAGTTATTTCGACGCGCGTCAGTTGGAGATACAATCCCGCGCCGTCTCTGCAGTTCCTTCGGCTGAAGTCCAAACAAATGAGAAGACAAATTAGTCCCTCCGACACTTAAGCCCTCTTTCTTGAAGGCCAAAACTAGGATATTAGGAATAAATTATGATGACGACTTCGACCACTGTTGCCCCACCCGTTCGCGTTCGTTTTGCTCCTTCTCCCACCGGTTACTTGCATATCGGCGGGGTTCGCACGGCGCTTTTTAATTGGCTCTTCGCCCAGCAAAACAAAGGTCAGTTTCTTCTTCGAATCGAAGACACGGATCTGGAGCGCTCTGAAGATCAATTCACGCTGGATATCTTGGCTTCGATGCAGTGGTTGGGGCTTCGTTGGGATGAGGATCTGATTTTTCAGAAAAATCGTCTCGATGTGTATCGCGATAAGGTGGAGGAACTCGTGGCCAATGGGCATGCTTATCGTTGCTATTGCACGGAAGTTGAAGTCGAAGCCATGCGAGAAGTGGCGATGAAAGCCGGCAAGAAGCCCATGTACGATCGCACGTGTCGTGAGAAGAACGAAAATCGTCCGGGGCAAACCTATGCGATTCGCGCGAAGATTCCGCTCGAAGGTTTTGTGGAGTTCACGGATCAGATCCGGGGCCCGATTCGGGTGGAGAATGCCGAGATTGATGATTTTGTTTTGATCCGCTCCAACGGGGCGCCGACCTATAATCTTTCGGTCGTCGTGGATGATGTGTTCACAAAAATCACGCACGTGGTTCGGGGTGATGATCATATTAATAACACCCCGAAACAGGTGCATTTGTACGATTTTTTCAAGTATCCGATTCCGCTTTTTGCGCATTTACCGATGATTCTGGGCCCGGACAAAAAGAAACTCTCAAAACGTCACGGCGCGGTTTCCGCGAACTGGTATCGGGCCGAAGGGTACTTACCGGAGGCGCTTTTGAATTTCCTAGCGCGCCTGGGCTGGAGTCATGGCGATCAGGAGATTTTTTCAACCGCCGAGATGATTGAATTCTTTTCGTTTGATCATGTTCAGAAAAGTTCTGCGGTGTTCAATGTCGAGAAGCTGCTGTGGACCAATGGTTCGCATATCCGCGCGGCAAAGCCCGAGCGTTTAAGGGACATTATCGTCGAGGATTTTGCGCATCACTTTTCGCATCAAGCGCTTACGCGTTTGAAGTCGTCGTTAGGGGTGCAGCTTACGGCGCTGGTGCAACCTAAAGTGAAGCTGCTCAAAGAAATGGCTGAGCAACTCGTTCCTCTTTGTACGCCCGGTGCAGTCGAAGTCAATCTCTCCGAATTGAAATGGGGAAAAGATGGCTCCTTGAAAGGCCCACTTCAAGCTGGGGTGAGGCATGTGCTCGAAGGTTTGGCTAAGAAGCTAGAAGGGGCGAAGAAGCATGAGCGTACGGGTCTTGATGCCCCTTGGGGATCGGAGCCCACGCTATCTGATATCGGGATGGGACATGCCGACATTGAGCAGTTCCTGCGTCAGGTCTGCGATCAGCACGGCGTGAAGCTTGGGGATTTAACGGGCCCGATGCGCTTGACGGTGACCGGTCGATCGGTCAGTGCAGGACTTTTTGAACTCTTGGGTGTTTTGCCCTGGGATGTGTTGCAGGCGCGATTAAGCAAGGTTGGAACGCTATGAATCAAGAAGCAAAAGGCGAAGCAAAAGGCGAAGCAAAAGCAGAAATCAGAAACTTCATCCGTCACATCATCGACGAGGATCTGGCGAGCGGGAAGAATGGCGCGAAAGTTGCCACGCGCTTTCCCCCGGAACCCAATGGGTATTTGCATATCGGGCATGCCAAGTCCATTTGTCTGAATTTTGGAATCGCGCGCGACTATAAAGGAACGTGCAATCTTCGGTTTGATGACACCAATCCCGTTAAAGAAGACATTGAGTACGTGAATTCGATTCAAGACGACGTCCGCTGGCTTGGGTTTTCGTGGAGTGGAGAGATTCATTACGCTTCTGATTATTTTGAGCGGATTTATGAGTATGCCGTGGAGCTTATCAAGTTGGGTAAGGCCTACGTGTGCAGCCTGAACGCCGATGAAATGCGAAAAACGCGCGGCACGTTGACCGAAGCGGGGACAAACAGTCCGTTTCGCGCGCGCTCGGTGGCCGAGAATTTGGATTTGTTCACGCGCATGCGCGCAGGGGAGTTTGAAGAGGGTGCGCATGTTTTGCGTGCCAAGATCGACATGAGCTCGCCTAACGTGAATATGCGCGATCCCGTGATTTATCGCATTCGTAAAGCGCATCATCATCGCACGGGCGATCAATGGTGCATTTATCCGATGTATGATTATACGCATTGCCTGTCGGATATGATCGAAGGGATCACGCATTCGATCTGTACGCTGGAGTTTGAAGATCATCGGCCGCTTTATGATTGGGTGCTAGCGACGCTTAAAACGCCTTGTCATCCTCAGCAGATTGAATTCTCAAGGCTCAATATTGATTATACCGTGATGAGCAAACGAAAACTCCTGGAGCTCGTCAAAGACAAGCACGTCAGTGGTTGGGATGATCCGCGGATGCCAACCATTCAGGGTTTCAGACGGCGCGGGTTTACACCGGCTTCGATCAGAGATTTTTGTGAGCGCGTGGGGGTCACCAAAAAAGATAGCTGCATCGAGTACGGGCTTTTGGAAACCTGTGTGCGTGAAGATTTAGACAAGAACGCACCTCGTGCGATGGCGGTTTTGAGGCCCCTTCGTGTGGTGATTGAGAATTATCCTGAAGGACAGGCTGGAGAAGTAAGTGAAGAGTTTGATGTGCCCAATCACCCGCAACGGCCGGAGCTTGGGACACGTAAAGTTCCTTTTTCGCGCGTCGTTTATATTGAGCAAGAGGACTTCATGGAAGTCCCGGAAAAAGGTTTTTTCAGGCTTGCGCCCGATAAAGAAGTTCGGCTTCGCTCTGCTTACTTTATCAAATGCGTGGGGGTCACGAAAGATGCCCAAGGTCGCGTGAGTGAATTACGCTGTACCTATGATCCTGCCACCAAGGGAGGATCCAATCCTCCGGATGGTCGCAAGGTGAAGGGCACGCTGCATTGGGTCTCCGAAGCTCACGCGTTGAAGGCCGAAGTGCGATTGTATGAGCGATTATTTGCAGTGCCCAATCCCGGGGCAGGGGATACTGATTTTTTGAAACAGATGAATCCAAAGTCCTTGGAAGTACTGCGTGACGCGCGCGTTGAACCCTCTTTGGCGCACGCGGCACTTGAGTCGCAGTTTCAGTTTGAGCGTCAGGGATATTTTAGTGTGGATCGAGTTGATTGCAAGCCGGGGCAACTTGTGTTTAATAGGACCGTGACGCTAAGGGATTCTAAATAAAAGGTGGCGTGCGAAGCACGCCTTTTGGTTAAGGTTCGCGTCATTTTCGTATGTTGGGGAATCGTCCAACGGTAGGACACCAGACTCTGACTCTGGTTATCTAGGTTCGAATCCTAGTTCCCCAGCCATTTTCCACAAGTTGTTAGACCCATCTGCTGCTAAGTTACCATAACCAAAAACAAAGATTTCACGGGCTTTTCAGGGTTCACTTAAAGCGACCATGGCTCTTCCCCGAAACGTGGGGGCTCTTGAGAGGCAGCCGTTTAAGTCGATGGGGAGAAATCAGTTTTTGGAGTGGCGCTCTCCCTGGGGGTTAGCGTTTACATATAGTAAAAACACCTTGCGAATAGTGTATAAATGATATATCGTAAGTATGTGGATTGGAAGGTTCGAGTTCATAAAAAGGCAGCGAAAAGGGCGGAGAAGATGCCTCTCAATGTGAGGGTTATTTTTGGCGCGCTTATTCGTGACCTTGTTCAATACGGCCCAGCACAGCCGGAATGGCCGAACTACTCAAAGCTTACTCATGCTCGTTTTCATTGCCATTTGAATTACAGCTATGCGGCTGTTTGGGAAGTGGTTGATAACGAAGTTCGAATTTTGGAGGTAACTTATGTCGGTAGCCGCGAAGACGCACCTTATTAGGATCGAAATTAGCGAGGGAAAAAAGCGTACCCTCTATCTGGTTCCAAAGGACGCAGCGAGTGCGGTGGCGACGCTGCTAAAAGGACTAGACGACCGCTCTGGCGACAAGAGCTTTGTTGATGCCAAGGAGCTTTATCCTGATCTTCAAGATCCGGTGAAAGGGCCGGCCATATCTTTCCATGGGGCCCGTTTACGATACGGGCTCACGCAAAAGCAGATGGCCGAGAAAATCGGAATTAGCCAATCAGATGTCTCGAAGATCGAAAAAGGAGAGCGCGCTATTGGGAAAAAGCTTGCCATTCGAATTGGCCAGGCGCTGGGGATCGACTATAAACGATTCCTCTGATTGGCGTTGTGATCTTCACAATGAGCGACAAAGAACGCGAAGTCGCGCAAAGGTGTTTATCTGTTGCCGATAAGTTGGCGTAAAAGCGGAAGCGCGGTTTCCGGAAAACAAGTGAAATCCGTCCCAGCTTTTCGGGAGAACGTCAAAGCTATCTTTGTCGACAGCTCACCCAGGATTGAAAGACATTATGGCAAAACAGTTGATAGCTCGGCGTAATCAGATTATCTACAGGAGATACGCTTCATCGCCCTTGTGCTTCCTGTTGCCTACATAGCTGTGACCGCAATCTTCTCTGTCCTTACGAGCTTTCTTTTTGGCTGGAACTGGTGTTCTGTTTTCGATCTTGCTGGCTATTCTGCATGCTCGAAGCATCTCGGACATCACTATTTCCCATAATACCAATGAATACAATTTGGGCAGCCGGCCGAAATATCGCGGTATTTCAAGGGCTTACTGGGACTCTTTTTCAGCCATAGACATAGATCTGTTTTGGGGCCATAATGGAGTCAGATTGGAGCCGTTATGCCCGTAAATCTGTCCATCAAAGCCGTCCCCGATGCTTTAGTCGAAAAATTGCGCTCGAGAGCTGAAAAAAATCACCGTTCCCTTCAGGGTGAGTTGCTAACCATTCTCGAAGAGAATCTTGAACGGCCTCGCCCCTTGTCTATAGATGAATCGATCCGGAGGCTTCGGAAAATCGCAGTGACAACTGCTGCTGAATCAACAAGAGCAATCCGTGAAGACAGAGACAGACGCTAAACTTGTGGTGGATGCTTCCGCCGTCAGCGCGATTTTTTTTAGAGAGCCGGAAGCAGAACTTCTTGAACGAAAGTTGCGGAATCGCTCTTGGGTTGCGCCGACCTTGATCGACTATGAAATCGGATCGGTATTTCTCAAGAAAATAAAATACCACCCGCGGCTTCGACAGCAACTCGATGAATGCTATCAGATCTACTGTGATTCTGCCATTGAGCGCGTCGACGTACCCGTTAGCTCCGTGGTTGCGATCGCCGAAAAATATGGCCTCACGATTTACGATGCAAGCTACTTCTGGCTAGCTGCTACGCTGAATCTGGAGCTTGTGACTCTTGACAAACAACTCGCAGCTGCTTGGTCGAAAAAGTAATCTTTTTGGATCTTGCAGCCCATGAGTTGGGTAAGCGCTCGGGTGGATGGGGAACCCTATGATCTTGGGGTACTTTTTTTGATGATTAAGAAAAACGAGAGTGCTTGAGGCGCCATAGAAATTGACTTTCTTTGCCCGTTATTGTTTTATCACCCGAACAAAAGGGCCGGTTTATGAAATCAATGTTTGGGTTAATCGCATCAACACTTCTTTTCGCCGGTTCCGCTTATGCGCTCGACCAGGCCTCTGCGGTGGAGAGCCTTCGGGGTTTTTTAGATTTACGCGGACCCGTGCTATACGAAGGACACGACGAAGTTGGTGAGTGCCGGGTCATGATCTATTCCTCAACTGACGCCGATGCATCCCGCGTCTATCTTGAAGGGACTTTTCAATACGCAACGGGTCCCGTTCTGGGATTTGCCATAAACTTTTTTTTAAGTTCATCAATCGATGAGTCCCAGATCGGGTCGTTTCAAATGGATGCGCACTCTGTTTCCGCAAGCGCCGTCTACGCAGCTCAGAGTGGAGAGCTCGCAATTGGTTTGGGGGTCGAAAAGCGCGAAGACGCAAGCCTGGGATCGATCCACTACGATTATCGTTCGGGTACGGAAACCTCTGTTACGCGGAGCTGTTCAGATCTTCGCAAGTTGTTGTAACTGCCGTTATGGTATCAGCTTTGCAATTCCTTCCTTCTGATAAATTCTTCGCCCGTCTCTAGGGCGATCTCAATCAGCTGCACTGCGTGATCGCTTTTTTAAGGTCTTTCGAAACTGAATCCCGAACAAACCCGAACAAACCCGAACAAACCCGAAAATTAACGAGTGCAGTTTAGAAACAGCCGTCACTGACACTTCATCCCACCTTGAATCCAGGCGTTGACTTCGGCTTTCCATTCTTCCATTCCCCCTTGGACGAGGCCCAGTTCCATCTTTTTTTCAGGTAACCGCCCACTGTTGGGCGTGGCGCCCGCAATGCCCCAGAGGACGCGCGGACTTTCGAACAAGTGCTTGGCAAGATCGCGCGCCAGCTTGTCTTTGTGTTTAAACTGAGCCTGCATGCCATTCATGATCGTCTCGCAGGTTTGCTGTGCGTTCATATCAGAGGTGTAAAGGCCCGGCTGCGCAAACCATTCGTCGGCCGTGGCAAAGCCGGTCACCTCTTGCTTGTGGCATTCAACGCACTTTTCAGCGGTACGTTCAATGTGAGAATTGAACGAAAGGCCGTTAAGCTTTTGCAAAAAGAAGTCATGGCACTGGGTGCAGGCTTTGGCTTGAAACTTAGGATAGAGGCGCGTGCTGAACACCACTTCACTGGCAATAAATTTATTGCTCAAGGTTGATACCAGAAGCACGGCCCCGATCACGACCCCCGCTGAGATGAGAATAGTTTGTTTTTTCATATTTTATTGGCAAATGCCTCCGACGTTACTGCCTCCGCCACATACCGAAGACAATTTACATGATAATCCCGAGCAGCAGGGTTTCACGAGCGTGCCCTTTTCTCCGTTCATGCATCCCGTGGTCCCAGAAGGTGCACAGGCTGAGGGGAACGTCAGACCGGTCACACTCTCGTACTCAGACTTCGATACGCAAGTGCTTTTGCTTCCCGAGCAGACGCAGCTTCCGCCCGCGCCCAAAGGGACGCAAGAGGATTCGGATCCGATCCAGCCCCCGGAGCAGGATCCGCCACTGGAACTATCAGAGGTCGTTGTCGGGGTGGGGTCATTGTCGTCGATCCCGTAAACGGGTTCGGTCACAATGGGGAGCGTGATCAGTGCGGAATCAATGGCGGTGGCAGTTAAATCAGTCGAGGTCAACCCCGCTTTGTTCAGTATCGCCTTGAGTTCGGCAAAAGTAGGGGCGTCACCTAGCAAAGTGGTAATGAACGTTTTCCAATCCCCGGGCGTTGCCATCTCGACGGCTACGTCCGCACCTGCGAGCAGGTTATCAATGCTCGTCTCCATCGCGTCTTTGGTGGTCGAGGCGTTATGAGGATCGCTATAGCAATACCCGTTGCCTTTGGGAGGATAAACCCCGCCTGGACAGATCATTTGCCCAGCCACACTCGTCGTTGGGTTGATGTCCATATCCACCTGTGCGTCTTCGACGGCGAGATTGACCGGGATTTCGGAGATCATCGTGTACGTTTGCGCCGAATCGCTGACGGCCAAAAAGATCGGATAGGTGGTCACGATAATGCTGATATCAACGGTGAACGTGAAACTACCATCGGCCTGGGTCACCGTTTTATTGGGCACGCCACTGTTGGTGGCAAAACTAAGGCCCATCCATTTGCTGGGCTCCGGACTGACGAGTCCGACAAAGCCTCCGGCGACAGGTTTTCGCGTTTTAGGATGCGCGCCGGTGAGCGCTTTTCCGCGAATTACGAATGTTTTTCCAGTAGCCGTTTTTGTTGCATCGTTGGAGCAGGAAGCGAAAAGAACCAGGAGACTGAGTATTAAAGTTCTCATTGCTGTTTCTCCTCATGGGAAGACGGAAGCATGAATGTGACACCGACCCTCATCTCCATTCCTTCGAGACTGGATTTGAGATTCTCACCAATGGAATTCTGGACCGTGACGAGCGTGGAGTCGCTTTTTGTAATTCCGATCAAGGGCAATCCGAACCGATAGAGTCCCGAAATATCGAACCTCACCGTGCTCCAGGTGTAAACGCGAGCGCCTAAGCCCAGCGCGCCCTCGAGTGCCATCGCCGTATACTTGCTGCCGCCCCCCGTGATCGTAAGATAGGAGCTGCCAAACTGCAGCGGAAGAAAAAGCTGTACCGGCCCTAACTTCGAATAAGGTTCATTCAAAGGAGCGTTGATCGACACCATGAGTTCGTAAAGGGATGCCGGCGCGTTGGCATAATAAGTGGTTTGAAAGGCGCTCGAATCATAGACCTTAAGCGAGGGAACCGTAGCACTGGAAATTCTGCCTGTTAACGAAACATGGTCTTTGAGTTCTAGGCCTGCATCGAAACTTGAAAATTTACCGCAATTCAGCCGCGCAGCCGTTGCAAGTTTGGGCTTAAATAAGGGCGAATAACCTAACATTAACCCGCCGCTGCCTCCTGCCCACCTTTGAGAGCGGAGCACGACTGGCGTGGCTGCTGCCGGGGCTTCTGGCGCAGGGCTTGGTTCCACCTGCGGAGTTTCGGCCTGGGCTGCTTGCGTAATTAATAACAAGGCAGCTGTGAGCGACGCTGCAGCCGAAAGACTCTTCATAATAAATTTCATTTTCATGACGCTCCCATTCTAGACTTCTTTTGAGCCCATCGGCTCATGTGAAATACCCAGGCGACCGTGAGCAGTGAAAATCCCGACAAGGCGAAAAACACTTCACCCCATCCGAACGCATCCGAGATCGCACCTGTTCCCCACGCGGCAACGGCACCGCCGATGTAACCGATTCCGTCGATGAGGCCTGTGCACGTCCCCGCGCCCTCGGGACCTGCGATGTCTAAGCTCAGGCAGCCGGCTGACATCGAGTAGGGGCCGTAGATAAAGAACCCCGAAAAAGCGAGCAGGACAATGATGGCGACCTGAAACTTTAGATGAAAGGGGATCAGGACTCCGATAATGGCCAACGAAATAACTGAGCCAAAAAGCATCTTCCACATGGCGGCCGAGCGATCCCCGTCTTTAGCAAAACGATCCGTGTACCAACCTAATCCAATCGTACCCAGTGCCCCGGCGAGCGGAAAAACGGCCGATGAAAACGCTGCGTTCACCGTGCCCATTCCCAGGTCCACCATGAATTTTGGAATCCAGAACATAAAGAATGAGCGCAAAATATGAATGAAAAAGCTAAACACGAGGACCTGCCGAAAGAGCGGGACTTCGAAAAGTTTCTTTGCGATCTCCAGGCCACCGCCATGAGCGCTGCGCGCGCCATGAGCGGCCTCAAGCGAAAGCACTGATTTTTTGGTGCCTGCGTTTTTCCCAAAAACCACGTCGGGAATCAGATCGCCGGGACTTGCTTTAGAGAGCAGTTGTGAGAGTACCGCGAAACCCGTTACGACAATCGCCGGCCAGAAAAACAGGCCTTTCCAGCCCACGCCCCAGCCAATGAGAAGGCCGCCAAACAAAGAAGCCAATACTCCGCCAAATTGGAAATTCACGCTGATCAGCCCCATGATCGTGCCGTTGCGTTCGGGCTCGTACCACTCGCCGATGGTTTTGATGATTCCGCCCCAGCCCATGGATAAAAAGAATCTCACAAAGCACCAGGCAACGGTAAAGTAGAGAAGGCTCGGGTGCAGCGGGAAAAGAAAATTAAATACAATTCCACCGATCATCCCCATCATGAATATTTTTTTGCCGCCAAGGGTGTCGGCGTAGGGACCGGTGGTCAGTTTTCCTAGCGCGTAGGCCAGTTCCGAGAAGGTCAGGATTTTTCCAAGCTCAAGATTCGTGTAGCCGAATTCGCGACTCAAAAGCGGGAGCGCGACGGGGAGGTTGCCTCGAATCAGATAATAGCCGATGTACCCGATGAGCATGACCCAGAAGGTGGAGACTCGCCATGCAACCAAGCGTTTGAGCTGCTGTGGATTTGGGGTGAGGCGTAGGATGGCTGCAGGGCTAGGCATGGGTGTAGTATTGACGAGATCAAGTCGAGATGCAACTCTCCTTAGTATGTCACAAATCACAATCCTCGCCTACTTCGTGTCTCTGTTTGTGGTATTTTTGGGCTCCGCTTTTGGCGCTTTCGGCGCTTCTCCGGGCACGCCACATCTTCAAGTCTATGCCCACCGAGGCGTCCGATCATTTGCGCCTGAAAATACCATGCCCGGGTTTCGAGCCGCGCTTGCGATCGGAACCGACTTCGTTGATATGGATGTGGTGTTGACGAAAGAGGGTGAAGTATTGATTTCGCATGACCCGCTTTTGAAGCCTGAGCTTGTTCGCAAGGCCGACGGCCAATTTATCGAAAAAAACAAATATGCGGTGAAGAATTTGACCCTCAAAGAATTGCAGCAGTTTGATGTCGGACGACTCAATCCGGAGAGCGCGTACGCGAAGTTTTTCCCAGACCAGTTGCCGGTGGATGGCACGCGGATGCCGACCTTGCGCGAAGTCGTGCGCTTTGTGGAGCGCGAAACTCACGGCAGTGTCGGGTTTCAGATTGAAATGAAAACTGATCCCACGCACCCCGAATCTAGCGCGGATCCGGTCGTATTTGCGAGCGCGGTTTACCGAGTTTTAAAAGAAGAAAAAATCATCGGTCGCACGGAAGTTCAAGCCTTCGATTTTCGCTGTCTGACGGCGCTTCAGAAACTCGATTCACACCTCAAGACCGCGTACCTTACCAGTCGCGATAACGAAAAAGGGGGTGGGGATGATTTTTATTCACAAGATCCGGCCTTGGCGACGCTTTGGACGGGAGGCGCGCTCCTGGCTCAGAGTGGCGGATCAATCCCGCAGATGGTCAAGGTAATGGGTGGATTTGCTTGGGAGCCAGAAGATGCGGAGTTGACGCTCGGGTCACTCAAAGAAGCGCACTCCCTGGGGCTTAAGGTCGTTGTTTGGAGCTGGCCTGAAAAGCTGGGCACGGCATTTGACGCAAAAATGACCGCAAAAATGATCGATTGGGGTGTGGACGGAATTATCACGGACGATCCTGGGCGACTCATCTCAATGCTTGCCGCGCGAGGGGCGAGTGTCCCTGCGAGATGGAGTCTGAAGGGGCGCTAGATTGCTAGTTCCCCACTAGCGAAAACAGCACTCCCGAAACCGCGTCCCGGTCTGAGACGAGGAGCGCTTTGAGCGGTTTGTCCGACACACCTAAAATACACTGCGCAAGGCGGTCAGAAGACGCGTCGACGTGCAAGAGAAGCAGGCGATCGCTGTTCTGTAGCAGCACTTTTTCGCACGCCCGATAGAAGCGCTCGCTCCCATCATTGGCCACGATAAAGAGTCGCGAAATCCGGTTAAAAGGTTCGGTGCCTTGCTTTTCTTTAAGTGCGGCCAATCCCTTTTGCTCTTTGCTTAAGAGGCGCTCAATTTGCTCCACTCCACGTTCCAGTTTCTTGCGACTGTGGACGTCTCTGAGGCAACTCTCCAGAGCCGGCAGAAAAGGGATATGGGGTACTTTGTAAAAACTTTTTTCCCAAAGCGGCCGGCAGTCTTTTTTAAGGAGTGCTTCAATCGCAGCATGGCGCGGATCCGCCTCCACAACACGGGTGAGTTTGAGTACAGGCAAAGCGGGGGGAAGGAACGGTTTTGGGAGGCTCATGTGGGGAGGGTATAGCGCATTTTGGAGCCGAATGTGGAAATTTCTAATTTGGGTCAGGCTGAAATCCAATAACTTCGCATATCCACGGCAGGGGTGCGTTTTCGGGGTTTTAGGACAGCAACGAGAGGTTCCGCTTTGCGATTATTCTGAATTCGGGCGAGATCCTTGAGTCCTCGTGTACTCGGGTCCAGTACTGGATTGCCAGTTTGAGTGCCCCTTTCCAGGAGTTTAGGAGGGTGTGATCATAAGAGGGGAGGCTGAACTTTTTCCGGGTATCTTCACCGCCACTGCTAGGCGCATAGAGCATGGGGAGCATGTCATAAATCGGGGCGAGTTGGACCTGCTTCTCTCCGGGCTGCCAGAAAAAGGAGAGGTTGCCGGGGTGACGATCGGTGTTGGCGATTAATCGGCCGAAGCACTCTAAGGTCTGAATGGTGCTAAGATCGTCCGCTGATATTTTTTTGTCACGCGCTAACGCTTGCGCAGACACGGACCAGTTCTCGCCTCGCCCAATCCATTCGTTTTCAATCGCGGAGAGCGAGATTGTGCCTTTTCGTCCGTGTGCGCTTACACGATCAAAGCGTAGGGTTTCTAGAAATGTTCTTCCCCCAGCTTCTATGAGTCTGCTCTCTGCGGCTGCAATGCCGTTTTCGCGCAATAGCTCAAGCGAGAGTGATTCGCAGATGAGGAGATCGCGCCATCGGGAGGCAGAAAATGTGTCGCCGGTGGGGGAGAATTTCACAAGAACCTTTTTGAGGGTGCCGTTCTTGTCTTTGAGTGTCGCACCGAACTTGGGCTGTTCTCCTCCGGCAGATGAGCCGGCGGGCTGTCCATCGATGGCAGCTTGTGCATGGATGAGATATTGTTTTGCGGGCCGCGTACCATCGATTGCTTCGGTCTTGCCGCGTCGAAGTGATTGGTAGCGTTCAAAAGATTCTGCTCCGATGAGGAGATTACCTGTTAGATCCTCGCCTCGGCAGGCAAGGGCCTCGAGAATGTCGTCATTGCTCCAGTCTGATATTCGCGGAGGCAATCTCAAGTCTGAATGTTTTTGGCTAAAGGTTCTCCCCATGAAGCCTTGGGGTCGCATGTCGTCTAAAAAGAAGGGTAGCCCTGGATAAAACAGGGGCTTCGATGGCGATGAGTTTGGCTGAAAAACGAACGAGCTAGGGTAGAGGGCGAGAAGGTTGCCAGCGGAGACGGCTTCGCCTTCTGGGGAGATGAAAAAAACAGGCGTGATTGAAGTCAGCCCTCGAGCGTTTCGAAGTGCGGCGAGTTTGCGATTTCGATTGGCGCCGAGTGCGGCAATGTTCTCGGGTTGGGCTTTGGCTAACCGAAACAAGGTGGGTTGACTGATGCTCAATCGCCCCATCAGTACCGCTGGACTCTGAGGGCCTTCGGAGCGGAGGAGTTCTAGTAAACGCTGTTTGGACGATTTGATCATCAATATGAATGATAGCATGAATGATAAGTTGAATGGTAGATGTTTCAGATTGTGGTGTAATATTAGTAATTTACGTCTTTAGGTGGTGTGATTGTGAATTGTAAAAAGGCTCGTTTCCGATCGCTTGCGGCGGTTAGCGCGGGAGGGGAAGCGCGGGAGCGTGCCATTCACTGTAGCGCTGTGGGCATTTTGACAAATCACGTGAAACGGCTGTTCTCCCTTCTCAGTCTCCATGATGTACCAGGTCCGGACCTCCGCCGTGGGTGAATTTTGCTTGCAAACCCATTGCCCCTACGCTATCAGAAAAAATGCGAGTCAAAGCTCAATCCTTTTTGCCTGGATTCAATTCGAAAACGGGAGACATCTCTCATGGCGGGGAGCACACGAAGAACAAGCGCAAAATCAGGCGCCCCATTGATCCGAAGCAGGCACTTCACGTTGTTTTGCGATCCTCTCAGGCTCGCGGCTCAAGTTCTATGCTTCATCCCAAGCATTGTGATCATATTCATGACTTTACGGAGGCACTTGCTAAACGCTGGGGCGTGCGGCTTTATCGCTATGCAAACGTCGGTAATCACATTCATCTCCTCATCAAGGTGCCATCTCGCCTCATCTGGAGGCGGTTCCTGCGAGAGCTCGCGGGTGGAATCGCCATTATCGTCACCGGCGCCAAAAAAGGCGCATCACTAAACAAGAACGAAACTGGACGGGGCTTTTGGGATCATCTGGCGTTTACTCGAATCGTTCACTTCGGGCGGGACTTCAGAGGCATGGGTCGGTACCTTATCAAGAATCTCTTCGAAGCTGCGGGAGTTCCAATGAAAACGCTTCTCGCTCAAGGTTACCGGATCATGAGGATTGAATCAGACGGTGCTCCGCCTTAACTCATTGGCGCTGACTAAAGCCGGTACATTCAAAAAGGTGTGATTGAGCAAGGGGCGTCCACAAGGGTTCCTCCACAGATTCCTTCCAGGAATGACTCGTATTACTTCTATTGATTTCCGTATTGCCAATGTTTGTTTTATACACCGCATTAATCAAGCGATTGCTTCGATGACTTCAAAGAATCGGAGCCGTCGCTAAACAAAAACTCTCATGGGAGGATCTCAGTCATGTTCAAAAAATCATTTTCAATTCTCGTTCTCGGCGCGCTTATCACTTCTTCGACACTCTCTCCGAAGAAGGCTCACGCGGTGGTCGGTATTGCGACCGCTAACGTGCCCGTCATGATCGTAGGAGGCGCATTGCTGGCGGTGACCGGCGGGCTTTTGTTGGATGCTGCGATTCCGGATAAGCGGCTCAATCCCGTGGGGCGGGTGCTCGACGCTTTTGTGGGAGCTGCCGAAATTCTCGCGGCCGGCGCGATCGGCATCGCAGGCCTGGTGCTCTTGGATCAAGAAGGCTCTAGCGGACTCACTTTTTCAGAAATTTCTGCCGACAGAGCACTCGCCCTCGGAGTCTCTCAAGAATCCCTTGAAGTTTATAACCACGAACTTGAAGAACTTAATGCCATAAAAGATTCTGTGGCCTCTGATCTCGCAAACGATCAACACCCTACGATTGAAAAATCCGCAGAACTTTGGAGCGGCTACAAAGCGAATCTAAGTCCTGCAACGCTTGAAGTGATGGGCAAAATATTAAGTCAAAAAACGGCGCGCTAAGGCTCATTAAAACGCCCGCCGGAAAATGCACGCCGGTTTAGCGGCTGAAGTGCTCGAGATTTTCGTGCAAAATGCACTTTCGATAGAAGCCAAAATCAGCCGCGAAGACCTAAAAAACCCCTGATTTTCCCTGGCCTCGCGCCGAAACTTGCAGTACTAGTTCCCCAAGGCAAAGGGAGAGGGAGCAATGACGTCTCGGTTGTTCACGGGTTTGATTGCGGCGCTTGCGTTTGGGCCGAGTGCACTGTTGGCTTTTGTTTTCGCAGCACCTGATCACCCGGTGCAGATCGAACTGGACCCTGTGCGCATGAATCAGGTGCTCTCCAATCTCCTTGATAACGCGGTAAAGTACAATACCGAACACACGTTCTATTATGAGCTTCCCCAAATGTTTTCCGAGAAAGGGCGTTCATAAATGGCTAAGACGATATTGATTGTTGAGGATGATCGGAACATTTTATTTGCTTCATCGCTGCTTCTTGAGAGCGAAGGTTATACGGTTTATGGCTCTGAAAATGGCGCGGTGGCCTTA
>CAIRTR010000064.1 GCA_903881565.1 Oligoflexia bacterium | reverse complement strand
CTAATGATCAGCTTAATAAACAATTAGCCGCATTAGAGGCACAACGAGCCGCTAATGCTAAAGCTGAAGGTACGACAGCCATTCAGTGTGAAAAAGTGACTCGTTCGCGTATGTCCGACCTTGGATCCTATTGCACGGCTTACGAATTGGCAGGCGCGAGTAAAACGGCAGATATGGTTTCCCTGATTGCTTACGGCATAGCGGCTGTAGTTTGCGGCGTGGGTTGCTATCCTCCGGCGACGGCCGCGGTAACAAAGGCGTGCACAATAGTGGGAGGGCTTGCCGTGCTTGAGGATCTTGTTGGTGAAGCAATCCTAATTGCCAAGGGTGAGGAGTTTTCAAAATTTGGAGAAGGCCTAGTCAAAGAGGGAGGAGCGGCTTTGGCAGGCGCTGGGTCTATCATGATGATTAAGGGCATGATGGGAAAAGCGGCCGAAGAGAGTTCTAAAAAAGGCAGCGACGCCCCTTGTTACGCGGCGGGAGCTTTTCTTGCGATTGTCGGGGTCAAATATGCTGCGATAAAGGAACAGTCCTCTTCTAAGGATGCGAATTGCAGTACCATTTTGGGTTTGAAGGGGTTGGATGCGACGACTCTCTCTAATACCGGGGGCAACACGGGTTCGTATACTGGGCCTACTTTCGGCAATACGGGAAACACAGCTCCAAAAATCGCAAATACAGGAACTCTGAATAAAACATCGCTAACAAAAACCCCGATCGCGGACCACCTTAAAGGTAATGCTTCTGATTTTACGACCGGTGTATTATCTGCGGCGATGGATGGAAAAATGGGCAACTTGTTTAAGACGGCGTTTCCTCATCCAGAGACGCTTCATGAAGATTTCAAAAAAATGACTGGCATGGATTTGCGGGATTTTGCGCGTCAACTGGAGACAGGCTCACCTGCTGCCGCGATGGCCGGCTTGAGTAACATGCCTCCAGCCGCCAGCAAGATGGAGGCGTCGTTGGAAAAATACCTCGATCAAAACAAGGGCTCAGGCTCCTCTTATGCGGGTGGTGGCGGCGGCGGCACTAAGGCCGCTGCAAAACCCAAAGCTGCGACCTTGAGTTGGGGTGCTTTTGGGGCTAAGCCTGCGGGCGGCACGACCACTGAAAGCAATTTTGCCGCCGTCAAAAAACTATCGCCCGGAGGGCCTGAATCCAATGACATTTGGCATGAAGGTTTTGGGGGGAGTATTTTTCAAATCGTGTCTTTGAAGCTTGAGAAGCTTGTCAAAAACCAGGAAAAGATAGAAAATTTGGAATGGGATACAGCACTTAATCGAGCTCTTGTGGGGCTACCGTCGCGATCGCAAAAGGCAGGGGGGAAATAGTATGTTACAAAATTCACGCAGAATTTATTCCTGGATTGTTTTGGCCACCTATCTCAGCGGCATTGCTGCTCCGGCGGCGTTCGCCGCGCAAGACGGTTTGGGGTTCAATAACGATAACAACAAACCTCCCGAAGCGATTGCGAGCTGCGATGAAATCTGCGATGTACTTGTGAGCGTTCAAACCGATTCAGATTGGAACTCACGATCCAAAGGAACCTGGGGCAAAGATGATGGCTCCGCTGTACCGATTGGTATTGTCAAAGGTCGAGGCACGACAGGGGTGTGGGGAGGACGCGACGATGCTTGGTGCGCGGCGCACGGATCACCCACGAGTCGAGATACTCCGACATCGCCGGCTTCACCGCTTCCGAATATTATGGGCGCTGATGGCGTGACAGCAAAAGATTGTAACACTAAAGTTCCCATGATCCAAAACTCGGGTGACCAGAACATGAGTTGTAAGGAGTACAACGACAACCTGATGCGTTGTAACTATAAAAACGACGGGCAGCTCATGTCCTATTGTCAGGCCTACAAAAAAGCGGACGAAGGCAAAACGTGGGAATTAATTCTTTTTGCTATGGACGTTGCGACTGCTGCGACGTGCGGAGCAGTGTGTGCTTCGAGCAAAATTGGTTCTGGCGCGATGGTCGGTGGCGCGGTCGATAAGATTTGTTCAGTGGCTGCTTGCGCAGCTGGAGTGGGTGAAGTGGGGGCAGCGATATTTCTCTCAAGTGAGCCGTTGATGGCGGTTGCTTCGGGAGTGATTGGCGGTGCTGTAGGACTTAATGAGTGTATCAATATGGGGAAAAACTTTAAGGGAGCATCACTCGAGATGCATCCGTATTACGATTATCGGATGCCGGTTCCGAAGCCACAGCAGATTAATCCCTTTATGGCGGCCTTGATGTTTGGTGGCGGTTCGAAGGCGTTTTTGTTGGGGATGCTAGCGGGTGGGGATGCGAAGGCGGGCATATTGGATGATGCAGCGGAGTTCTGGGGGGGCGTTGGAACCAAAGTGAAGAAGAAGGTCGATAAGGCCTTAATAGAAACCGATGCGACAGTGACAAGGACCTATAATCAGGGCAAAAAGGATTTCAAAGAAGCGTATGGAATAGATCAAGGACCAAAACCACAAGCAGCGCCACAAGCAGCGCCCCCACCACAACAACAAGCAGTTCCGCCTGGGCCAACCCCAGATCAGGCTGCGGCGGATAGGGCTGCGGCAGCTCAGAAGCACAATGCCCAGGTTAAGGCTGCAGATAAGAAGGCTGCAGGGGATAAGAAGGCTGCAGAGGAGAAGGCTGCAGGGGAGAAGAAGGCTGCAGAGGAGAAGGCTGCAGGGGATAAGAAGGCTGCAGATGAGAAGGCTGCAGGGGAGAAGAAGGCTGCAGATGCTGAAGCGGCAAAGAAAGCTGAGGCCGAGAAGAAAGACGCTCGCGGCACCGAAGCTTGCGTAACAACCGTAACTTTTGCGGCTCTCGCAGCACTTCGATACATGAACTGGAAAAATCACGAGTCTTCAAAGAAGAGCTCGTGCGATAGTGTGAAGAGCGTTTTTGACAGCAGTAAGAAAACAATCGCTGGCGGTTCTGGTTCGACTAACTCCAATGGAGGCGGTTTGGGTACGGGAGATGCTGGTAGCACCGGTGCGAATGCGGGAAGCAGCGGCTCGAAGTCTGCTAGCACATCGGCGGGTGATTTAGCTAAGGCGAAGCTCGAATCCTATCATGCATGTCGCGATAAGGGCATGTCAGAGGGAACCTGTCAGCAGATGGCGGGCGCAACCGACGGCGGAATCATGCAGCGTTCAGGACTTGATAATGTTGCCGTCCCAGCGGCGCAGCAAATGGATCTGAATGCATTGAATGACCATCTGAAAAATTCACGCAACGCAGGCGATGCTCTCGGAGGTGCCTTGAGCGGTATGGGTGAGATGGGTGCTGCACTTGCGAGTGTGGGACAAGCGGTTCAAGATCATTCAGGAGATATCAAGGGACTCGGAGATATGAGTAGTTCCGCGTATTCAGGTGGCGGCGGAGGCGGAGGTAGCGGATCCCATGGCAGCGGGAGTAGCGATTCAGGCCTAGGCGGTCTGGCCTCACTCTTTGGCGGAGGCGCGCGCACTCCGACTGCAGGTGGCGCAGCCGAAACCACTTTTGGCCAAAAGCCGGTTGATAACGATATCTGGCATTCGGCAAGCAAAGACTCTATTTTTGAGATCGTCACGGGACGGTATTCAAGAACGGCTGAGCGAGTGAAGTAAGGACTGTACTCCATAAATTGGTCCAAAATATGGAGTATGTTCCACAGAACCGTTCAGCTGACTTCCGGCGAAAGCTTCTTCTTGTTTGGCCCCAGGGGTACGGGCAAGACTTCTCTTTTGCATTCCCGATTTCCAGAAGCCCAAACGCACTTCATTGATCTCCTGGATGAAGAGGTATTCGACCGCTACCTGCGCCACCCAAAGTTGTTAGAAACAGAGCTCGAAGCACTCGTCCCACGCCCTAAGCTTGTAGTGTTAGACGAAATTCAGCGCCTCCCGAAACTACTCAATACAGTACATCGTCTGATTGAAAAAAAGGGTTGGCGTTTTGCATTGACCGTGTCAAGTGCACGCAAACTCAAAAAGGGCGCAGCGAACCCTCCCTAAGATTTTCGCACTCAATGCCAACACGGATAAGGCAAAGTTTTTGAAAACCTACACGTTGACCTATCTCAAAGAAGAAATCGTCGCTGAACAAATTACCCGCAAACTCGAACCCTTTCGGCAGTTCCTTGAAATCTCCGCACAGCACAATGGCAAGATCATCAATTTTTCAGCGATTGCAAAAGACGTCGGCGTCGATACGAAAACGGTCCAATCCTATTTTCAAATCCTCGAAGACACGCTCGATATTCCTGCGAGGGTCGGCACAAGCTATTTTGAAAAGGATTTCAAACTTTCGTATTACCAAACCTACTCGGGCACTGAAGTAGACTGTTTTTTGGGAAAAATACCCCGGGTAAATTTCCTTAAAGTTGGAAAATATACGACATAGTTACCGAGTTGTCGGTCACCGCAGGGTTCCTGAGTGTCTTAATCAAAGCACCTGTCGCGCTACAGGAGTGTGCGCGTCATCGCCAACTATATAAATTGTTGTGGTTTTTCAATAACTTATCAGTATGTGGGTGGTACTTGACTAATTGAGTCAACCTCTGTTACCCTTATCAATAGGGGAGTTCCGGGGGAACTAAGCGGTACAGCACAGCAATTCGGGGTAGTGGGTCATTTATATCTAATTAGCGCGCAGTGCCATCAGAACTCCCCTCTTTAATTCATGGTCAAGTTTAGATTTTTCGCGAACTTGTCGATGAGAAGTAGAGGAGGATGTAGCGCCCGATGAAAAACCATTTCCGAGCTCGCAAGCTCACACCAATAACCATCGCGTTTGGGGGGTGCCTCGCACTCACTTCTTGCTACGATACGCCTCGCGCTGTCTCGTCCTCTGGCTCTCAAGCCGCAAGCGTGGAGGCCCTTCTTCAAACTCAAGCTTCTCCTTCGCCGGGTCCCGCAACCAGCTACGGCGTCTCAGGAGCCAAGATCGCAAAAGTAGTTTTCAAATCCTCATCCACCACCGGAAGTTTCGATGCTCCATCTGCTGGAGGAACCGTGGCAAAACCCGGTGCGGGCCTCCAGGCCGTGCGACTTTTCAACAGTGATGGAACTGCGCTCTCCAGCGGCGGTCCGAGTGCACCCACCTGGCCTCACTGGCTCACTTCAGTGGAACTCGGCGTGAGTGGCCCAAAAAATATCGCCGCCCCCAGTGCCGATTGCGCCCGCTTTGCAGATCCCGGCGAGAGTGCGGCCTCACAATGTCTGATCTCGTTTCCCGCGTCAGCGCCCGGTCAGCCCAGCATGATAAAACCAATTTCATGTGGAGGGCCTTCAGGCTTCTACCGCGTCAGTGAATATGACTGCGCATCCAGCGCTACGACCGAAGGCACAGGCGGCCCGGGGGATGGCGTTTATGTGCGCGTGCAGCTTAATCGCGATCCGGCCGTGATTGCGCCAGGTGAAAACCTGCTTGCGATTCTCGAGTTCTCGGCCTCGGGTTTGCACAGTGCTCCTTTGCAACCTACCGATTGTGTCCAAAATGGCCAACTCAAACCCGAGTACTGCTCCGATACGTCGTGGAAGGCCTTTATCAAGCATACCGCAAGTGATGTGGTGCAACCCTTCTTGCTCCTGGCTCCTCCGCTACTCGTGCGGATGCAGTCGGATACCTCGGCGGTGGGTGGCGCTGAGGTGCAGACCAAGCAGATTGTGGTTCCGCTGGCTGCGGATCCAGCGCTTTCGGTTTTTCAAATTTCTCGTATCTCCGGGGCCGATGCAACGAATGTTGAATTCAAGACTGCATGTCTTGGAGGAAAATCTGCCGGGAACTCTCCGCTTTGTGCGGGGATGATCTTGTATTCACTTACACTAATGAGGTTTTAGAAATGCTGTTTGAAGACGCGACATCATCACGCTCTACCCGCTCTGGCGAAAGTCAGAATAAAGCAGCGTGCCTGTTTGCGTTCGCAGCCTTGATTGCGCTCACGGCTTGCACTGGCAATCCTCGATCGTTCAGTAAGGGAGATGCATCGCCGTCTACCGCTAGTCTATTGAGGGATCAACTCAATCAACAAGGAGCCGTTGCCACGAGCAGTCTGGGGGCGCGAATCAATTTCCAGT
>CAIRTR010000063.1 GCA_903881565.1 Oligoflexia bacterium | reverse complement strand
CCTGATCAGAACTATTTTAGGAGAACGAATTCGATTTGGACTGACTTCAATCGATGCTTTGCTTGTCGCGCTCGCGCTCTATCCCGCCATTCGACTCTTCGTTTACAAGCCCCTCGCTGCCGAGATTGCCAAGCGAAAACAGGCTGAAGCGGAATTTCGAAACATCTTCGACTCTAGCCCCAACGCGCTTCTGACGATAGACGCTGCGCACGGAACGATTCTCAGAGTCAGCCCCCAAGCCGAAAGACTTTTTGGATACCGGGTCGATGAGCTCATGAATCAGTCCGTCGACATCTTGGTGCCCAAAGAAATCCGGCAAAATCATGCGGAGCTGAGAAAAAACTACGCTTTGCATCCTCAAGCACGTCCCATGGGGGCGGGACGCGATCTCTTTGCCCTCAAAAAAGATGGCGGAAAAGTCCCGGTCGAAATTGGGCTAACACCGATTTTAGATAGCCGACTCATTATTCTCACGACGGTGACCGATATTCACGTTCGCAAGGAGGCGGAGGCACAACGCGATCAGGCCCTTAAAGCTCAGGAGGAATTGATTGCGGTCGTCTCTCACGAAATAAAGAATCCGCTCACCACAATGACCAGTGCCCTGGAGCTTCTAAAGCGAACGCTTCCCTCTCAAGAACCTGATGCCACCGCACAGAAACTTGTGAAGCAAATGCATTCTTCGGTCATGCGAATTATCGACATCACCTCTGATCTCCTCGACCTCAGCCGCATCGAGGCAGGATACCTCTCACTGAATCCCAGCCTCCATAACTGCCACGATTTGGCCAACGAGGTAATTGCCAGTTTCGAGCACCAAGCTGCCGAAAAGAAAATTCGACTCGAGACCAAAATCCAGCCTGAAAACTTGTCAGTTTTCTGCGATAAAAACAGGGTGCTGCAAGTCCTCACCAACCTCGTTGGGAACGCGATGAAATTCACACCCCCGCACGGGACCATTCAGGTCGGGGCCGTGCTGCAAGAAAAGGGGATATGCTTCACCGTCAAAGACTCCGGTCCTGGGATCCCCGAGAATCAAATTGAGCGGGTTTTTGAGCGGTTTTGGCAGGCAAAAAATCGAAAAATAGAAGGCACAGGCCTTGGTCTCTATATTTCAAAACGAATCATCGCAGCCCATGGAGGCGTCATCGGCGCTCGAAGCGAAAGTGGGAAGGGATCTGAATTTTTCTTCGTACTTCCCACCGCCAAGGTCGAGCCGGCAAAGACCGATTCTCCCGAATCTAAAGCCGCCTAGCGCGAATTCTGGCGGAAAGCCCATCGAAGTAAATTAGATTAGGCAATCTTTTTTTGCCCGGCAAGTATCGTTTCTGGATCTAACAACTCATTCAGATCCGATTTCGATATCAGTTTGCGCTCTCGAACCAGCTGAATAACTGAAGTGCCAGTTTGAAGCGAAACCTGTACCAATTCTGCGACTTTTTCATAACCTAAAACGGGCGTGAGCGCGGTGGCAACTTGAGGCGTAAGTTCAAAGTATCGCTGAAGCCTTTCGGCATTGGCTTTGATCCCCTCAATGCAGCGGACCCTCATCACGCCAAGTGCGTGAGTGAAGATCGAGGTCGCCTCAAGGCCTGAACAGGCCATAAGCGGCATCATGACATTGAGTTCAAGTTGGCCAGCCTGAATGGCCATGGCAATGGTGTGATCGTAACCTAAAACAGAAAAACAGGTTTGAGTGACCATTTCCAAAATCGAAGGATTCACTTTGCCAGGCATCATGCTACTCCCAGGCTGAACCTCGGGGAGGGTGATTTCCGATAGACCCGTAAGAGGACCTGAGCTCAAAAGGCGCAGATCATTGCAGATCCGAATCACCTCGAGGGCACAAGCGCGAAGGGCTGCCGAAAACACGCCGATGGGGAATTGCGACTGGGTTGCCTCAAATAGGTCAGGAGCCCCCCTCAAAAACTCTCGTGTGTCTTCACGCAATAATTCTACGATCCTGCTCACATAGTTTCCAGGAACATTGAGCCCCGAACCAATCGCGCTGCCACCAATGGAGAGCTCCAAAAGATAAGATCGGGATTCACGTATCAGCGCATGACACTTCGTCAGAGTGCCTGCATAGGCCCCTAGCTCCTGCCCTAAAGTCATGGGGAGCGCATCCTGAAGGTGAGTTCGTCCGGCCTTCGGAAGATCACGAAACTCCTGCGCCTTCGCCTCAAACGAGTTAGCGAGTAGCCCCAATTCATCAAGCAACT
>CAIRTR010000062.1 GCA_903881565.1 Oligoflexia bacterium | reverse complement strand
TTTGATTATTGGAAAAAAGAAGCTTCAGATCCACCAAGACAAATGCCGCCAAAACCCCCAAAACAACTAAGAGCGCCGGAATCGCATCCGCACGTTGAAGTACAAACGAAAACAAGAGCGCACCAAAGATCATGAAGCCCAGAACCCAATAGGTACCCCACCCGCTGGAACCGGGAACGAGAGGATCTCCGGAGAGAATGTTGTCCAAGATATTAGCATGGATCTCGACTCCGGGGATGTTGGTATCAAAGGGGGTCACTCGAAGATCATAAATACCCAAGGCGGACGTGCCGACCAATACATACGCGTCTTTGAGTGGGTCACCGCTAATTTTCCCCTCGCCCTTCAAAACATCATAGGCCGAAACGTATGGGAAACTTAAACCTGGACCTCGATAATTCGTATGCATCGCACCCAAGGGGGTTACAGGAATTTCACGTCGGGATTTAACAAATCCAATGGATTTAACTTTTTCCTGTGAATCAAACTCAAGGCGCAGATCCTCCCCCAGTCCAACCCGGGCCATTTCAAGCGCCAATGATGGAAAAGCTTTTCCGTTTCCCAGCAAAAAAAGGTTTGTCTTGCGAATAAGACCATCACTATCCGGCACCACATGAAAATGCCCTGAATGATTCGCAACAGCGTTAAAACGAGGGATATTTACCAAAAACTGAAAAACCGAGGGGATCGCTGTCTTCGTCACATCAAACTTATTTACCCCCTCTACTTTTGAAATTGAAAACTTTTCAAACCCCCCAGGCAGCTCGATTTTCTGCCCTGAGTCCAGAAGTGGACAGTCCTTGGGACCAGAATAGAGAGGCTGGCAGTCCCCATTTGAGGCCCACCCCAACACCAATCTATCTGCATATTTTTTGACAACCCCTTCGAACTGTCCATCCGTATCAAAGGGCTCCAGCATTTTTCCCAAACCCTGAGCTTGAAGGGCCAGCGAAAGTTCCTCGGGCACCCTCACCTCAGGTTCCGAGTTTGTGATGTCAAGCCCAGCAACCTTCGCGCCGGAAGCGAAAATCTGATTAACCAAAAAAGCCTGCACATCCCGAGACCACGGCCAGCGACCGATTGACTCAATGGCTCGATCATCGATATCCACGATCACTATTTTATTTTTCACTTTGGTGGTGCCGCGCAACTTAAACTTTAGATCCGTAAAAGCCGCCGAAACCCGCAACAATGGCTGTAAAATCGACTCCCTCAAAAACCGATTCTCAAGTTCCCCCTGCACGCCCATTTCCGTGATCCAGAAACAAACCACAAAAAACACGATCAACGGAATCTGAAAAAGCCAAAGTTTATTCTTCATAATAGTTTCTCAGTCCTCTTAGCACACTGACTCATCACAAAAGCCAAAATCAAAACACCCCACGACTTCACCGAAAGAACTTCTAAGGACGCCCCCAAGGGGCCCATGACCTTCTCAGTTGCAAAACACAGCAGAAAAATCCCCAAGCAGGCGCCCACGAGGGCAAGGTTACGCTTGTGTCCCGATTTTGCTCCCATAGCGGCAGCAAAAGCAAATACTGCCAAGGGATAAGCCCACACAAAAAGGTGCCACCACGGCAGCGGATGTACAACGGGCGCCAGGGCGAGCCAGCCGGCCCAAGACTGCTCAGGGCCTAATTGCCTGCGGCCAGTTTGCCGCCACCACCAGCCGCCCAAGATCAAGGTAAGTACAGCGAACAAGATAACCTCGGTGCGCGTGTCACTCTCACTAAGTTGCCCCAGACTCAAATTTCTCAGCACTAACCCCGGCAACCCCTGATTTGCTCTTCCCCGAACATGCTCAAGCCCCAAACGGTCCACCCCGGAACTTGCGGCTTGAGTCCAGCCCTGAACCAGCGCAAAAGCTGCCGGGGTCGTCGCAGAATTCGTCGAAGACTTCTGAGAATAGATAAAAAGTGCAGGAACAGACATGACTCCACAAAAGAGGATCGCCAAAAATATCGTCCTCACACGAAGTCTTCTCAAAAGACCAAGCGCCGCAAAAATCGTAAACACTTTTGTCGTGAGTAGCATCAAAACCCACGCCATTCGCGCGTGAGATGCGCCCTGCGATTTGCCTGGAGGGAAATTCCACAAAAGAAGTGCCAGAATTGGCAACGCGACTTGCCCGTCAAGTGCGTGAACCGCCCACAAGCCCCAGAAGCAAAGGCCCACGCCCACTACGGAAACCCCGGCGCCCTCGCTTGCACCCTGCTTCAAACTACGCCAAACCCAAACTCCAACGCTCCCTAACGCTGCGACCTCAATGACACCCCAAAGCCACTTGGCAGTGGCGAGATCAAAAAATGCGAAGGGTACAAAAAACGGGAGAATCCAAGGGGGATACTTGAAGACCATTCCTGAATCTGCGCCGACTTCATACGGCAAAGAGCCTTGCAAGAGGGCGCGCGCAGCATTCCAAAAAACCTCAAAATCATGGCCGTTATACGCAGTGTCTCGGATCAGAGCGATCCCGCCCAGCACCGCAACAAGTGCGGCCAAAACTCTAAAGAGCTTCAAGATCTTTTGACTCGCATGACTCATTGAGTTCTTAGCTTGCGGCCATTCGAGCCAAGAAGCAACCCAAGAAACTCCCAAGAAACTCCCGAGACTTCTAGACGCCTCCCCCATTCGGAGGTAGAAATAAATAGCCATGGACGCGCAACGCCACTCACTCCGTCAAATCTTCACGATCCTCCTTTTCGCGCCCCTCAGTGCTCTGGGCTCTCCCCTCTCCTTTGAAGACGCCATCCAGGAAACTACTCGCTCCAACGCAGACCTGCAAGCCGCTCGTGAAAATCTGCGCTCAAACGAAGCGCTCTCCCAAGGTGCCTACAATGGATTCTTGCCTACCCTAAACGGGAATCTCGGCACAACCTGGAGCAACACTCTCGGAGCCAGCACTCCCTACACCTCAGGTTCTTCTGCCACCGCAACCCTCAATCAGAATCTGTTTTCCGGCTTTCAAGACGAGCTTCGATTGAAACAGACCAAGAAGAGCGAAGTGCTCTCACAGATTTTGCTCAGGATCACCAAGGCAAAAATAAGTGCGGATCTGAAAGCCTCTTATTCAAACCTCTACTATTCACAAAAAGGGATCGAACTTGCCCACGCCATCGCGTTGAGGCGTGAGGAGAACCTGCACCTGGTAGAACTTCGTTTTGAGAGCGGCCGAGAGAACAAAGGATCAGTCCTCCTCTCCAAGGCCTATCACGCCGACTCCCGCCTTTCGGAACTTCAGGCCAAAAATGGCTTTAACAGCGCCCAAACTCAACTCGCAAAAATATTGGGTCGCCCAAATTCTGTCTCAAGCTTCGAAACCCTCGAGGCAAAAGAGCAGCCCCCGTTTCTCCCCGCCCCTGCCGCAAATATTGATCTGCGCTCGCTTGCGGCAGCAACGCCCGAGCACGAGCAAGCGATCGTAAAAGAAGAGCTTGCCCAAAACACGCTCTCGGCCTCCTACTCTGCTTTTTATCCGAGTCTCAATTTTTCAGGCTCGCTAGGCACTCAGGGTACAGGCTACAGCCTCGGCACCGAGCGGTGGTCGGCCGGACTCACGCTGAGTTTCCCGCTTTTTGGTGGGTTCAAAGACTATTTTGCCGCCAAGAGCTCGGCAGCCCTTTTTCTAGCCGCATCTCAAAATCGCCTGAGCGTAGATCAAGAACTCCTCACGCGAATCCAGCAGGCTTATTCGAATTTTATTGAAGCGATTGAGAAAAAGAAGGTCGATGACCTTTTTTATGAGGCCGCTTTGACCCGCGCTCAGATCGCGCGCGAAAAATATAATAACGGACTCCTCACTTTCGAAGACTGGGACGTCATCGAAAATGACCTGATTGTCCGGGAAAAGGCTCGCCTGCAAAGTGCCCAGAATCAATTCCAAACTGAAGCGGCCTGGGAACAGGTTTTAGGCAAAGGAGTTATACGGTGAACCTCTCGACTCTCCATAAAAAACCTCTCATCCTGATTGTGATCTCCAGCGTCGCAATCGGCGTCGGAGGGCTCCTGCTTTATAAAAAAAATGCCGCCGGCGAAAAACCTTATAAAGAAGTCAAACCCACCCGCGCAAACCTCGAACTCACCATCCTGAGCACCGGCATCGTACAGCCCGAAAACCGCGTCGAGATCAAACCCCCGATTGCAGGACGAGTCGAAGAAGTCTTGGCCAAAGAAGGCAATCGCGTCAAACGAGGCCAACTCCTGGCTTGGATGAGTTCCACGGAGCGCGCCGCCTTGCTTGATGCCGCAAGATCCAAAGGCCCCGAGGAGCTAAAAAAGTGGGAAGGACTCTACCGCCCAACCCCCATCTTGGCTCCCATCAATGGAACGCTGATTCTAAGAAACGTCGAGCCGGGACAATCCTTTACCGCGCAAGATTCGATTTTCGTCATGTCCGATCGCCTGACGATCAAGGCGCAGGTTGACGAAACCGATATCGCCCAAATCAAACTCAAACAAAAAGCTACGGTCATTTTGGACGCCTACGCTAAAGAAACAATCCAAGCCCACGTCGATCAGATCGCCTATGAAGCAAAAACCGTGAATAGCGTCACGACCTATATCGTGGATGTGCTGCCGGACGAAACGCCCTCGTCGATGCGAAGCGGGATGACCGCAAACGTAACCTTCTTTGTGGCGGCAAAAGAAAACGCGCTCGTGATTCCGACCGAAGCCCTCAAATTAGTAAATGGAAAATTTATCGTGTTAACCCCCTCTGCTGAAAAACGTAATGCCCCTCAGGAAACCGCATTGGAAACCGGAATTACAGACGGAAAACGCACCGAAGTGCTTTCGGGTTTAACCGAGCAGGACACGGTTCTGGTTCCCATCTTAAAGAACAAATCAGATCGCGGAGGCCCTGGCTCATCCCCCTTCTCGCCCATGGGAGGCGCCCGCCCGCGCCCAGGCGGCGGTGGCGGCCACTAAAATGATCGAAATCCGGCAGCTTGAAAAAAAATACGTCATGGGAAAAGACCCGCAAGGGGCCCCCAACGTCGTATACGCGCTCAAGGGCGCGTCGCTTAAAATTGAAGACGGCGAATTTGTCGCGATCATGGGCCCCTCAGGCTCCGGAAAATCAACCCTGATGCATATCCTAGGACTCTTGGATACGCCGGATTCTGGGTCCTATCTGCTCAATGGCAAAGAAGTCTCTGCGCTCAAAGAAGACGAACTGGCCGTCTCCAGGCGAGAAGCCATTGGCTTTATTTTTCAGCAGTTCAATTTATTGCCGCGCATGAACGCGCTGGAAAACGTGGCGTTGCCCCTGCTTTATAGCGAAAAACAGTTGAATACTGAAAAGGGAAAACCCCCGCTTGAACAGGTCGGCCTGACGCCTCGTGCCCATCATCGTCCCAATGAACTCTCAGGAGGCCAACAACAACGCGTGGCCATTGCTCGCGCGCTGGTGAATAAACCCCGCATGATTTTGGCGGATGAACCCACGGGGAACCTCGATTCGGCCAGCGAAAAAGAGATCATGGGCATTCTGAATCAACTCAATGAGTCTGGCATCACGATTGTGATCGTAACTCACGAAGAGGAGATTGGGCACCAGGCGCACCGCTTAATTCGAATGCGAGACGGCCAAATTGTTTCAGACGAGAAAACCGCGCATTGGAAACCACGCCCCCCGAAACAGGCCCCGCCACTTGAAAATCTCAAACCTGGCAAGGGAAAACCGCTTGCCGAAGCGTGGGAATATTTTCATCAAGGCTTTAAAACGCTGCTCGCCAACAAGATTCGCACGGGCCTCTCCATGCTGGGCATTCTCATCGGCGTGGCCGCCGTCGTTGCGATGCTGGCCCTGGGGCGCGGCGCTCAAAAAGCGATTGAAGCCCAGCTTGCCTCTCTAGGCTCAAATCTTCTTGTGCTGAGATCAGGCGGGATGCGGGTCGGCGGCGTGAGCCAGGGAGCAGGATCGGTCGCGCGCCTGACGACGGAGGATGCAGCCGAAATCAAAGACAAGGTCCCCGGCGTAAGCCGAACCGCGCCCATAGTCAATGGCCGTGGCCAAATCACTTTTCTCAACAAGAACTGGAGTACGCCTCAAGTCCTTGGCGTAACACCCGCCTACGCGCAAATGCACGCCTCGGAGCCTGATGTCGGTCGTTTCTTTTCCGAAGACGAAAATCTAAAGCGTCTCCGCGTGGCCGTCATCGGGCGAACCATTATTCGGGAACTCTTTGGGGAGCAAAACCCTATTGGCGAGATGATCAAGGTGAACAAAGTCAATTTTCAAGTCATCGGCATTCTCCCTGAAAAAGGCGCCACAGGGTTTAGAGATCAAGACGATATTGTGGTGATCCCGGTTCTTACGGCCATGCATCGCGTGTTTGGCAAGACCTATGTCGACTCCATTGATATTGAAGCGGCTTCAGCTTCCGACACGGATACGGTGCAAGAAGCGAGTCTCAAGCTCATGCAGAGTCGGCACAGAATTCCGGTCTCGCAGTCTGATGACGCGTTTCAGATTCGCAATATGGCCGACATTCAAGCGGCCCTCTCGGAGAGCAGTAAAACGATGGGCGCGTTACTTGCTTCGATTGCGGCGATCTCGCTGCTCGTGGGCGGAATCGGCATCATGAACATCATGCTGGTTTCCGTCACCGAACGAACCCGTGAAATTGGCCTAAGAAAAGCCATTGGGGCGAAACGCTGGGACATTCTCTCGCAGTTTCTCGCTGAAAGCATCGTGATCAGCGCCGTTGGCGGACTCATCGGAATCCTCTTAGGCTGGGGCATCACTGTCGTTCTCTCAAAGGTCGCGGGTTGGACGACGTCGATTTCGCCAAGCTCCGTGGTGATGTCCTTCTTCTTTTCGGCTTCAATCGGCGTGATTTTCGGCATCTATCCCGCACGCAAAGCTTCGCTCTTAAGACCCATTGATGCGTTAAGGTATGAGTAGAACAATTCGATAACGCGCCGCCACAAGTAAATCGCGCCCAGACTGATCAAAAGAGATTACTGCTGGCGGAGAACCGGCTATGCTCACATGCACGAGGTGTATGTGATTATGTCATCATTTGGATATTTTCTTCTCTCTTCATGGCTCAGTGAGAACTCCCGATGACCGGTCGTGCCTGCTGGCTCATTGCGGGCACCATTTGTAACGGAGTCGCGCAAGACAGTTTTGAGCAAAAATTGCCTCTTTGTTTGAATTGCGAATTCTTTTCGCACGCACGCAGAGAAGCGGGCCCGGCCTTTGATCGCAACTTAATCCAATTTATTCTGGAGCGGCCCAAAGACGAAATCCCTGTCACCTTAATGGCGTTTTTTCATGAGTTTTTTGGAGTGCTGGAGAATTCGATTGCACAGACCATTGGACTGCGTCATCTCCATGAACAATTTGAAGCGGCCGAGCAGCTCGGCAACTTCGGAAGTTGGGAGCACGAGATTCACACGGGCGAGATAACCGGGTCAAAAGGCGCAGCTGCAATTTTTGGTCTTCCACACGGGGTGCTAACCTATGAGGCCCTCCTGGCCATGGTCATCCCAGAAGATAGGGCGGCCCTTTTGCAAGTTCCGGAACGCTTCGGACATCAAGCAGCAAGTTATAACCTCGAGTACCGAATTCTCAGGAGCGACGCTGCAATCAGGACCGTCCAGGTCATCGGAAAATTTGTCCGCGACAAAGCGGGGAAACTCATAAAAATCATGGGCAGCATTCAGGATATGACTGCTGTTCGAGAACACGAGCGGGCACTGGCCCAGTCACAGACCCTCCTTTTTCAAACTGCGAAGTTGGCGAGCTTAGGCGAGATGTCTGCCGGCTTGGCCCACGAAATAAACCAGCCGTTGACGGGGATCGCCCTAGCGGTTCAGATGATTGAATTGCTGAAATCCCGCAATATCTTAACCGACGTCGAGCTTAAGAACCTCCTCAAAAAGATAAATACCTCCATCGAACGATGTGACAGAATCGTAAAACACGTTCGGGCCTTTGCGAGGCAAGACGAACTAAAATTCGAGAGGGTTCACGTCGATTCCACAATCGAATCCGCGTTTTTGCTTATGGGTCAGGCGCTGCGGATCCAAGACATTGAGATCACGCAGAACCTCAGTACCCAGGAGCGACTGATCAAAGGTGAGGCCTTCCAATTAGAGCAGGTCTGGATCAATCTCATAGGGAACTCCCGGGACGCGATGGAGGAGATGGCAATTGAGTCAAGAACGGCACAAGTGCCTTATACCAAAAAGCTCACGATCAGTTCCAAAGTGGAGGATGCGCATATCCTTGTTGAGGTTTCGGATAACGGCATTGGCATGACCGAGAACGTGAAAAAGAAGGCGTTTGAGCCCTTCTTCACAACCAAGCCAGTGGGTAAAGGCACGGGGCTGGGGATGTCGATCACCCATGGGATTCTGCAAGCCCATCATGCAACGATTGAGATTCAAAGTGAGTCCAAAAAAGGGACGACGATCACGGTAAGGATCCCGCTGCTTCAATAGGCTTCACTTGAGCGAAGGCAAAGAGAACAGGAACTGAAAATAAGCACTTTTCCGGTCTAAAAGCAGAATCGAGTTGGGTTGTTTTTCGGTCGCGTAGTTGAACTCCGTGGTCAGCATGAAGCCCCCCAGCGTGCGCACGCTCATATAGATTCCGTAGCGGAGCCCTTTGCCGGCCGCCACGTCGTACTCCTGCGTACTGATCGGTTGCAAGTAGAGGTAAGAAAAGTCCAGCCCAACGGAGAACCTCGCGCCCTCGAGCAGCGTCTTCTTAAGACCTACCCCCAGATACGGGGTGAGAATGCGATCAAAGGTGAAGCTCGTCCTGTCGGTGGAAAAATAGCCGGGTCGCTGCGCGAAAATCGCCTCGCCGAAGGGAGAAAAACCCCAGGGCAGATGTATCTCCTGGCGCGCGCTGAGCGCATTGTACATCATGCTTGCGTCCGTAAGCGAACGAGTCCCCGCCGCCAGAAACTTGATCCGATTGCCCTCAAGTTCAAAGCGTGTGGTATAATGATGATCCCAATCGATCTGCGCCCGCAGCAGGTAGCCGTAACCTAAATCCGAAGCAAAACTGCCCGTGGCTTTACTCTCCACGGATTGCCCGAAGAGCGCCACGAAGCCGCTCTTTAATCCCAGCGAAATCCGAAAATCCACCGGCACTTCGGGAAGCACGCGCTCAGGTGCGGATTCAGCGGGCACCTCGGCCGAGGCGGGAGCCCGCGAAACTCGGCGCGAAGCTTGGTGTGAAGACTTCCGCACGTTTGCGCGAGCCGTGACGCCCCCGCTAGAGCGACACTGCGAATCACGCTGAGCATCGGAGAAGACAAGAATTCCGCGATTATCTACTTTATAATGGGTGGAGGACCCGAGCTCCTGCGAGAAGACCGGTAGAGCAATCCAGGAATAGGGAAACACATCGGCGCCCCCTTTTCTGGGGTCATAGCCATTGACCCGCAAGGTGCGCTCGACTGCTTTTCCTTTACCCCAAAGGGGGCAAACCCCGAGCGTGTCGAGAATGCTGCTGACGGTTTCACCGGGCTGCAATTGGTAGCGAATGGGAGTGGGCGCAATTGTTTTCGGAAGTTCGACTTTTGGCTCACTGCGCTTGGTTACTTCTTCGGCACGGCAAATCGAGACACTCGAACCGATCCGCCTCACCTCACCGTCTTCGTAAACCTCCGCATATTTTTCAGAGCCGGGCAGGTCGGTGACCGGGAGACGAATCTTCTCTCCGACATGAAGACTCCCAGAGCTTCGGGCCTTGATCCGCTTATTCAATGCGAGTGTTTTTGTCACCGCATTTTCCCGACCCCAAAGCGGACAAACTCCCAGTGAATCCAGGATGCTACTCAAGGACTCTCCCGGCTTTGCACGGTACCAGAGTTGATCAGCGAAAACGGACTCGACGGTCATGACACTCATGATGATGAGAATGACCAAAACAGAAACAAAGCGCGACGCGGCATCCGACAATAGTCTTCGCTTCTTAATGGGAACTAGGGCCAGGGAGGCGTGATGTTGACTTAAAGTTGCGCGATGCATCGTAGTTGTGTTGACCTTGGGAGGCCCCTCAAGACCTTCATCGGCAAGTGGAATCTTCAGCTTTAACTGTTTTTTTGCCATCACATTGTCAATGTCATGCAGGGTCATAAATAACACACTGCCTTCATCTCCGTTTTAACCACCCACCCCAGAGACTTACGGCTTTCCGTCAAACCTGCACTTTAGTTGACCATTTTAGTATATTAAAGATATAATGGAATATGTCGACAACTTAACAGGCCGGTTTACCGGCAGAGATCGCCAAACGCTTGAGGGAACATGAAAGAGATCGGAATTTTAGCATCTGCAGGCCTCACTTGTAGATCACTCGCGACTCTTCTCACTCTGCTTACAGGGTGCGATAATCTATTCTTACAGGGATCGAGCGTCGACGAAACACTCTTCGCCTTCGGCAACACCACGCGGACTTCTGTCGACGTCGCACAAATCAAGGCAACGACGAGCGGCTTGGCAACTGCAGGCGGCACAAGCGGTGTCACCCTCTCTTTACAGTTTCTGAATACCGCAGGGAGCTCCATTGCAGACATACAACCGATCGTCGTCAGCCTCGACGACAATCAAGGAGCAGACACCATTAAGCCCTGCACTCCCTCGGGCGCCACCGGAATCTCCACCTGCAGCATGACCTCCTTCACCTCCGGCATGAAACGCCTCGCTGTCTTGAGCCCGCAATACATGGAGCTGCCTGTCAGTGCGCTCTTCATCCACGGCCGCGCCGATCAGATCCTTATTCAAAAAACGCCCACAAGCGTGATCGCCGGCCAGGCGTTCGACTCCCAGATCAGCGTCACCATCGTCGATAAAAGCGGGAACGTGGTCGATAGCGGTCCGGACTCGAGTGCGCAAATCACACTCTTTGCACGCGCCGAAAATAGCCTCCCAAACGAACCCCTGCTCGGCACGCTGAAAAAATACGCCGTGGCGGGAGTCGCCTTGTTCGATGACCTCTCCATGACCAAAACCGGTGCGAAGAAACAAATCTACGCGACGAAGGAGAATCTCGTCGGCTCCGCCGAAACGATTCAATTTGACCTCATGACCGGCACATTCAAGAGCCCGCCACCCACCCGGAACTCTGGCGTGCGCCTCGCCTCGGTGAAGGCGACGCCGTCACCGTCACCCTCGCCATCAGCCTCGCCGTCGCCGTCACCGTCACCCTCGCCGTCTCGCACGCCCAACCTCGCCATCTCGCACTCCGTGCCGGTTGTGTATCTGGGGACCGCAGCGATTATTAATTCCTCAGCATCCTTTGAAGTCCTGCCCGCGCGGGCCATCTCTTTGGCCTTCTCTGAACCCCTCGCCACCTCCTATGTGGCAGGCGCCGCCATCCCCGCGATGATCCGCGCGAATGACTCATATGGAAACCTCGTCACGAATTATTCTGGCCAACAAACGGTCGTGCTCTCCAATCCCCCCGCAGGCGTCTCCGCATTAGACGCTTCGACAATCCCATACACCGCAGGGATTGCCACCTACAGTAATCTCACCCTGCAAAAAGCGGCGAGCGGCTACCAGCTGAAGTTCCAAGATTCAATGCTCGGGAGCATCACCTCCACCCTCTTTGATGTTACGCCGGCGACAATCTCACCCAGTAATTCAACCATCCAAGCCACGCCCGCATCGGTGGCCGCAGGCTCCGCGAGCACGCTCATGCTCACCGCCAAGGACGCCTTTGGCAACCTCATCACCGCCGCCAATGTCAGCTTCGAACTCACCGGCACGGGCACCAGCAGCGGCACCCTCGGCGCCACCCAAAACCTGGGCGATGGAACCTACACAGCTAGCTTCACCGGCGGCACCGCAGGGAGCGCTAAAGAGATCGCGGTCAAAATCGATGGCGCAGCCGTCGCAACCTCGCACCCCACGGTGACTGTCACGCCAGACATCCTCACCCCAGGCGCAGCCACACACCTCCTTATAAGCGATGTGCCTGGCTCAGCCACGGCAGGCAGCAGCTTCTCAATCACCGTCACCGCTAAAGACGCAAACGGCAACACCGCGATCGGTTACGCAGGCACCGTTGGGATAACCTCAAACGATGGCGCAGCCACTTTGCCTGCTTCAAGCACTCTTTCTAGCGGCGTAGGCTCCTTCTCAGTCACGCTAAAAACTGCGGGTTCTAAGACGATTACGGCAGGAGATGGCACGTTGAGTGTTGCTTCAAGTTCGATCACGGTTAATCCTGCTGCTTACGATTCCACGCAAAGTGTGGTCACTGCGGGCGCAGGAGCAGTAACTTCTGGCGCCACGGACCTCGTCACTTTAACCACCAAAGACGCTTACGGAAACCTGAACCCAAGCGGTTTGCCTGCAGTGGGATCCCTCGCATTCACCTCCAGTAGCACCGGTGGCAGCACCGGCACTGGAACTTTTGGCGGCATCACAGTCGTCGGTTCAGGCGTTTATACTGCACTCTTTACTGGCGTAAACTCTGGCTCCGTCACGGTTGGTGCTACGATCTCAAGTGCTGCCGTTTCAAACAACGCGACACTCACCGTTAATCCAAGCACTGCTTCGCAACTTGTTTTAAGCGATATCCCTGCATCAGCCACTGCAGGTAGCAGCTTCTCAATCACGGTCACTGCTAAAGACGCTAGCGGCAACACCGCGACTGGTTACGCTGGAACTGTCGCAATCACGTCAAACGACGGCGCAGCTACTTTACCTGCTTCAGCCGCTCTTACTAACGGCGTGGGTTCCTTCGCGGTTACTCTAAAAACTGCGGGTTCTAAGACGGTTACCGCAGGTGATGGCACGTTGAGTGTGACATCAAGTTCGATCACCGTTAATCCTGCCACCTACGATACCACACAAAGCGTGATAAGCGTGGCAAGTGCAAGCATCTCATCAGGCGCCACGGACCTCGTCACTTTAACCACCAAAGACGCTTACGGAAACGCAAACCCAAGCGGCTTGCCT
>CAIRTR010000061.1 GCA_903881565.1 Oligoflexia bacterium | reverse complement strand
TCAATCATTCAATCATTCAATCATTCAATCATTCAATCATTCAATCATTCAATCATTCAATCATTCAATCATTCAATCATTCAATCAACGATACAAGCTGTTTATTGAATAAAAGTTTACCAAAGAAACAGGCAAATATACTAATAGATTCTTGCCAAAAAAACACGCTATGCTACCAATTATATCTGAGGGGCATACGAATATGAAGAATAAAGCAATGGGCAAAGCGGGCGAAAAAATGCTAGGCGCGATGGTAAAGAGTGGTTCGCTCCTTTTTCGAGGAGTTGGAAAATCTCTGGGCTATGTGGAGTCCGGTTTCAAGGGCGCTGTTCAAGGAACCGTGCGCATGGGGAGCGCCGTGGGCGGGGCCGTGAGTGGTGCCGTAGGCGGAAGCGCCCGTTCAATGGCTTCGAGCGGTTCGCGTGGCATGGGCGGCATGAAGGGCATGTTCACCGGCGGTTTGCGAAAAAAACACGCTCTTAATTACACAGAAATCAAAGCTCGGATTGCGACCCTCGAAAATCAGATTCGTGAAGGCTACCTTCAAGTCGGGAAAATCGGCTCGGGCGTCGACAATAAAGACCAGCTTTTTGAAGTCCCCGAAATTCGCGAAATCGTCGAGAAGATCCAAGCCTTTGAAAATCAACTCAACGCGCTGAAGAAGTACGAAGCAAAGTTAAACGACGCTGAGAAAAAGAATGCCTCTGGCGACACGGTGTCTTTTGACGACCTTGCGGGAATGGGTGCAGCCGGCGATAAAACTCATAAGCGGATTAAACACGCTATTGAAGATGCTTTGAGAAAAGCGAAATTCCATTTGCAGTCCGATGCCATTATTTTCCGTAAAGCGCTCTATGACCTTTTAGATGACGAGACCGAGATCAAGAGGCTTGCCGCCAGTGAGTTGGGGAAACTGGGGAATAAATATGCGGGCGCAGCCCTCAAAGAAGCGTTACAGTATGGCGATCCTCAGTTGCAAGCAGAGCTCATCAATTCGTTGGTGCGCTTAGAAGACAGAGACACGTTTGCAATTTGTAAGGATTTTGTGAAGCACGACTACGCGGCAATCCGCGCAGCCTCTATTCGCGGTTTGTATAAAGCGGGACGCAATGATTCAGTGCCCTTTTTGATCGAAGGGTTGAAAGACGAAAATGTCGAAGTTCGTAATTCAAGCGCCATGTTCTTGGGCTGGTGTGATGCTCCAACTGCAGTTCCTGCTTTGTTGCAAGCCGCTGCCGATCAAGACAGGCGTGTTAAGAAAAGTGCGATCCTTTCGCTTTCCAATTTGCGTGATGAAGCTTCGGTATTGCCCCTGATTAGGCTTTTAACCGATAGCGACGAAGAATTGCGCAAAACCATTGTTGCTGCGCTTGAGAGAATCACGGGCGGCTCGGTTCCTTTTAAGGGAGATGTCGAAGAGCTTAAAACGTGGTGGATAGCTAAGATGCATGAGGGAGCGCTTGCGGCTTCTTCACCAAGCTCAGCTGCTGTCCCTGCTAATTCCAATGATCAGCAGCCTCATGATGTTTCCCCAAAGCCAGCTCCGCGCAAACGCATTAAGACGGTGGAACCCGGGGGTGCGGGTTCAGAGGGGGGAGGCGGTGCACAATGATGAAGATGAAAGGCATGCAAGCTCTCACGAGCAAGCTCCCGTTTAGGCTTAAAAAGAAGACTGAAGTCATCGCTCAATGCATTGAGTCCCTCACCAAAGTTGTCGCGAAAGCTGATGCAAATGCGTCTCTGAGTGAAGTGCGTGAAGACTACGAACGCGTGGTGCTCCAACTTTTGCCGCTTGCCGAGGGCGAAAAGGATGTTCGACTTCAGGCTCGAATTCGCAATATCCAATCGACGTTGCGGAACGCAGGTGGGATCTCTGATAAACCAGATAAGAAAGCACAGCTTAGGCTCGAGATTGCTCGGATCGTAAGCCACCTGTCGCATCTCGCAGAGAGCATGGATCGGCCAAAGCCTCTGGCGATTGAGCCTGCGGTGGAAAGTAAATCTCAGGAGTCGCATGCGGCGCACGCAAGCATACACGGAAACCTACAAAGAAATGAAGAAGACGAGCAGGTTTCGGGCACCAATCCCATCTCGGCCAGGCTGCAAGAGCTTCAGGATCGGACCGGCTTCTTGGCCCACGAAAGTGAGAAGATCAAGCTTGAGAATCAGGCTTTGTTTGAGCAGAACAAGGTCCTTCAGGGACAATACGTTGAAGTGGTTCAGGTACATGACGAAGCAAAAGAATTGTTTCGCGTATTACAAAACAAAGTGGCCACCGCCCAAATCGAATGCAATCGGCTTTTGTTGGAGATTCAGTTCCTAAGCAGTGAGCGAGCGGGTGTCCTGCAGAACCTTGATGGGGATTATGAGAGTCTGGTGAGCATGGCGAAACGCTACAAAGATCTTCAACGAGGCTATGCGCTAGCTCGAGATGAAGCCGGGGTTTACGAGGATTTGCTGGGTCAATTGGACACCTTGCTGGGTCGAACTCGCAAGGACAAGAAGGTACTCCTGGATAAGACAGCAGAGTCAGAGAAGTCCTTGGCGACGCTGACTGAGGAGTTACGGACGGTTATCAAAAAAGGCAAAATTCAATTCTATTCGCAACTGGAAGGCGGCGCTGAAAAATGAAAGCTGATGAAATTAATAAAGGCGACACATCCAAAGAACCTTCGCGGTTCAGTATTTCCAAAATTAAAGACGGCTTGAGGGACCTGGCCCAAATCAAAGTCGAGGATCTCGCAAAAGTTTCCAGCGAAGTTCTGCATGGCAATATCGAAGATATGCTCTCAGCCATTCGTGTGCTTGAAGCGCAGCTTAAAGACACGATGGAAGTGAATGTCGCGATGAGAATCGAGGCAAAAACTCGGGATTCTGAGATTTTCGCGCTTAAGCGTGAAAATCAGGACCTGCTCTACAAGCTCAGGGAGCTTGAGAAACAGAATCCGATGCTTGGGGAAGTTGACCGACGGCTTGAGATGGCGCTCGAGAGGGTTGACGAACACAAGGCGCGGTTAGATCAGGAAAAAGAAAAGACCCGGGCACTTGCGACACAAAACGAGGAGTTCTCAAAGGCTCTGAAAAAAGCCGAAGAAGAGCGAGACGATGCCTATAAAGAGGTTGTCGTCCTAATGGATAAGCTTGATAAGATGGCCGAGCTTGAGCATCGTGATGAGAAGGCGGCTCTCCATGGATAATTCCTCAGAGCTAAAGAAGAAGCTTTTAGATAGCTGGGATCAGATCAAGGAAAAGTATCCGACGGTGATTGCGCCCGAGGCTGTTTCAGGCGATCCCGTGAAGGTCGATTTTTTGAGCTGCATCGATGGCTTGAAAACGGCTGAAGAAATTCAACAGTTTTTCACGCTGAGTTCCAGTGAAGCGCATTTGATTTTTGCGGATCTTTTGAACTTAGGGGCGATTCGTTTTCTTGATGATGCCGAGCGGTTGGCGCATCTTAAGCATCATGCGCTTGAACTCGATCGCAATGTGAGTTTTTTGCGCTCCGAGCGCGAACGTTTGAAGGGTGAGAGTCTCTATCTCAATAAGCAGGTACGGCAGAAACTGAACGAAACTGATGTTTTCAAGACTAAGTTGCCGGAGCTTGAGGAGTCGCATAGGGAGCTCAGTGGGAACTTGGGATCTTTGCAAATTAAGGCAGAAGCGCTTTGGGAGCAAAACGCTGAGCTTTTTGGGGTCGCAAAAGACATCAAGCACAAGAGCGCAACCATTCGTTCCGGCCTTGAAAAGCTTGAAAACGACCTTCCAAAGGTCATGAAGAAGAAAACGAAGATGGTCGAGCGTTTTAAAAAGTCCGAAGAGATGCGCCATTCGGGTACCGATAAAAACAAGGTGATTGAAAAGCGGCTTTTTGACTATCACGATGCTTTGAGCGACGTGCGTGAGTATCTTGAGGATACGAAGCTGCGGGTGAAGAGTTTTTCAGACGAGCGAGATTAAATAAGAATGGGGTGTCCAATAATCCTTAAAACAGTTCAAGCCAGAAAAGATGCGCTCTCGAGGCAACTCAAGACCGATATCGTGGCCTTGAATCGTGCCTATGATATTATTCAAGGCGAAGAGGGTGAAGGCTTGCCCGAAACTTTGGGGCGTGATCTTGAGTGGTTGTTTCAGAACGATATTGCTGAAGAGGTCAAGCTTGCCTTTTACAATCCCATTGACCCCACTGACATCTTTTTAGAGAAGAAATATCGGATCGCGCTTTTTAACCGGGTTGCAGATAACGGTCGCGCGTCCGATGATTTGGGCAAATGGCGGCTGCCTGAAGCTTATGAGTTTGACGTGTTTGTTTATTTTAAGAAAACATTTTTGGTTCTAAATGCAAAAGAGCAGCAACACCGGCTTAAGGATTTTCAGTTTGGCTGGTTTGATCTTTCTAGTTTTGGGGCGAGTTTTGGGGAGAGTCTAGATGAGCCTCTGGAGGCGAATGACGAGTCTCCTGATGACAGTCCGGCTCCACCCAAAGCAAAAGTCGACGTACACCCCGCAAAACCTCTCGAAACCGAGCGGGCGCCAAAGCCGGCGCTGCATTCTGCCAGCCCGATGCTTGCGCCTTTTACGGCCGAAAACGCCAGGGATCTCAAGACTCTCATGATTGCCTCCTACACGGATTCAAAGAAGCTTATCGGTGAATTCATAAAGGTGTCAGACACGTTGGGCCTTACACCCGTGCAATGGAACTATTCAGAAGGTCTGGGGTCTCCCAAAGGCACGTCCTACGTTTACGATGATCGGATGCTCGCGCAAAAGCGACTCTCGCCGTTGGATATGCTGGGCGCGATTCGAAGCGGCTGCCAAAGCGGCTTTCGAAAAAACACCCTCTATTTGCTAGAAGATTTTCATTATTACCTGACCCGCGAAAATCTTTCGGGGCAGGAGTTTGCCGAAATGATCTCAATGATCAAATCCCTGCCAGAGCCGCTTAAGCACGCGGGGAGTTTTCTCGTGATTTTGGCGCCCAGTTTGGATTTGCCTCCAGAGATAGCGCCAATATTTGGCGCGATTAAGGGCGATTCAGGGCTAAAGGGAACCGTTCTGCTTGAACGCTATGGCCGTGATCTTACAAAACTGGTTCTGGAAAACAAGATTAAGCCCGTTGTGGGTCGCGATAGCGAGATTCAGGAGTGTCTGAAAATTTTGTCACGCCTTGAAGGGAACAATCCACTTTTGGTCGGTAAGGCCGGAGTAGGCAAGACGGCAATCGTCGAGGGTTTGGCCACCAAAATCGTGAAGAACGAAGTGCCCGAAGCGTTTAGAAACAAACGCTTGTTTGCCCTGAATCTGAATTCGATGCTGTCGGGGACAAAGTATCGGGGAGAGTTTGAGAAACGGCTCGAGGGATTGCTTGAAGAAGTGATGTCTAATGCGGATAGCATTATCGTCTTTATTGACGAGATTCACACGCTGCTTGGGATGGGGAGCACCGAAGGCTCGGCGGGCGCTGAGAATATTCTAAAACCTTATCTGGCGCGCGGGGAGTTTCCCTGTATTGGCGCAACCACCTATGACGAGTATAGGCGCCATATTGAGCCGGATCGGGCGTTGGTCAGACGGTTTCAGGTTGTGGATATTGCGGAGCCCAATGCAACCCAAACGGTTCATATACTGATGGGGATCAAGAATGTCTATGAAGCGCACCATCGGGTGAGGATTTCCAGCGATGCGGTCGCTAAATGCGTGGAGGTTTCAGGCACGCTGCCTAATCAGTATTTTCCGGGCAAAGCGATCAAGTTGTTGGATAGTGTCTGTGCGTCCGTGTCTTTTGCGGGCAAGGATTCGGTTACGTCTGAGAGTGTGTTGACGGAATTTAAACGGATTTAGATTTCTAATGTGTGGAGGGAGCTGCTTTGAACAACGCGAGTAACAACGGAAAAAGAATTCTTGTCGTGGATGTGGATGGCCTGTTTTTGGCTGAGATCAAAGGAGAGCTGGAGCATTATCATGAAGTAGAGACTTGCACTGATGGCAAGTCGGCTCTCGGGATGATCGAAAGATTTCGGCCGCAAGTGCTCATCGTGACCGAGGCGCTTGTTGGCGCACCTTTTACAGAGGTGTTTGAGCACGCGAGCAGTGACGCGATTAAGATCGTGACAACTGCGGGACTTCCAACAGACGAGCATATTTTCGCGGCCATTGAATCCAAGCAAGCGGATACCTGCTTTGTTAAGCCCTTGAATTATCATGAACTCAAAAACGTGATTGAGAAGCTCTCGGCGCTGCGCTCGGGGCAGGACGCGGGGAGTTCGATAGACAAAGCTGATGTAAAAGCGGTCTACGAAAAGGTTCACACCATTTTTGATCGCGTGAGTGATGCGGAGAAACTCCAGAAACAAGCACAAGTCCAGCTTGAAAAGGCTCGACAACTTGAGGAGCAAAGTTTGGCGCGGGTTCAGGGTGTCGTGCGAGACATCGCGCATTTTAAGACAAGGATCGGCGATTTGGAAAAGGAGACGGCCGGCCTTAGGGATAAATCTGGCCAGCTTGAGGCCCAGAAAAACCTTTTGAATAAGGAGAAAACGAAGGCCCAAGACGCCCTTAAAGAGATCGAGATTCAAATCGATTCGACGAAGGGCGCGACCATTCAAGTGGGTTCGGATTTAACCGCGAAAAGCACGCGTAAGAAGATTGACGGCAAGGATTGTGTCTTGTTTGTGGATGACGAAGAAGACATGCGGCGCATGTTCTCAGACGTTTTTAAAAGCAAATACGCCATTATTGTTGCAGATCATGCCGATGCGGCGCTTGCAATGCTCAAGCAACATCCCGAAGTTGCTTTAGTGGTCACGGATTGCCGGATGCCCAAGAAGACGGGGATCGAGTTGTCCTATGAGATCCGAAAATTGCAGCCCGATCTGCCGATCTTTTTGTTGACGGGATTTGGCGAAATGGACGCGGCGATTAAAGCCATGAATGAAGGGGCCATTCAGCAGTATTATGCCAAACCATTCAACACCGCCGAACTGGGCAAGGCGATCAGAGAGAATATTGATAAGAGCGATGAGGCCGTTTCTCAAAAAAGCCTGGTAAAAGAGAAAAAGGCTTTCGTGGTTGATCGCATCAAGGACCTGGTCGCCCAGGTGGAGAGTCTGAGTTATAATTCGAAAAAATTTCAAGACGAGCAGGCGAGTGTGCAGGCAAACGTGGAGCGGTTAATCCAGGAGTTAGCTCAAGCAAGGGATGAAAAAGCGGAGCTCTTGGATTCGGTTGCAAAAGAGCGCGATACCATGCGGGCCGAAATGACCGAAGAAAAGGCGCGCGTTGACGCCGAGATCGCCAAGAAGCTCGAGGACGCGTCGAAAGTAATCGAAGCCGAGCGACTAAAATATAAAGATGAACTTTTAGCCATGGAGCAGAAGTTCAAAGAAGATAAAGAAAAGGTCGAAGCTCATCTTGTCCAATTAAGAAAACAGATGGAGGCCGAAAAGGCTGAAGTCGAACGCCAGCTTGCCGAAGAAAAGAAGCGAGGCGAAGCTGAGATCGAGAAGATCAAGGCCGATATCGCGGGGGCTAAGGCGCGGATCGAAGAAGAGATTCGAAAAGAATTAGAAGAAAAGAAAGCGGCGGCGCTATTGGAGATCGAGGAGCTTAAAAAGACGGTGACACGAGATCTTGATCGCGTAAAAGAAGAGGCGGCAAAAAAAGAGAAGGAACTTACGGCGCAAATTGCGCAAGTGACCCGGGCAAACCGGGAAAAAGATGACGAAATCAAGACGGTGAAACGAACGTTCGCCGAAATTGAAAAAGAAACGGCCAAAACCAAGCACGAGCGCGATTTGGTGGTTAAGGAGTATGAATCCATGAAGGGTGAGTATGAACTTATTATGCAATCACGTGCGGCTCTCGAAGCGGAGCTGAGCGAAGTCAAAGGATCATAGATAATGGCGGAAAATACAGTGGGAAGTCCTGTTGGTAATAATGAAACGTTTGCCGTAGGTGGGGAGTTAGGAACGTCGGCAAGCAAGTTCTGTTGCGATGATACGGTCGTGCTGTTTTCCTCGGTCGTTGGGGATTGTCTGACCGAAGCGATGGAGAACAGCTGGCGGCACATGAATCGCTCCGCGGATTCGCGCTGGATTCGCAACTTGGCCGTGTTTGACGATAATCGAAACTCATGGCGGTATGTGGGCGCCATGACCAGACGCTCTGAGAAGACGGATTGGTTCACGCATAAGGGGTTGCTCACGAATTATGATGACGCCTTTGTGGCGATCAAAGCGGGCTTGTTTCTCCTGTCTCTTGAAATGGAGAAAAAGGGCCAAAAGCTTGATCGGATCGGTCTTGGTTTCGGGATCACGGTGCGGCACGGGGAAAATGTCATTGAGAAGTTTTTCGCCTATATTAAGGAGCATTTGGTAGAGCGGGACGGCAAGAAGTTTCTTTTGATCAAAGCCAAAAATGTCGCGCTCAATGAGGTCCGCGAGATCGAGATTCAGTTGGACTTCAGTGTGATGCAATATCAGGCCTACGGCGCGTACATGGCGCTGTTATTTAGCAAATATAATATGACGGTTCAGAATACCTATGTCATCGATATTGGTCATGGGACGTGGATCAAGCTCCCGGTGGTTGAGAACGAGGCGGAGATTGGGTTGTCTGAGTCCTTTACTGAGGGGATTTTCACGATTACCCGAAACATCTCCAACGTTATTTTCGAATCCAGCGGGCAGAAGTTCAAGATTCCTGAGCAGCGCTTGATGGAGCGGCTGCCATCGAAGGACTACAAGATCGAAGTTCCCGGAGCCGGGGTCTTTGATTTTTCGAAACTCTTGGAGCAGCAGACCACGATCCTTGCTCGCGAGATCGGCGATAAAGTTGCCGCCGACGTCGCGAGTTTGTCCCAGAAGGGGCAGGCGATTGATTATTTTATTATCATTGGAGGCGGGGCGCATCTCTTGTTTGATAAAATAAAGAAGAACATCGGGGATTATTTTGGTTGGCCACAAGAAGTCGTGGATCAGCGGGTTCTGGATGCCAGGGCAACCGGGGTTGATTCTCGACATATCAATTGCGTGGGTTTCATGCTCCTGGCTCGCGATCAGATCGCGATGGATAAGGGCGAGGATGTTAAGCCAGGATTTTCCGTGGCTAATATCGTTCAAGAACTTTAGGCAATCATTTTAAGGCAGCATATGAAGGAGCGTTATGGACACATCTTATCTCGTTATTGATTCAGAACTTGAAAACCTGTTTTATCGTTTCGGCAAACAGCATCCCGAAGGCTCCAAATACGTTTTGAAGGTAGTGCTCAAAACGTACTTGAAACTAGCTGAAAGCAGCCGCAAAAGAGGGAGCGATCCTCTTTTAAGTCTTCAAGACCTGGTGGAGCGAGTTTCGTCCGGAAACTTGCATCGTTCGACGAAAGACAAGATTGATAATCTTGATTCGATGTTGGAAGCCAAAGAAGATCAGGCAAGTGGCCTGGAGAATTCGTCGCTTTTTGAAGAAATTCGCGAGATCAAGAATACGATTCGGAAGTTGAATCAGGGCATGGGCGCGGGGATGTCTAACGCTCCCCCAAGAGGTCCAGAGAGCAGTTTAAATGAATTCAATCCCACTGACGCCGCGAAGCTAATTACGATCGAAGAAGCGGGTGAACCGAAGAAGGGCAAGAGCTATCAGGAGCTTCGCAGAAAAGGGAAGCCCGCGAAGAAGATCGTATTTTAGCCCTTTTTAGCCTAAAGATATTCGCGTGAAGAAAAAGATCTTTATTGATCCGGGATCGTTTTACACGAAGGTTTGTGTCCTACATCAAGATGAAGGTGAGGCGGCTTACAAACTGTTTGGGCGAAGTTTTTTTCCCACGGCGGCGACCCCGGCACCTGAAAATGCGGATCGCGTGATTTGCCACGAGTTTGGCGAGAAGCGCTATCTGGTCGGCGGGGATTGCCCAAACGAGCGTTGGGATTTTTGTGACGAAAGCCTTGCGGGCGCCCAGCGGAACAAGCTGATTGGTTCGCTGGTCCTGAGGAAAGTGCTCTTTGATTATTCGGATTCCGGGGATGAAGTCGAACTAAGCGTGGTCGTGGAGGGGCCGGCCAAGCGGCAGGTCTTTGAAGAGCTGTGCGCGTCGATGACCGGGAAGCTCGAAGTCGTCGCCTATCGCGGGCCGCAGAAAATCAGAAAAATCGTTGAGCTGGGAGTGAGGGTGGGGCCCGCCAGTGACGGCGTCACAGGGTATGTCGCTAAAATAAAATCCAAATTTGATTCCGCGATGTTTATCGATATTGGTTTCGCCTCGACCAAAATGTATGTGGTCAGTGCGCAGCATGGGGTGGAAAAGTTTGCAATCACGGAGATAGGCGCGCGTTTCTATAGCGACGCGATCATGCGAGCGCTTAAAGAAGAAAACATCGAAGATGTAGAGCCTTACTGGCTGATGAAACAAGTCGAACTGGGACGCAAGTCAATTGAAGTCGCGAGCAAGCAGCTCGATGTATCTTTGATTTTAGAGAACGCGCGCTGGGATACTAATAAAGATTTTCGGCGAATTGCGACGGATTTTGTCACCGAATATTATAACACCACTTCGAAGTGGGTGGGATTGCTCGTGATTACGGGCGGCGGGGCGCTTTTCAACGGGGAGCTGCTGTCTGCCTCGCTCGCAGAATCCGGCTATAAATTTGACGATATTTATATCGATAAGAGCCCGCTCTATACGGTGCTTGAGGGGCTGGTTTCTTAGAGCCGGAGTACTCTGTTACTGTTTGGCTGTCTAAGTACGTCATGCCGGGCTGGGAGTAAGTCCACTTTTTGGTCTAATTGTCCGAAAATTGACGGACCCATCGCAGCGCATTTGAGGCATTTGCCAAATAGGTTGCTCCCACCTGGAGGGGCGAAGTACACTTATTGGATAACGAGTTACTTTATCGCCCTGGGGGATATTTAGAATGAGTGTGGTCGAGGCTGCAGATTCGGACAAGACCGTTAAGTATATTTTGGATCTTCTCTCCGAAATCGAGTTGGAGAATTTTTCACAGGCAATTGGCGATCCCGAAGACTACGGCGTTTTCGCTCCTGTTATTGCAAAGCTCAATTCGTTAGTACATTCCCAGCAAATAAACGGCATTTTTCGTGGCATTATCGAGTCCGTACAAGATGCGATCTTCATGATGGATTCGGGCGGGAGGATTACGTATTGGAATCCCGCAGCTGAAAAGATGTTTGGCCACACAAAGGCTGAGGCGGGGGGGAACAATTTTCAGAGCTTGCTGGTGCCAACAAAGTATCATCCCGCATTTGAAGGTGCCTTTCCGAACTTTTTGCTTACAGGCCAAGGGGGCGCGCTCGGAAAAATAATTGAAGTCGCGGCGCTGCATAAAGAGGGTCATGAAATTCCAGTTGAGCTATCGCTGTCGGCGGTTCGAATGGATGAGGCTTGGCATGCGGTCGGCATTATTCGCGATTTGACTGAGCGCAAGGCGCAAAAAGTGATGATTGAAAACCAACAGTCGAATTTGATGAGTGCCCAAGATCAGCTTTTTCAGACTTCGAAGCTTGCGACCTTGGGTGAAATGGCTGCAGGGATGGCCCATGAGATGAATCAGCCTTTGGCGGGGATCCTGTTGGCCGCACAAATGATCAAAAAACTAAAGGAAAGAAGTCTTCTCACTGACGAAGAGTTAAAAGGAAATATCGCCAGGATTCAACAAAGTGTTGAGCGATGTTCTAAGGTGATTGAGCACGTCCGTACGTTTTCGCGGCAGGAAAAACCCAAGTTCAGCGATGTAAACCTCAATGAGACCCTCGAATCCGCGCTGATTCTGCTGGGGGAACAACTCAGGCTTCGCGGTATTGAAGTCGTGAAAACGCTGGACAGGGCACTCCCTAAAATTCAGGGAGATCCTCATCAGTTGGAGCAGATCTGGATCAATCTGCTTACGAATTCTCGGGATGCGCTTGAGGAGCGAGGCGGCCAGGGAAAGCAGATTACGATTACCACTAAGTTCAGCTTTGAAAAGATTCGCGTTGAGATCGCCGATAATGGCGTCGGGATGTCGGTGGCGGTGCAGGAAAAAGTGTTTGAGCCTTTTTTTACGACCAAGCCACCGGGAAAAGGCACGGGCTTGGGGATGTCGATTATTCACGGGATTGTGGAGGCGCATCAAGCCATTATTGAAGTGAAGAGTGAATCACAAAAGGGGACGACTGTGATGGTCGGGTTTGACTGTGGCGAGGAAAGCTGAGGAGTCTTATGACTAGTTCCAAAATATTGGTGATTGATGACGAGGAGACCCTTCGCGAAGGACTCGCGAAGCTCTTGCGACTTGATGGGTATGAAGTGCTCACCGCCGTGGATGGTCCGAAAGGACTTGAGATTTGCGAGAGATTTTTGCCCAATGTGGTGCTGACAGATGTCAAGATGCCACACATGGATGGGATCCAGGTTCTTAATGTGATTAAAGAAAAATTCCCAAAAATTGGTGTAATCTTAATCACGGGACATGGTGATCGTGAGTTGGCGATCAGCGCTTTGCGAGACGGAGCGTTTGATTTTTTTAACAAGCCCGTCGACTTTGATAAGCTCAGTAACTCGATCAAAGGCAAACTTGAAGTTCAGGAGCTTGAACAAGAGCGCGAACGGCTTCAGGTTCAATTGTTTCAATCTTCAAAGCTTGCGACCATTGGCACTTTGGCGGGGGGCGTAGCCTATGAGTTCAATAGCCCCCTGGCGGTGGTCGTGGCTTATGTCGACGAGGTCAGGGCCATGATTGAAGATCGGCATGTGGATGCGAAGAAGGTCGGGGAACTCGCAGCAAATCTTGGGATGATTGGCAAATCAGCGGCGCGCATGCAGGCGATTGTCAAGCACTTGCTGACTTATTCACGTCAATCAGACGCTTTGGATTTTCGCGATATCAATCTCAATGATGCCATTAGAAACGCGTTCATGTTTTTTCACAAAAGTTTTCAAAAAGGTATGATTTCAGAGGTGTTCTCGTTGGCCGATGATTTGCCGCGCGTTTGGGGGGACGCGGGAAAACTTGAAAGTGTTTTTGTGAGTCTCTTTACTAACAGTCGTGATGCGTTTGAGACGATTACGGATAAGCGAGAGCGGTGTGTTACGATCGTGTCCTCGCGGCACGAAAACGGCCATGTGACGGTTATTTATAAAGACAACGCCGGCGGCATGAGTGCCGACCTTGTACAGAAAATTTTTGAACCTTTTTGTGCAAGCAAGATATCTGCAAAAGGGACCGGTGTCGGCATGGCTGTGGCAAATGGGGTGATCGGGGCGCACAAAGGGACGATCGCGCTCGAAAGCGAAATGGGGCAGGGCACGCAGTTCAAGTTGACTTTTCCAGCCTATCAGCAAGGAGAAACCCGGTGAGTAAGATTCTTGTGATCGATGACGAGCAAATGATTCGCGAACTATTGGCGGAAGTCCTTTCGCTGGACGGTCACGAAATTCTAACTGCTGCGGATGGTGAAGAAGGGGTCAGGATTTGCGGAGAGTCGCTTCCGGATGTGGTGATTTCGGATCTCACGATGCCCAAGATGGGCGGGTTGGAGGTCCTAAAAAAAATCAAAGAAACCGCCCTTGCTAGCGGCCAAAGTGGGCCCGGCGTGATTTTCTTGACCGGCCAGGGAGACTCCTCGACGATTGTTGAAGCGCTGCGCCTTGGTGCCTTTGATTTTGCGAGCAAGCCGGTTGATTTTGACAAACTATGGGTTTCGATAAGCCGTATTCTAGAAATTCAAACGGCGGAGCGGGAACGGGAGCGCTTGAAGGGGCAATTGTACCACTCCGCAAAGCAAGCTTCTGTAGGGACGCTAGCGGCCGGCATTGCTCACGAGTTGAACAATCCGCTAGCGGTGGTTGTCGCCTATGTTGAACAATTTTTGAGTGCCCTGCAAGAACCTCTGTCCGGTCCCCTGGATCCTGCTCAAGGGGCAACGATGAAACCCGAGAAAGTTGAAGAGATCGAAGGCTATCTGAACATGATCGCCAAGTCGACGACGCGCATGCATCTGATCGTCAATAATTTATTGGCCTATGCGCATCAATCTGAAGCTACGGTTTTGTGCGAGGTTGATGTCAATGAAGTAATTAAAAGCTCGCTCTTGTTTTTGAAGGGAAGTTTCGAAAAAAACCACATTGCTTCGCCCTTTGTGCTTGGCACCGATTTGCCGCACGTTTGGGGTGATTCAGGGCAGTTGGAGAGCGTTTTTACGAATCTCATGGCCAACTCACGTGATGCGTTTGATACGATTAAAGATGACCGAGAAAAGCAGGTGAAACTTTCGTCTGCTCGCTCGCCCAAGGGTGACCTCTTGATTGTTTATGAAGACAATGCCGGCGGGATGACTGCCGAAACCTTGCAAAGAGTCTTTGACCCCTTCTATACGACTAAAGAAGTTGGAAAAGGCACCGGCTTGGGGATGTCCGTGACTTTTGGCGTAGTCGAAAATCACAAGGGGACGATCTCAGTTGAAAGTGAATTTGGAAAAGGGACGAAGTTCACGCTGACCTTACCGGCCTATCAGGCGAAGAGCTAATGTCATATATTTGGCGCCCCCTTTGAAGTTCAAAGTCCTCGCCAAATGCCGGTAAACCACTTACTCTTAAAGAATATCCACATTCTTAAAGGGGGCAAGGCGTGAGCAGGGATTCTCAAGATCGGACTGACAGCGAATTCAATCGGAGCATTGTCGAATCATTGAGCGATATGTTGCTGGTGCTGAATCTTGATGGAACGATTAAGAAGGTGAATCGTTGGGTTATCGAGAAACTCAAGTTCGCAGAATCCGAACTTATTGGTAAGCCGGCTTATGAAATTGCCGATGCCTTGAAGGCAAGGTTCCTGGCTGTCGACGCAGTGGAGCGAGTTTTGGCGATGTTGCCGGAGCACAAAGAAGAAAGTTTTCAGACAAAAGATGGAGATAGGATTCCGGTGCTGTTGTCGCACTCCGTGTTTCATGACGATAAAAATGAAGTCTGCGGCGTGGTTTGGCTGGCCCGAGATGTTTCAGAATTAAAAGCCTCCACAGCGCAGCTAGTGCAGATGGATAAATTGAGCGCCATGGGCGAGCTGACTGCGGGTGTGGCGCATGAACTCAACCAACCATTAAATGGCATCAAGTTGATCGCCCAAGGCTTGCGTCGGGATCTGGAGAAGAAGCGGTTTAGTGAAGCGACGCTGGGTGAGGAGATCACGAGCATTATTCTGCAAGTGGATAAAATGTCAGAAATCATCACGCATATGCGGATTTTCACCCGTAAAAGCGATGGCCCGATCACCGATCTGATCAGTCTTAATGATCCGATCACGGGGGTCTTTAAGTTATTTGGAAAACAAATTGAAACGCATGGAATCAGTGTCACGATTGAGCTGCAGCCTGACCTCCCGAAAATCAGAGGGGACGCCATTAGAATTGAGCAGGTTTTGCTGAATCTCATTGGGAACGCCCGAAATATTTTGGAAACTTCAAAAAAACAGGGTGCGAAAATTACCGTCAAAACGCTGGTGTCAAATAATGGGAAACAGGTCGAAGCCTGGGTGATTGATAATGGTCCTGGTATTTTGGAGCGGCACAAAAAGAAGATGTTTGAACCCTTTTTTACCACCATGCCCCCAGGCAAGGGGACCGGTTTAGGTTTGAGTGTCTCAAGAAAAATTGTTGAAGAGCACGGTGGGACGATCACTTTTGTGACCCAAGAGGGCGAGGGAACGACTTTTAAAGTGGCGCTTCCGGTGGCCACAAAATGAGGTTCAGATTGAGGTTCGGAATGAGGAACATGCCATGAAAAGAGTTCTGCTGATTGAAGATGATGAAACGGCGCGGACTGCTTTAGGCAAGCTTCTTCGCAAGGAGGGCTTTGACGTCAGTGTCGCAAGCGACGGCAAAGAGGGGCTGGAACGGTTTCAAAACGATTTTCCCAGTATCGTTATCACGGATTTGAGAATGCCCAATGTTGATGGCATGGAGGTGTTGCGGAGGATCAAGCAACGCGCGCGCGACACCGAGGTGATTGTGATCTCAGGTCATGGAGACTATGACGTTGCCATTGACGCCTTGCGGGCGGGCGCGACAGATTATCTTAAAAAGCCGGTCAATCTGGAGGATCTTCTTCTGGCGGTGGAGCGGTGCCGGGAGAGAATCGCCAAGAGGACCGCGAGGGTGGTGAAGCCGGTCGTCCTGGTGATCGAGGATATGCAAGATGCAAGAGAGATTTTGTGCGAACAAATGACCAAGGAGGGCTGGACCGTTTTAGCTGCCAAAGACGGCGAGGAGGGCATGAGGATTTTCAGAGAGCAACGCATTGATGTCGTGCTGACGGACATCCGGCTCCCTAAAAAAGATGGCATGACTTTTCTTGAGGAAGTAAAAGCCGGAAACGAATGTGAAGTCATTTTGATGTCAGGGCACGGGGATGAGGCGACAACCATCAAGGCGATGCGGCTGGGCGCGAACAACTTCATCCGAAAACCCCTGGATTTGGACCATGTGTTGATCTCCGTCGAACGAGCGTTTGAGAAACTGCAATTGAAGCGGGCTAATCATTTTAGAGCCCGCGAGGTGGAGCTCGCAAATCAGATCATTGCCAAAATCTCCGGCGGCGCGGTTTCAGTGAATTTTGAAAATTTGGAAAAAGAAGAAAAGGCCCCCCTCAATGATCTGCGATCCGTTAAAAAGCTATTCGAGCCGCTCGCGATCGCCTGTCTGCTCGTCGCGAAGGATATGACGATCGTCTATAGCAATCCTGAGGCCCTCGCGGTGCTTGGACGCGCGCCCAAGAGTTTTGGCGTTCCCGAATTGCAGGTGCTCTCGGGGGCGACGCTGAAACAAGAGGTGGCCCAGGGGATCATCGCTAACGTTCAAAAGGTGGTGGGGGTACAGTCGGTTTTAGAAACCATTCATTTGGGAGTGGTTTCATCAATGGTGGTGATCTCCGTTACGGTCCCTGATCTCGTGGCGGTGTTGTTCAGGACCTCCGCGGAGGCAAGGCAGCATGACTGAAAATATTCTCGTTGTTGACGATGACCCGATGGTTTTGGAGTATTTGTCGTCGGAGCTGAAGAGGCATTTTTTCAACCCCATTTGCGTGGCGAACGGCACAGACGCTTTGGCACGTCTCCCAGAGGCGCACATCGTGTTTTTGGATCTGAAACTCCCCGATATGGATGGGTTTGATATTTTGATCAAAATCAAGGAACGAAACGGGAGCAATGTTCACGTTGAAACCATTGTCATGACCGGTTTCGGCAATCAAGAAATCGCCATTCGTGCGCTGAGGCTTGGCGCGATTGACTATATCGAAAAGCCCATCCATCTTGATGATCTCCGCGCGGCTCTCGGGAGAGCTCAGGAGGTTTTATTCAAGAGAACGAATCTCACGACGACCGACACGGTCCTGGTGATCGATGACGAGATTGAGATTGCGGAAAAACTTCGGGATATCCTGGAAAAAGAGGGTTACAAGGCATTTTGTTGCCCCAGTGGCCGCGAAGGTCTTGAGATTATCTCCAAGCAAAAAGTCGACGTGGTTCTTACGGACATCAATATGAAGGAGATGAGTGGCCTTGAGGTCCTAAAACAGGCGAAGCTCCTTTATCCTGATATCGAAGTGATCATGACGACGGGCTTTGGAGGGCACGAGCTTGCGATTCAAAGTCTGCGGGCTGGAGCCTTGGATTATCTGCCGAAACCGGTTAATTTGGATCAGCTCTTATGGTCGGTCCAGAAGGCGACTGAAAAAATCAAGCTTCATCGCAGTTCCTTGTATCGAAACCGAGAGTTGAAGCTCTCGGCTGAAATCATGACCAAGATGAACGAGGAGCAGGAGAAGATCATCGCTGAGCGAACGGCTAAGTTGACTCAGACGCAGGCGAGCCTCATTCAGACTTCGAAGCTTGCCACCTTAGGCGAGATGTCGGCCGGGATGGCGCATGAGTTGAATCAACCGCTGGGTGGAATTTCGCTGGTTTCGCAAACGATGCGAAAGCTTAAAGGCCGAAACCTGTTGACCGACGAGGAGCTGGACAAATCGCTTAAAGACATCGACACCTGTGTCAAGCGCATGACCAAGATCATTCAGCACGTGCGTACATTTGCAAGGCAGGAAAATTTGAAGTTCATCGAAGTCGATGTCAATGAAACGCTCGAATCGGCGATTATGTTGCTCGGCGAGCAGCTTCGAATTCACGGTATCGAGCTCACCCGGGATTTTGCGGCATCGCTACCGAAGATCATAGGTGAGCCCTATCAGCTTGAGCAGGTTTGGATCAATCTGATCACGAATGCAAGAGACGCGCTCGATGAGATGGGTGCTAAGCACCAAGCTGAAAAAACAGAATTCGCAAAGAAACTCGCACTTCGCACCTGGTTTGAAGACAATGAGGTCAGGGTAGAGGCGATTGACAACGGAATTGGGATGACGCAGGACCAATTAGAAAAAGTTTTTCAACCCTTCTATACCACGAAGCCGGTTGGGAAGGGGATGGGACTAGGGATGTCAATCACCTATGGTATTCTTGAGGCGCATAAAGGAAAAATCGAAATTCGCAGCGAAAAAGGCAAGGGGACGACGATTCTTGTCAAACTGCCGGTGTCATTAAAAAGTGAAACAAAGAGTGAAACAAAAGGTGCCATAATCTGATGCAGCCTTACAAAATACTTTTGATTGATGACGAGGAGATTATTCGCGAGCGGATCTCTAAACTGTTGGACTTGGATGGCTATGAAGTCATCACGGCAGAAGATGGTCGTCTAGGTCTTGAGAGCTTTGAAAAGAACTCGCCAGATGTCGTGGTATCCGACATTAAAATGCCCCACATGGATGGCATTGAAGTCCTCCGCAGAATCAAGGAAAAATCTCCCGGCGCGGGGGTCATCTTACTTACCGGACATGGAGACATGGAGTCGACCATTGAGGCCTTGAGAATCGGGGCCTTTGATTATCTCAGCAAGCCCGTTGAATATGAAGAACTTGCGATATCAATTAGGCGTTTGCTGGATCTGCAGTCGATGGAGCGGGACCGCAAGCAGTTGCAGTCCCAGCTCTTTCAATCCGCAAAACTCGCATCGGTGGGGACGTTGGCCGCCGGCATTGCGCATGAATTAAATAATCCGCTGGCGGTGGTCGTGGCTTATGTAGAAGAAGTTTTAAGTCTCCTAAAGGTGCCGCCTTTTGATCAGCCGAAGGTCGAGGAGATGACAAGGTTTGTGGAGATGATCGGCAAGTCCTCAGCGCGCATGCAGACGATTGTTAAGCACATGTTGGCCTACTCTCGGCAGTCAGGCGCGTCTGAGGGGCGGGCAATCGACATCAATGAAGTGATCAATAATTCGTTTTTGTTTGTCAAAAGAGACTACGAAAAGCTGGATATTGCTGCGGCCTTTGAACTGGCAAGCGGCATCCCTCACGTTTGGGGTGATTCGGGACAGTTTGAGAGCGTTTTTGTAAATCTCATGGGGAACTCGCGCGATGCGTTTGGGTCGGTGAAGGATGATCGCAAAAAGAGTGTGACCGTGACGTCGTCGCTCCATGAGGATGGCGGGGTGCTGATTGTTTATGAAGACAACGCCGGTGGAATGAGCGCCGAAACGGTACAAAGAATCTTTGACCCCTTTTTTACGACCAAAGATGTCGGCAAAGGCACGGGGTTAGGCATGTCCGTCACCCTGGGCATTATCGAAAACGCCAAAGGGATGATCACGGTTCAAAGTGAACTGGGCAAGGGTTCAAATTTCACGCTTAAGTTTCCTGGACATAAGCCATGACAAAATGGCTGGCTAACCTCCCTTTGTACAAAAAGCTGTATTCGATCGTCATCGCGTTTTTGGTGGGCACGCTTGCGATGGCAGCTCTCAGCACCTTGGGGATGAATGTTCTATCCGCGACGAGAGCTTATGTGGGCGCGGAGGGACAATGGGCTAAAGCCCAAAAAGAAGCCGTCTACTCGCTGGATAACTATGCCTTGACTCATGATGAAAAGTGGTATCGACGCTTTCAGGATTTCGTAAAAGGGCCTCACGGAGTTAAGAAGTTTCGTTTGGAGATGGAGAAGCCAGAGCCCGATATGAAAGTGGCCTTTGCCGGCCTTGTGGTGGGTGGGAACGCGCCTGAAGATTTTGATGACATGGTTAGACTGTTTAGGCAGTTTCGAAGATTTGGCTACATCGATAAGGCGATCCACATCTGGGCCGATGCAGATCTCGCCCTTGACGAACTTGAGAACCTTGCGGGTCGGCTTTACGCCCATCGCACGACCCACAAGACGCATCTCAATGCCGAGGCCCAAAAAGAAGAAGCGTTACTCCTGAGTCAGATTCACGCACTAAATGACAGACTCATTGAGCTCGAAAACAGCTTTTCTCGGACCCTGGGCGAGGCCTCACGTTGGGCAAAAGGCCTTCTTTTGGGCGGAGTTCTTTTGTGTATGGCGCTCGTGGCGGGTGTCGGTTTTCTTTTTTTACGTTTGATTGTCAAAGATCTCATTCTAAGAGCCCGAAGTCTTGTGCAAGCCATGGAGGCGGTGGCAAAAGGTGAACACAACCTGAGATGTGATGACAGCGCAAAAGATGAGATTGGCTTTGCCGCGGCTTCATTTAACAAGATGACGGCAAAGCTGCAGGAAACGACCGTTTATCTCGTGCAATCAGAAAAGCTCAATGCCCTGGGGGAGCTCACGGCCAGCATCTCGCACGAGCTTAAGCAGCCTTTGAATATTATTCAGATCATCTCGCAGGGCTTGGAAAGAGATATCGAAAAGAACAGGCTAAAAGAAGATGAGCTCAAAAGTAGCCTAGCGGATGTACGGGTGCAGATCACGCGAATGTCGGAGATTATTGAGCATATGCGGCTTTTTACTCGGCGCGCGGAGTTTGCCATGGAAAAACATCACATTAACGAGGTCATTGAACAGGCCTGCAAATTCTTTACCCAGCAGCTCACCAACCGCAACATTGAACTGACGAGAAGCCTGGGAAGTGATCTTCCGTTTTCGATGCTTGACGCTATTCAACTTGAACAGGTGGTGATCAACCTCATTGCAAACGCCAAGGATGCAATCGAAGGGAACGCGCGCAAGGACGGAAAAATTGAGATCAAGACCCATAAGGTGAACCAATCCGTGGCAATCCAAATATCTGATAACGCAGGCGGGATCCCTGATTTGGTTCTTGCGCGAATCTTTGAGCCCTTTTTTACGACAAAGGCGCCGGGTAAAGGGACGGGGCTCGGGCTTTCGATCTCAAAAAAGATAGTGGAGAATCACAATGGACAACTTGCCGTTGTAACGAAGCTAGGTGAGGGGAGTACCTTTACGATTACGTTACCTGCGGTTGCAGAAAGGATAGTTTAAGATGGATAAGATTAAGGTTTTGGTTATTGAGGATGATGGGGCCGCGCTGAGCTACTTAACGACGTTTATCGGCAAAGAGGGATTTGAAGTTCTATCAGCGGCGAGCGGCGAAGAGGGCCTCGAAAAGTTTAAAAAGGAAAAGCCGGATGTCGTGATCACCGATTATAAAATGGCGGGACTAACGGGG
>CAIRTR010000060.1 GCA_903881565.1 Oligoflexia bacterium | reverse complement strand
CGCCACTGGCATCAATACCTCCGTTCGTTGATGTTTGGCGTTCGATTGTCACAGGAACTTGCGGTGAAGCTTTAACCTGCGTTTTAGTCTTTCGCCGCGACTCGTTCCAAAAATCGATTTTCTCGTTGAAAAATTGGAAATCGTCAGCGCGAGCGACCAAAATTGATGCAACATAAAGAATGGCAAGTATAGGGGCCAAAATGTGCAGTTTTACGTAGGGGGTTGAGAATGCGTAGCTGGTTCTATTGCTATTGAAGTCTGCTTCAACTGAGGTACCGAAGCTTCCGTGTCTTTGGTGAGGCTTCGACTCATTCTGGACATTTCCCGGAAGTCTTCGGTTGTGATGTCGATTTGTTCGATTAGCAACACTGTTGCGTTGATGAGCTTCGCGATCTGTTCCGTTAGCTCGTCTAGTGGCGGCCGGATTTGTCCTATTACATCTGTGAGTATCCAATACTGCATTATCGTTCGCTGGAGATTTGCATTTTGGGCCAGTCGTTTCGCAAATTCTATTTTTGACATATGGTTCCTTCTTTTGTTGGAGTGATAAATCGCCGGCTTTATTCAATTTCAAAAACGTCATTATAATCGACCTCTCCTTTCTCCGCCCTTCTCAAACAAGCTTCTTGGAGCGATACGGTGAGCTGCGGCTGCACAGTTTGTGGTGCTTCAAGGAAGGATTCAAGATAGGATTTGATTTGTTGCGCACGCATGTATTCAAGCACGGGCACGCGTCCCTTGATTCCCGCCAGGCATTGTGGGCAACCCTTTGGCTCGCGCTTGCGATAATCTATTCCAGCGCCAGCGCGGAGCTTCAAGCCTGAATCTTTTTCAAAGAGCTTGCCTGCGTCGCTAGCCCCAGGGACGGAGCACGACGGACAGAGGCGTTTAACGAGCCGTTGCGCCGAGGTGAATCTCAGAACCGATTTGAGCATATAGGGGTCAATGCCCAGGTTGATGAGTCTTCCCACCACTTCAGCGGCGCCGTTTGCGTGCAAGGTGGACAAAACGAGATGCCCGGTTGAAGCCGCTTTAATACAAAGATCGGCGGTCTCTGCGTCGCGGATTTCTCCGACCAAGATTACGTCAGGGTCTTGTCGGAGCACGGATCGGAGTGCTTCGGCAAAAGTCAGTTTCGGACTGACTTGAACTTGGGTGAGTCCTTCGATCCCGTATTCAATCGGGTCCTCTAAGGTGATGATGTTTCTCGTCGAGCGATCCAACGCGCACAAGAGCGTGTAGAGCGTTGTAGTTTTGCCACTCCCGGTAGGCCCCGAAATAATGATAACCCCGTTCTTAGATTGAAGAGCTTGCAGGAGATCATTGTGAGTTTCGGGATCAAACCCAAGGCTTGAGAGATCGAAATTTCTGGTAAGATCGAGAAGGCGTAATACTATTTTCTCGCCATATTGTGACGGGAGAAGGCTTGCCCGCAGGTCCAGTTGCCAGGATTTAAACGACGTGCGCCCGTCTTGGGCGCGACCACTAATCGCAATCGAAAGATTTGTGAGTCGTTTTACTTCATTGATAAACGACCTGCGATGCTCAAGTGACAACGTTTTCCAGGTGCTCATGTCACCATTAACACGAAAACGAATGTCTAAGCCGTCGCGCGACGGCTGAATATGGATGTCGCTCGCACCAAGTTTTCGAGCGGCCAGGATCGTATCCCGGAAAAGAGAGGTATAGGGATCTGATGCCCCAATCTTTTGCTCATCTGTCGCTTTGCTTTCGACTCTTAGGTGTGATTCCCCCGAATCCCGCGATCCCGGCGATTCCGGCTTTGTGAGGCCCGCCAGATGCCGAACGTGATTGAGAGCGTCTGCGCCTACAATAATGAGGGTTGAAGCCTTCTTGAAGCGAGCTTCAGCCTGTTCGAGTAATTCGTCTTGGTACGATTCCCCCAAAAACTCAACGGCTCCATCCGTCCCATTCGCTTCGCCAGATTCGCCAAAAAGTACCCAACCCTTGCTGTTGGCCCAAATCATGATCTCATTTGGGAGGAGTCCCGCTGTCACTTTGGCCTTCAATTCACTCCCCAAGGCCTTAGCGGACAATTCCTTCATTGACCCTGCGCCGAGTTTAAAAACATGAAGCTGCCGGTTCAACTCCACTTGAGAGAGGTGACCCAGGTCACGGAGCAATCGCCCGAGCTTGAGGGGGCGAAACCGCTGCGTATCGAGGCCTTCGAGTAGGGCTTCGGAGGTGATCTTGCCGGTG
>CAIRTR010000059.1 GCA_903881565.1 Oligoflexia bacterium | reverse complement strand
GGGTGGGTTTTAGCGATAAGCATAAAATCTCATTGGTTTCGATATGTTACTGGAAAGCGAGACCATGTTATAGTAAGTCCAAGGTAGGAGTTTTTCTATGGCAAAACAAGAGATAAAGTTTCCCCAAAAAGATGCGGTTGCGAAACTGAGGCAGATGAATAATAAAATGAGAAACCAGCCCGCTTCGGCTGAGCTTGTGGAATCGCTGAAAAAGCGCTCAGAGAGGGCTCCTGAAAAGACTGGAGAAGAACCTCAAAAGAAAATTGCCGCACCTAAGCGTAAACAAGAACCTGATCTCGGGCTTTGAAGGGGCGGTTGGGGTGAAGAAGGGATTCAGTGAACTAGCATCGTTCCTCGTAGCCCATCCGGATGCGCGCAGGGGCTGCCTCGTGGATACGACCATCCCGTTTACTCAAACTTCAACATCCGCTCAGAATATCTTGAGCTTCATCGCCGCGTATTGATTCCTGAATGCCTGATTGATCTCTTGAGGGATCGCGAAGAGTTACTCGATCCAGCCGTTATTCTGAAGCTCAAGTCATTGCGAACTCGTTATCGAAATGGGCATGAAAAGGGTACGGGGTTCAAACTTTCGGAAAAGGAAATTAAAGATTTTCGAGCGCTCTTTGCCCGATATGAGTACGGTGGCAAAGATAGCTGGGAGCTTTTTTGTGAGAACTATCTACAAGGAAAGATCGAGTCGGTGTGGGATGATGTCGTCGATCAGCTAGGATTGAATTTCCTTGGCCTCCGGGCCGGTGAAGAAAATGCGGAACTCGTGGATCATTTTAGCTGGGAAAAGGCAACAAAACTGATCGGAAAATTTGGCATTGGTTCCGTGGACGCAATGATTTTGGAACTATTTTTGAACTCTCGGTTTCAGATCATTATCACTTCCGATCGTGACATGGCCTATTGTGTGGAAAAACTTGTGCACCCGAATTGTTTTGTTTTTCTTCCAGATCGGCTGCTTAAAGATGAGAAACGCACGCTGGGGTAAGGGCTAGTTGATACCAGCATGAGTGGGCACTCTATGCCTTTGATGGGGTCAGTACTCCTGTTGGGAAAACCGACATCAATGGGATGAGTCTCATTTTGCTTCTGACACATTCTGGGGTCCGGGCGTTGTTTACAGGCGACTTGAATGATCCCCTCGGAGCCTATTTGGGGAAGTCGGGGCATAATGGCGTAAATAATCTTAAGGCCGACATTTTGAAAGTGCCGCACCATGGGGCGGATCCGCTGGCGTCTAATGATTTTTTTGATTCCGTTGGCGCTCGCGTGGCATTGGTGCCTGCGCCTAGTGGGTTGTGGTTGAGCGATCGGTGCAAGCGGGCGAGAGAGTATTTTGAGTCCAGGAAAATTAAGACGTATGTGAATGGGATTCATGGGCATGTGACGGTGACGATTGGGGCGGGCCGGTATGAGGTGAAGGGGGAGAGGGAGTGAGGGGGCTGGCGGGTTTGGCGGGTTTATGGCGGGTTTATGGCGGGTTTAATTTGTAACTAGCGCCACGACCGGCTTTTGCTGAAGCCGAAAAAACACCCTTTTTTACCAACAATTGAAGCATGGTTTCGTTTGTGGCCTAATAAGCTTATTGGCGCGCTGGCCGTTGTGATTGCTGATTAAACTGGTCGGTGGCGGCGCAATAGGCGCAAGGATTTGGTCAGGTAATGATGAGTTGAAATCGCTTTGTTGAGAAGTTCTCTTGCAAGTCGAATATGCTTCTTGGTATGATTCATATTAATGAGGGGTGCGCGGGCATGAGTCCGAAATTTGAGCGGCAATATTTGACCGATGGAAGTTTCGTTGAAAGGGCTATTGACGCTATAAAGCCTGATAAGTGGCGCCCCCATGGATTCAAGTACAGGCTAGCTTGGATTCAAGGCGGAGAATGCAGGGTGCTTTTTGATAATCATCATGGAAAGATTGACCATTGTCATGTTGATGATGAGGAAAAGTATTATCAGTTCAAAAGTCTGGATCAGCTCATGGACGATTTTTATTTTGAGATTCGAAAATTGGGAGGTGTTTTATGAGGGTGCGCAAATTTAAGATTAAAGTAAATCGGCCAGGTGAAACACCTTCGGAAACGTTTAAGCGGGATACTATTGCGGATTTTAAGCGCGTTCAGCGGGGGGAGAAAGTAACTGATTCAGAATATGATATCGTTATTAATTTCCCAGATATTTCGTGGCTGAACAAAATTGTTAGTCCCGAGCGGTTGCGAATTTATCAAACGATTAAAGATAAAAAGCCTACCTCAATCTATGAGCTCGCAAAATTATTGCATCGAGCGGTGGCAAATGTGCAACGTGACGTTCGTGAGCTTGCTGAGTTCGGAGTTATCGAACTTCGCAAAACTCGCAAGAAGGGGCAAAAGCGTGAAACGCTTCAGCCGGAATGCAATTGGGACGCTTTGGATATTGCGGTATAAATTTTTTTAATCTGCCCGGCATGGGTGGGCGGTTGCTCCTGCCTTTTCTACAGTTAAAGGGGCTTCGGCAGATTGATAAGGTTTTTATTACACATCCTGGGGTTGCGATTATCAGGATGTGTTGGCGCTGGTTGAGGAGTTGAGGGCGCGCCATTTAGTCGTCCACTCCGTTAAGCCGGGGGATGTGTTTTACGATAAGGACGGCAGTCGTTTTGAGGCACTCTATGCCTTTGATGGGGTCAGTACTCCGGTTGGGAAAACTGATATTAATGGTATGAGTCTCATTTTACTTCTGACTCATTCAGGGGTTCGCGCGTTGTTTACGGGCGACTTGAATGATCCCATCGGAGCTTATTTGGGGAAGTCGGGGCATACTGGCGTAAATAATCTTAAGGC
>CAIRTR010000058.1 GCA_903881565.1 Oligoflexia bacterium | reverse complement strand
TTTTCAAACAGGCCTGCTTTTTCGCTCATTAATGCGAAGCGCTTTTGCAAACACTTTAAGTGAAAGCGACTTTTCCATCAAAGTAGACCTTATTAAGAGCTAAAGACCCTTCTGAGAATTATCGGGAACAAGTCATGCCTGAGCGGAAACTACTTTTTACGCTAAATTAGAATCCCGCCAATCTCAGCGGGGTGCCCTCGGCGAAAATTCCACAGCACCGCTATTCGTTCCTCAAAACCGCGCCGGACGACCCGCAACAATCCCTTCAACACTTAAGTCCTCATCAACGTCGGGCCAGTGGATGCCCGTGCCCATTCCACAAACCTGATAGTTTTCACGCTGCGCTTTTGTTGCATTCTTAAGTCTCGGATAAAATGCCAATGGGACACGGATCTCACGCCCATCGGCTAAGTGAAGACAAAGGGAGTCAGCGGTGAAGTCAACTTTAACGACCAAATCCTCGGCCTTACCCAATTCACTCGCAGTCATTCCTAGGTTCCTTACCAAACTGACAGGTTCAATCCAAAACTTGGCTTGTGCTCCATGGTAATCGACGTGAACATGCGCTGGCTCATTGCGCTCATTGGCATAGAAAAAAAGACGGAATCCATTTATCAGTGATAATTGTCGGCATATCAAGTGCGCCCCCAACGTGAGGTCTTACCAATTAAGGTAAATATACATTACTTCATAAAGCTTTGCACCAATAGAAGCTTTGACGAAAATCCGCCAAAATCCTGACAATTGTACAAGTTGGCGCAGCAGATCACTATCACCCACTTCACTTGGGGTGCATATTCCAGAATCGTTAGAAAAGCCGGTTCATAAACGCGGGGTTTCGCTGGAACACAGTTTTATTCGCGCAAATGGCACAACCAGGAACCCTGGCACCCTCTTGCCGAATATTCGAGTGGACCGATTAATCGATCACCCCTGACCTCATGCGAAAGCTAAAGTTTTGCGAAGAAGAAGGGACCGGAATCGACAAAGCGGTTGCCGCGATGGAGCTGCATGGTCTGCCTCCGCTCAAATTCACGCCGAGCTCTGATTTTTTTCGTGTCAGCCTCTTTGCGCCTAAAGAGTTCAACGAGATGGAAAAAGACGAACGCATCGAAGCCGTATATCAACACGCGAGTTTAAATTTTGTTGCTAGCAGGAAGACAACTAATACTTCGATCCGAGAACGCTTTCATTTCGACGAACGACATTCAACGAAGGTGACGCGTCTACTTACAGAAGCTGTCGAGGCTCAGCGGATTCGCCTTGCGAACCCAAAGGCGTCTCCTCGCGACATGCATTACCTTCCATACTGGGCACCCAAACTAACTTCATGAGAAGGCGAGCGACGATTTGGGGAAACAACACATGAACGCCGCAAACTATAAAATAATCAATAATATCATTACCCTGGTACAACACATCCATAACACATTCAATAGGGCCAAAGCTCCGCAGCTCAAACTCGCCGCCGGGATTCACAGCCGAGTATTCTCGGTGATCGGTCCGAATCAAGGGGTAAATTCATGCAATTAGCTTCTGCACTAACAAAGGGTCTTTTTCGAAAGCTTCAAGCAAGCGAGCTGCGGCGCCTGATGGCACATTGTGGCCTTGCTCCCAGGCTCGCACGGTTGGTGCCTTGACATTCAAGAGTGCGGCAAACTCTGTCTGACTCATATCGAGGGTCTGCTCCCGAAACTGTTTAATCTTCTTAGCGCTCCACTCCGGTGCTGGGGGTGGAAGCTCTCGAAGGCGACCGCGCATCTTCTTTTTTCCGCGCTTGTGGTCCAACACTTCGTGAAGTCCGTCTATAAGTTCTTGTTCAACCGTTTTCTTTGCCATACTCAATTCCTTTCACACCAAATTCAAACTAGCCCTCGGATTTGATCGAGGCCACGATTTGTGCGATCAACTTCTTTCTCACAGAGGATAGGTCATCTGCCTCGTTTTCCTTTTTGCCGCTCAGGGTCTTCAATCCTGAGTTTTCGAACCCCTCCTGTTCCGGCGACTGTTGCGCCGACCTCAGGATTCTTCAAAATCTCTTCCTCAATTCTTAGTAATAGTCCCTGACCACCACGAGAATCGATTTTCTTTGAAAAGATATGGGTCTGAAAAAAGATTCGGCGCATAACTAATATCCGATATTACATGATATTTAATATTAGTCAAGGTGGGTGGTTTGCTCTGGCTTTTAGACTCATCAAACAAGCGCAGCGGCCAATGAAAGAGGCAATAATGCCCGGAAGATACGCAAAGGTGCGTGCCTACCCATTGCTTTAATCTTTGGGGAGGTAGCGAAAATCATTAGGTTCGGCCTTTACAAGCCAACTTAACACTTCCTTCGCCTTTGACTTAGGCAGCATACAGTTCTTTTCCTTCCCTCAACACAGTAGCCGGAAGGGAACATTTGACAGTAGACCCTTCATCAAATTCGCTCAGCGACAAAAACAAGACATCAGCTCCAATTGAAATACCCCAAAGAACTCGCTGGGCACTTTGAGCGAGTTTATATCGTGGTCCAGAAGGACCCGTGACAACAACCATAACATCATAATCACTATCCGGACCCGCATCCCCACGGGCGCGTGACCCAAACAAAAAAATTCGTGCAGGACTAAATTCCTGCACCAGGCGCCTCACAATTTCAGCGAGAACAGGATCTTGATCAAGAAGCAAAGTGTTTGTCATACCAAGTCCAATTCTACCCCCTAACATCAACTGTGGCAACGCTAGAAATTGCTCACTTCACCAAAGCGGCCTTCCCGAAGCCTGAATCAACCGAAGCTGTTTGCCTATTCGCAAGGCTGTCTCATTAGTGCAGCCCAGATCTTTTCGAAGCCGGTAATAAGTAAACTCTCCGTGAAGAAGAAAATAGGCGGCGATTTCGGCACGCCACGAGGCGCCAAACAACACACGCATTCGAATGTGCAAGTTCCGCTTGGCCGTCAAAGCGATCGGAAGAATCTTGTCCCGCATTTGCTCGATGGGGGGAACTGTGATTCCAAATTCCAAAAAATCCGGATTTGCAGGGCATTGCCCAAGCTTAACTGGGAGTTCAATATATTCTGCGACTGGCACTTTTTGGATCGTTCTAAAGCGCTTCTTAATCGTCTTACAAACCAACTCCAACTTCTTTGAATCTCTGGAAGCATGTCGACACAAACCACCCAGCAACATGACCGAACACTGAGGAAGCTCGCGAGACTTAAGAAGAAACAAAAGCCGTTCAGTGTGAATTAACTCAGCGTAGATACTCAACCAATTTGCCACAAGGAAAATGAGCTTCGAATCCTGCGCTAAAACTTCAAGACTCGCAATAAGCGTCTCTTCAGGATTTGCGTTTCGGCTCGGTTTCTCGGAAAAGAAAATCCCGATTGAACGAAGGTCGGCTAATAGGCTGGGGCTTTTCGCTGTCGTCATAGCCCCAATTCCTTTTTCAAAAGATTGATGAAACCGTTGACCCAGATGCGGTAAGTGGCGTTAGATTCGCCTTTTGTACGGTTGGCTGAATGCTGTTTGTGACAATAAGCGCGAGCCTTTTCCAACTCCGACAACCGTGGCGCAAGTGCGATCAGATCAAGATAATCCGACGAGCGTCGCTCAACACACGCATGAAGTTTTGAGTTGATAAGGTTTTGCCTACTCAGCGAATACACCGTCAGACATTTTCCATGAAAAACGAGGGTCGCCGTCCTCTGCCAATTTAACGGGAGCCGCTCAATAATGGGATTAACTTTGTTGTTTAGCCAAGTCTCAGGATAATCGAGCTTCTTTGCAACCCGATTTGCGGCGCGAACAAGAGCAGGCTCCAAGACCTTGGCAATAAGATCTACATCCCCAGTCTCTCGACTGCTTATACCAAGAAGGGCCAGGGCGGCTCCACCGCAAATGAAAATCTCCATCGCGCACTTTTCCTGCTGAAGTGCGCGATCTAGTTCCTGAATTGCTTTCTTCACCTCGATGCCCATCTAAAATCATTATGCCCCAATAGGTTGATTAAGTCAACCTATTGTCAGAAGGGACTCAACAATGTTTACAGACCCAGAATCACTTCAAATATATCAAACCCCTGCCTGGCAGCAATCGCTTCAGCTCCATCCTTGTAACAAAAACTCCCCTGCCGTAATTCCTCGCACATGGTCTGTCTCAAAGGGCGTTTTACAAACTCCCGTCAGCTATGACAAAATCAATCTCATGTTCTTTGGATTTCCAAAATCCTGTGCGCTCAGGGTCATGACCACTCAAGGCAGTCCTTCGAAAAATTTCTTGAGCCACCAGCCATTCGGTCCAGGCCCCGCGCTGCCCAGGCTCTAATCCTTGAAAGTCATCAATCATGCGAAGGGCATTAGGATGAAAGGCAACAGCGACCGCGAGATTAATGAAATTAAACTTACATGGCTTTTGAGCCATGAGCAATTTGCGACCAGAATCCCATTGCCAAGCAGGGAGAATACTCAAAAGATCCGAGAGTCTCTCGATATATCCTCTACCTCAAGAAGCCTTTGCTCCAGATCATCCGCAGTGGGGATGTCGTCCCCATTCAAGTAGAATCCACTGCCCTTCCCAAAGCTCACGATCGAATCCCGCAAGGACAAATCAAGCCAGGTACTCTTGCCGTACTGCCTGGCGCCTCGAACGACAATGAGGCCCGGCTCCGTGGGCAGCTATCCAGACCAAACTCAAAACGAAACGCCGCGGCTTTAGCCTCATATTCGGTGATTCTAGGCCAAAGGCCTTCGTGATCGAGCTCACCCTGCAACAAGAAACACGTAAAAAGCCAAAACTCAGCTGCCTAAGCGCTCGATTCGATATCCCCGTGCGGCAGTCGGGCGTTACAGGGCTATTATCGATTTCACCCTGACATGTGACTATAAGTATGACCATAATGAGTTATGGTTAAGGTTAATGTAGCAACATTGAAAGCTGAACTCTCTCAGTATTTGAAGATTGCCGAAAATGGCGAGCAAGTGATGGTGACGTCTCACGGCAAAGAGATCGCTAAAATCGGGCCCGCCCTTACAAGGAGTGTGTCTCCAATTAACTGGGCTGATTTTATGAAAGAGCATCCTCCCATTAAACCAAAAACCAAAGGTGAGGATGCTGCCACATTGACGAGAAAGATCCGGGACGAAGAGTAATGCTCTACTGGGATACTTCAGTCCTTTTTGCATTTGTGATCACAGAAAAACAAAGTGCAAAACTTCGAACTCTTGTCGAAAAACAGGTCAGTTCAACTGCCTACACTTCGATCATCACCCCGCTCGAATTTGAATCCGCTATTCAGCGGCGACTCTCAGAACGAACATTGAACCTGAGAGAAGTAGATCGTGCTCGACTTTTTGGGGTCGATTTTAGAAAGAGGGCATTTTTGGTTCCGCTTGATCAGAATGCGCTCGACACCGCGCTTCATCTGCAAAAAATCTACGGACTCAGACCCGGAGACGCCATCCAGCTAGCATCTGCGCGGCTAGGTACTGATGACCCTTCTCGTGCCGTTTTTCTTTGCCTCGATGAAAAACTAAACGGAGCGGCAAAGCGCGAAGGGTTTCAAGTATACGGATAAGAGAATCAAAGCGAAAAAGGGCCTCTGCCTGTTCACGACCACGAATTGGGTCAGTACGCATGTGAGGACAAACAAACGACCCGACCAATTCATTCTCACAGGATCCGTTCGCTTTACGAGCCGCAAGGCCATTCGAGAATCATTGGCAGGCAAACGCATTTACCAAGAGCTCACTGGGCCTGCTGAAACCTCCCACTCGGCTGGCTCAAACGCAAAAATATCTCCTGCATGGCGGCTGATATGCGCGGCAGCAGCGATCGTTTGACACAGCCAGTATCTATCTCTCTGAGCCTAGAATATACCCTACGACGAGATACAGGGACCTGTTACGTGACAAACTTCGCACCTTCACTTAGACTCAATTCAAAGTCCATGCGAAAATACCGCCCAATTATCCTCAATCTTCTTTTGGTTCTGGCACTCTCCTCCAGTTCACCCGCCATTGCTTTTTCATTGGACCTGGGCGGAGGCTACAATCGACTCCTCTCTGAACATTATTCTTCTATGGGATGGAGGGGCGGCGCCTCTTGGGATATCTCTCCGCACTTTAGCGTCAATTTGGGAGCCTCCAACTGGTATTATTCGGTCGTGGATGACACCCTTAAAGAGACCACTGCCTATTCACTTCTTATCATCATGCCGGCCATGCGCCTAAACCTCGGACGCAGCTACTTCTCGCTGGGTCCTTCAATTGAATTGGATCAAACGAAAACTTCAGGGAATTCAAACCTAAACTCTAGTCTTGGTTTTCATGGCGACCTGGGTTGGCTGTTTCCCTTCAAATCCAAAGGTGCCGCGATCTTTGTTGAAGCAGATGCCTTTTCCTCTCTAAAACTTGAAGAGCGAAAAATCGCAGGAGTCATCGGAATCCGTTTTGGCGGATCAGCAAGAAGTCCTTCTAGCGAAGGAATTGACGAGAGCGAATAGTGATGCGGTCTTCTCGGACCTCCTTAATAAGATCCAAGAACAGGTAAAAACACTCGCACTTTAGTTCTTCGTCATTGGGAAAATTACATTTACAGCCTAAGGCATTTTGCCTTTGCTAAAATCTAGGTTAAACTAAAAACGGCATGATCGAACTCCGAAGACTCATTGAATCGAACCTCGCATTAATATCCGTGTTGGCACTCACCCTGGCAACGGCTTCAAACTGTCACAAAAAGTCCACCACCCAAGCCGTGGCTTCAGCGAGCTGTGACGAAAGCCTGGTCACTCTTGATTTACCTTTTGCCTAGAAACTGCCCCCTCACTGTGTGGATGGATTAATAGAAAACCCCATAGGATCAACTGCCTAAGCTC
>CAIRTR010000057.1 GCA_903881565.1 Oligoflexia bacterium | reverse complement strand
GGTGCCGCAGGACACATCGGAAACACGAATATAATGCGCGCTCTTGCGGACATCTTAAATCCCATGGCAGCCTCATCCATTCAAAGCTTTTTCGGAAACGGGCTCGGGACGGGCACCCTCAACGGCGCAGTAGATGTCGCGGCGATGAAGTTACTTGACGCGTACAATGGGGATAAGGGCTATGCAACTTGCGCAGGCGGATCTGAACTCACGGCACACACGCCAACCTACACTCCCGCGGGCAGCTACCCCTTCCTCTTTAGTTTTGGCTCGACCGTCGATTGCGTGTGTGCCGGAACGGGAACAGAATCGGGTTCACAATATCTCTATAGTAAAGTCGTAGACGGCTTAACCTATTCTGCGACGGTCATGGATACCTCCAGCAACGGCACCAACAAGACCATCTATCAGGCCTATGTCCGAAAAAATAGCGCAGGCGAACCCGAGATCACCGCCGTGCACCTCACAAGCGGCGGAACTGGGGCTACGACCGTTATGACCACTTTGCTTTTGATTAATCCCATCACGCATCGTTTTGTTGTTAAAAACGCTGGTGGACAAAGCGGCCCTATTCCTCTCAATGGCACAATAACTGGAATCGGCATTGGCGGCCTCGATACGGCCGGCGCTTATGTCTCGGGTAACTTCTCCGCTCGCCTTTCGTTCGGTGCCTATGCGGGCGAATATTCTCAGATGTGCCTAAGCAATGCCGCATCCCCTGCGAAAGTGGCAGACACTGCTTGCTCCGCTCAAAGCGATATCATCGAGGCTTTCATGACAAGTGCCACGACTCCTGGAACCTATAACGGCTGGGCAACGGATCAAATTCCCGCCTTCTTAGGAATGACCGCTGCCGACATCACTAACCTCGACGCTTTCAAGTCTTACTTTACGACGGCTGCACCGTTAACCGCAGCGGACATTACGTTTAGTTCAGCGGACTTTCCAACAACGATATCGAAGTAGAAGGCTTAGGTCCGATAACCCGGCATCTCATCGAATTGAAGGTACTTGTAGATCTTAGCTTCATTGGGCTGGATCTTCTCGCGATAGATCGACAAGTACTCTTCTTTCGTTGGAATTTTTCCGGTGGTCGCAATCACCGCACCCAGCTCTGCTGAACCCAAGAATACTTTCGCGCCATTGCCCATTCGATCATCAAAGTTTCGGGTAGACGTCGAGTACACTGTCGCACCCTCTGGAACTCGCGCCTGATTGCCCATACAAAGTGAGCAACCCGCGACTTCAATGCGCGCCCCGATTGAACTAAACACCGAGAACATCGCTTCGTCTTTTAATTGTTCCTGATCCATACGAGTTGGAGGGCAAATCCAGGTTCGAACGGTGGAATTAAATTTCTGCCCTTTCCAGATCGTTCCCGCAGCGCGAAAGTGCCCGATGTTGGTCATGCATGAACCCAAGAACACATCACTCACCGGCGTGCCCGCCACATCAGAGAGAAGCTTCACATCGTCTGGATCATTTGGGCAAGCCAGGATCGGTTCGGTGATTTCGGCAAGATCAATCTCGATCACGGCCGCGTATTCAGCACTGGCATCGGCTGTGAGCAACTCAGGTTTCTTGAGCCATGCTTCGACTTCGGCAATGCGTTTTTTCAGCGTGTTGGCGTCTTGATATCCATCATTGATCATCTTCTTCATCAAAGCAGCGTTGGATCTGAGATAATCCCCCACTGTTTTTTCAGACAGCTTGATACACGCAGCGGCCGCGCTTCGCTCCGCTGCTGCGTCAGTGAGTTCAAACGCTTGCTCAACGGAGAGCTCGGGCAGGCCTTCCATCTCGAGGATTCGGCCATTGAAAATGTTCTTCTTACCCTTCTTAGGCACCGTGAGTAAGCCCTGCTTAATGGCCCAATAAGGGATCGCATTCACAACGTCCCTGAGCGTGATGCCCATATTTAATTTGCCTTTGAACCTAACCAGCACGGACTCGGGCATATCCAGCGGCATAAATCCCAGTGCGCCCGCAAACGCCACGAGGCCAGAGCCCGCCGGGAATGACATTCCGATTGGGAAACGCGTGTGCGAATCCCCCCCCGTTCCCAAAGTATCTGGGGTCAGCAGTCGATTGAGCCAAGAATGAATCACGCCGTCGCCTGGCTTGAGCGCAACACCCGTACGATTGTGCATGAAAGTGGGGAGAGATTTGTGCATCGAAACGTCCGAAGCTTTTGGGTAGGCCGCCGTATGACAAAACGATTGCATGAAAAGTGGCGCCTGAAACTTAAGACAAGCGAGTTCTTTGAGTTCGTCGGCCGTCATGGGGCCCGTCGTGTCTTGAGATCCCACGGTCGTCATCTTGGGTTCGCAGGCTGTGCCCGGCAGAACGCCGGGGAGTCCACACGCTTTGCCCACCATTTTTTGTCCAAGCGAGTAACCTTGGTTCGGTTTCGGTTGCGGATTCACAGGCGCAATAAACAGTTCAGTAGGCTTAAGTCCCATCGCCTTGCGTGCGCGATCCGTAAGCGCGCGTCCAATAATGAGATTGATACGTCCGCCGGCGCGAAACTCATCGGCTAAAGTGTTTGGCGCAAGCTTGAAGGTCGAGAGTACCTGCCCCGCTTCGGTCCGAACTTCGCCTTTTTCTGAATCGACAATGATCGTGTCACCGGTTTTCATTTTGGAGACATCCGTCTTAATCGGAAGCGCACCGGAGTCCTGAGCCGTATTGAAAAAAATCGGTGCGATCACGCCCCCGATAATAACGCCATTACGACGCTTATTCGGGATGCATGGAATATCCTGGCCAATCGCCCAAAGCACGCTATTGCACGCCGATTTGCGCGAAGATCCCGTGCCTACGACATCCCCTACAAAAGCAACCGTGTGACCTTCAGCGCGGAACTTCGCAATCGTCGCAAGCCCGTCAGGGAACTTTGTTTTTCCCATGGCTAGCGCATGAAGTGGGATGTCGGGACGGCTAAACGCATCACCTGCGGGAGAGAAGTCATCGGTGTTGATTTCTCCGTCGACCTTGAACACTTTGAGTTTGAGAGTTTTTGGAACGCCCGGCTTGTTCGTGAACCAGAGGGCATCAGCCCAGGCTTGCATCACTTTTTTTGCGGTAGCGTTGGTTTTCGAAAGTTCGAGCACTTCGTCAAATGAATCGTAAACCAAGATGGTGGTTGAGAGCGCTTTTGCGGCTTCTTCGGCAAGCTCTGGATTTTTGAGTGCCTGAACCAGCGGGGTTACATTATAGCCGCCCAGCATCGTGCCGAGAACTTTTACGGCTTCGAGCTTAGTGAGCAGCGGAGATTGGATTTCGCCACGGGTGATACCCGCCAGAAAATCAGCTTTAACTTCAGCGGCGGGATCCACACCCGGAGAAACGCGGTCTTTTAAAAGTTTTAGGAGAAACTCGTCGTTATTCTCTGGGCCCTTAGGTGGATTTTTCAAAAGCTCGCAAAGGTCTTTGGTCTGCGCGGGATCCAGTGCCTTGGCAGGGATGCCTTGCGCTTTTCTCTCGGTTTCATGGGCCTGATACGTTTCGATGAAGTTCGCCATTGTGGGCTCCTTATTTGTAATGCAATTTACACCCATTTTAGTCGTTCGAAAACGACTTAGTTTATGACCCTGCGCATGATTACATTTTAAATGCCCACTCCTGCATTCGGCGGTACTCCTTGCATCCGTGATTCTGGAAAAGCCGAATCATCCCCTCATTGCTGGAGACCGCTCCCCCATGATAAAGTGAGCCCCCTTGCTCACGCATCATTTTGAATCCGTGACGATGAACCCATTTGCCTAATCCTTGGCCTCGAAACTCAGGCATGATCCCCATGTAGGTGATTCGCGACCACCCGGTTGCGGGCTCAATTTGCGCGATAATCAAGGCGGCGGGTTGGTCTTTGAGGTGAGTTATTTGGACACATTCTGGCCCATGCGTGAGGGTGGGTTCATTTAGGAATCCTTTGAGCGCAATGAGCGCATCTTCGTTGGGATCAACCCAGGTTTGCAGGGAAACCGTTCGCTCTTTGTGTCGATGAATATTGAGCAAAAAAAACACTCCCGAAGTCTTCGACAGATACGGCGGCACACTCTTGATTCTGATCATCTAGGGAAGAAAAACGCATGCATTGATTGAAACACTGGTGAGAGGATTTTTCAAAATTAATATTGCGAAGAGGTAAGGTTTGTGACATAAATGACCTACTTTTCCAGTATAAAGTGCGACTTTTCGATACACCGTTTTATTCAATTACCTTTACCGCGCACTTTCATGAATACCCCATAAAAACTTTTTCATGAAAGGGTCAGCCTATGTCCTCCACACTCTCCCAGCAAATCCACAGCCGCGCCTTGGAAATCAGTTCGCGTTACAAAAAGGCCGAATCCGAACTCTTGGATATTCTCGATCAGCTCGATCGTCACCGCGTCTATCTCAAGCACGGACATTCCAGCCTGTTTCTCTACGTCGTTCGTGAACTAGGACTCTCAGAAAGCATGGCTTACCTTCTCATCACTGTTTCGCGCAAGGCACGCCAAGTACCCGAACTCAAAACGTTGATCGCGAGTGGTGCCATGACTCTCTCCAATGCCCGAAGAATTACTTCGGTCCTCACTCCCCAGAACAAAGCCGAGTGGCTCGAAAAAGCCACCACACTTACCCAAAAACAGCTTGAAAAAGAAGTTGCAAAAACTCGGCCGCAAGCTGCGGTGAATGAAGGTGCGAGCTATGTCTCAGGAGATCGGGTCAAATTGCAGGTTGGCCTAGCCGAAAAGGACATGCTCGCCCTAAGACGCGTACAGGATCTCTTGAGTCAGGCCCGCGGGAGGGCGGTTTCACTTGAAGAAACCATTACAACAATGACTCAAGAACATTTGAAACGCTTTGATCCCGTAAGACGGGCAAAACGGCAAATTGCGAAAAAGGGTGTGACTTTAGGCGCGCAAAATGGCGCGAAAAATCCGCAAGCTGACTCGAGTCAGGCGGAAGCCGCCCCGAAACGAGCCCCGATTCCAGCCAACCTCCTTCATCAGATTCGACTCCGAGATGAAGGCCGATGCACCTACGCCCCTGAAAACGGAAAACGCTGCAACCAAAGCCGGTGGGTCGAGATTCATCATAAAATCCCCATATCCGAAGGTGGGCCAAATACCCTCGAAAATCTATCAACTCTTTGCTCTTCACACCATGACTGGACACATGCGAGCAAAACTGAGCCATCATTCGGAGCGCCGCAATTGACGCAATCATAAACTTATATCGCACCCTCCCCAAAACTCCCCACTAGAATCCCCCGTCTGCATAAAGTAGATTACCGATAAGGAAGGACTCTAATACTATGGCCGGCAAAAACTTAAACTCCTTTGGCACCGCAAACACCCTCTCCGTCGGAGGCAAGACCTACCACTACCATTCCCTCAGAGCGCTCTCCTCGCGAGCCGATCTTAACCGCATGCCATTCTCGCTCAAGATCCTCCTTGAAAACCTTCTCAGAAACGAAGACGGCATTGCTGTTAAAAAGAAGGACATCGAATCCCTCCTAAACTGGAACCCCAAATCTCAAACAGAAGCCGAAATCCAATTCATGCCCGCCCGCGTTCTGCTTCAAGACTTCACCGGCGTGCCCGCCATTGCCGATCTCGCGGCCATGAGAGCCGCCCTCAAAAAATTAGGCGGCAACGCAAACCTCATTAATCCGCTTCAGCCCGCCGATCTTGTCATCGATCACTCCGTACAAATCGACCAATACGGGACATCTCAAGCACTCCACAAAAACGCCGAACTTGAATTTGATCGCAACCGCGAGCGTTACGCGTTCTTGAGATGGGGCCAATCGGCATTTAAAAATTTCAGAGTGGTCCCGCCCGATACGGGGATCGTTCATCAAGTCAATGTTGAGTTTCTCGCTCACGTCGCGATGACAGGTCCAACACCAGGCGAAGCAGATGGCAAGACTTGGGTTTACCCCGACACGCTCGTCGGAACGGACTCGCACACAACGATGGTCAACGGACTTGGCTGCTTAGGTTGGGGCGTCGGCGGAATCGAAGCCGAGGCTGCGCTTTTAGGTCAGCCGTGCACGATGCTGATTCCTCCGGTTGTGGGATTCAAACTCACGGGAAAACCAGGAGCCGGAACCACGGCAACCGACATCGTCCTCACCATCACTCAAATGCTTCGTAAAAAAGGCGTTGTAGGGAAATTCGTCGAATTCTTCGGCCCTGGCCTCACCGCACTCACGCTCGCTGATCGCGCAACCATTGCCAACATGGCGCCCGAATACGGCGCAACTGCGGGCCTTTTCCCCGTGGATCGCATCACAACCGATTATCTCGCACTCACAGGTCGCACGGAAAACATCGCCCTTATCGAAGCTTATTTTCAAGCTCAAGGCATGTGGTATTCTCCGGATCAAGCTGAACCCACCTACTCCGATACGATTGAACTTGATCTCTCAAAAGTGGAACCCTGCCTTGCGGGTCCCGCACGCCCTCAAGATCGCGTGACACTAAAAGACGCGCGCCTCTCGTTTCGCATGTCTTTAGCCGCCTTGATGCAAGACAAGATCAATGGACCAGATCGAGATAAAGACAAAAAGGCCCTCGAAGATTGGGCCGCAAACGGCGGACCCACCCAAGCACTAGCTCCGGAACTCGAAGTCTTAACCGAAGCGCAAACACGCGAAGCCCTTCATAAAGCCGTCGCCGTTAAACAACCCGATGGCGCGTCTTACAATCTTCGCCACGGCTCCATTGTCATTGCCGCCATCACCAGCTGTACGAACACTTCAAACCCCCATGTGCTTATCGCCGCTGGACTGCTTGCTAAAAACGCGGTTCAACGAGGACTCAGCGTGAAGCCTTGGGTAAAAACCTCTCTCGCCCCCGGCTCCAAAGCTGTCACTGACTATCTGACCGAATCAGGGCTGATGAGCTATCTCGAAGGCTTGCACTTTCATGTCGCGGGTTATGGTTGCACGACTTGCATCGGCAACTCCGGCCCCCTGCCTGAGCATATTTCAAAAGCCATTATCGAGGGCGATCTAGCTGTCGCGTCCGTACTCTCGGGCAATCGGAACTTCGAAGGCCGCGTGCACACGCAAGTGCGCGCAAACTACCTGGCATCGCCACCCCTGGTTGTGGCTTACGCCATCGCCGGAAACATGAATATCAACCTCACTCGTGATCCCGTGGGCGTTGACCCCAACGGCGAGCCGGTCTACCTCAAAGACATCTGGCCATCGCGTGATCAAATTAATGAGACGTGCGAGAAATTTGTAACAGCTGCGCAATTCAAAAAGAGCTACGCCGACGTATTCAAGGGCGATAAGAATTGGCAAGAGATCAAGATCCCTACCGGCGATCTTTACGCTTGGGACAAAGACTCAACCTACATCAAGGAACCGCCATTTTTTGAAGGCATTACCGCGCAACCTGCTCCGATCACGGACATCTCCGGCGCTCGGGTGCTAGCGATGCTTGGAGATTCTATTACAACGGATCATATTTCTCCGGCTGGCTCGTTTGGAAAAACCTCGGCAGCGGGCAAGTACCTCCTGAGCCTGGGTGTGGATGCCAAAGACTTCAACTCCTATGGCGCACGCCGCGGGAACCACGAAGTCATGGCCAGAGGAACGTTTGCCAACGTGCGAATCAAAAACGAACTCGTGCCTGGCGTTGAAGGCGGCATCACCCGTCACCTTCCTGACGGTGTGCAGATGTCGATCTTTGATGCGTCGCAAATCTATATCCGAGAGAAGATCCCGCTCGTAATCATTGCAGGTAAAGAATATGGCACGGGCTCCTCGCGGGACTGGGCAGCAAAAGGGCCTAAACTTCAGGGCATACGAGCGGTCATTGCCGAAAGCTTTGAGCGCATTCACCGCTCCAATCTCGTGGGGATGGGGATTCTGCCTTTGCAGTTTCAAGCCGGCGAATCTCGCAAGACTCTAGGACTCACAGGCGAAGAGAGCTTTGAAATTTCGGGCCTTGCCGCTTTGACCCCAGGCGCGACGGTCACCATGCGTCTAAAAGGAACCGATGGCAAGACGAAGGAGATCACCACCCTTTGCCGAATCGACACCCCCAATGAAGTGGAGTACTTCAGAAACGGCGGGATTTTACCCTTTGTGTTGAGACAGGCGCTGAAGAAATAAGCTTAAGCTTTTATTGAAATCCCCGCGGCCTCAGGTAAACTTTGAAGACAACAACGTCAACCCCGAGGGCTGCGCATTATGTTACAACACAAATCACTTAAGTTTCGCCTCAGAGCCATGTTTCTGCTCACAGCCGCGTTTCTTTTCATCGTAGGCACGGGGGGCGCCATCTCGCTTAAGATGGTCTCAAATCGCTATGAACATATTGCGAAAGTGAATCTCAAAGCCGTGGATTGGTTGGGCGACATGGATGCCAACGTCAAATACATGTACGCGCGCGTTCTACAAATCACCCTCGTGGGAAACACTCCTGAGGAGCAAGAAAAGCTTCAAAAGCAAATTCTAGAAAACAAAGACGTCTATCAAAAAACCGAAGCCCAATTCGCCACCATCGTCCAAAACGAAGACGAAGAGGTTAAACTTTTCGCCACACTCCAAGAAAAATGGAAAATACTTTCTGGACACTTTGATAAAGCATTACCACTTGCGCCATCCACTAACCCCTTAGATCGTCAAAAATTCGCTGACGAATACCGCGGAGATTTCAAAAAATCCCGCCATGAATTTGCCGCAGCTTTAGATGCCTTGACCGACTATCACAACCAACAAGCCGAAACCTGGGTCGCCTCCGCCCAAAAAACCTCACGCATTGCCAACATCATCACGCTCCTCTTAGCCCTCATCGGCCTGGGTTTAAGCTTAGTTTTCGGTGAATTTTTCACGCGAAGCCTCACGGAGAGTCTCTCGGGCACCACCGACAGCCTCCAAAAAGGGGCCGATGAAGTGGGCTCCGCCTCTCGTGAAGTTTTTGCTTCTTCTGAATCCCTTGCCTCAAGCGTCACCCAGCAAGCCGCAGCCCTTCAGGAAACGTCGTCTGCCGTTGCAGAACTCAGCGCCATGGTGGCGCGCAACGCCGAAAGTGCTGCTAAATCCCGCGATGTTTCGGCGGCAAGCACGCAAGCGGCCCAACAGGGCAAACAAGCCGTCGAAGAAACGGTGCGCGCCATTGGCGAAATCGACAAGAGCAACGGAGAGATCAGCCTAGAGATTGAGACAAATAATCGAGAGATCAGCAATATTGTTAAAGTGATTGCTGAAATCGGAGAGAAAACCAAAGTCATCAACGATATCGTTTTTCAGACCAAACTCTTGAGCTTTAACGCCTCGGTCGAAGCAGCTCGCGCCGGCGAACAAGGCAAGGGGTTTGCCGTCGTCGCTGAAGAGGTTGGAAATCTAGCCCAAATGAGTGGAAACGCCGCTAAAGAGATTACGGATATGCTCGCTGAAGGCATCCGAAAAGTTGAAGCGATTGTTCAGCAAACCTCTGCCCGCGTGCAGCAACTCATCGCTCAAGGAAAAGACAAAGTCGCTCAAGGCGTCCATGTCGTTCAAAAAACCGGACATGTTCTAGATGAAGTGGTCGAGAACGTCGCAAAAGTGGACACCCTTATTAATGAGATCTCCTCGGCGTCCAACGAACAAGATACCGGGTTGCGCGAAATCGTAAAAGCCGTCAATGAACTTGAAAAATCCAATCAATTGAATTCCAGCGCGTCTTCCCAAACCGCAAAAGCCTCACTGGCCCTCTCTAACCAAGCCGAAGGCCTCCGCTCAGTCGTGGGACAACTGCTCTCGACTCTTGAAGGTGGCTCAGGAGCGGTGGCTGAACAGACAATTAATTTTGATACGGCAATCAATGCGCACATCGATTGGAAAATGAAACTTTCAAAATACATCGCTCACTGCGATCAATCCCTGGACCCAAGTGTGGTGGGAGCGGATAACAAATGCGCGCTCGGCAAGTGGATTCACGGACCCGGCATAGAGCACTCCATACACGCAGAGTACAACAGCATGAAGACGGAACATGCGTCTTTTCACCGCTGTGCGGGCGAGATCGTTGCCTGTGCTAATAAGGGCGACACAGCCCATGCTGAAAAATTGATGCAACCCGGGGCAGAATACATCCGCGTTTCTGAAGCCTGCGTTCATTGGATTGAAGAAATGAAGGCGAAGCTCGGCTGACGCCCCAGAGCCAAAAAGCTCGCTTGTTTTCAATTGGGATCTATGGTTTCTTTTATGAAACCAGGAGATTCTCAAATGCCAAAGAACTTTTTCAACGCACTCGTGTGCTGCCTTCTCGTCTCAAGCAATATTTCAGGCCTCTCCCATGCAGCGCCTGCGAAAATCGCGCACGCGTCCCAAGCATTTGATGACCAGGCTGAGGTCATCGTCATCGGTGCAGGTATCGCGGGTTTAAGCACCGCTTACCGCCTCAAAAAAGCCGGCATTCATGCCAGGATCCTGGAGATGTCCCCCCGAGTCGGCGGACGCGTTCGAACCGCCAGTTACCCCGAAGGCCCCTCGGCTGAAGTCGGGCTTGAAGAGTTCTGGGAAGGGAATCCTGTACTGGAAATTATTCGCGAATTGAAGGTCCCGATGGAGTCCTCGGCCACCGCATTTTCCAGTTTTATTTGGCAAGGCAAACTCTATCCCTTCACTCAAGACACGAATGAGGAATTTCTGAAAGCAACCCTGACGGCGGATGAGTTCACAGCGCTGAAAAAATGGGATGAGAAAATGGCCGAGCATTATGCCCAAATCAAGGCCGATAAAATGGACCCGGCGCTCAAGAAGGAGCTGATCGCGATCTCCTTTGGGGATTGGATTCACAAGAAAAGCGGTCTCTCCGAAAAAACTCAAGCGCTCATTCAAGCCGAAACCGAACCCGAGTACGGGACCTCTTGGAGCCAAATCAGCGCACTGGACGGAGTTGCCGAGTGGCATATTTTTTCAGGAAAAGGCACCCCCTCTTTCCACACCGTGGGCGGCAATCAAAATGTCGTCAATGCTATCGCCAAAAGCATCGGGGCCAAAGATGTGCTCTTGAATAAGCAAGTCACCAACATTCGCGCCAAGGCCGACTCCGTCGAGATCACGGCGACCGATACTTCGACCTTTAAACAACACATTTATCGGGCCAAATACGTGGTCACTACCATGCCGCTATTGCGATTAAACGAAATTCAATTCGATCCGCCCCTTTCCGCAGAACGCCGCAAGGCCATTGATACGCAAGGCTGGGGCGCTTATTTTACGGCGCATTTACTCTTAGATCCCCAGGCCATGCGTTACTGGACCACCGAGGGCAAAGCCGACTCAAGTGTCTTGCCGATCCTCTCCGGGGGTCCGCTGGGCGTGATCTATGGTCCGGACAAATCAGCGCATACTGAAAAAGCGGTGCTCTTGAACTTCTTGGTCACCGGGGATGCGGCTGAGCGTTTTAACGCCCGAACAGGATCTTTTGACGCCATTGAAGAAGAGATGACTGCTGCGCTTGAGAAACTTTGGCCTGGGGTCAAAAAAACCATGAAACGCTGGACGTTTTATCGCTATCATCCGGTCGCCATCGCCTCATGGCCCGTGGGACGCTCACGATTTGATGATCTCTCAAATCTAATGCGACGTCCTGAGGGGAGAGTCTATTTTGCGGGTGATTTTACCGAAAATACCCATTCTGACGGCGCTGCGCAATCGGCAGTGCGAGTCGTCAAGGACATCGTCGCTCGCGAGCATACGAAGTAAATTTTTATTGCTAACAGGGCGCCTGCTTCGATAAAAGAAGAGCATGAAAGCACTTCTTTTGTTGGCGTCGCTGAGCTGTTCCATGTTTAGTACAATGAGTTTTGCCCAAAGTTGGAATGGCCGAGTTTTTCAGGCTCGGACCGGACAGGAGATCACGCACGCTGAGCTGATTGATCATCTCGCGGCAAGTGACATCATTGTACTGGGTGAAAAACACTACACCCCTTCGATTCAAACCACGCAGGGACTTTTGATCGATGAAACGATGAACAGGTTCAAACTGGGCACGCCATTTTTGACGGCCTGGGAATTTTTGGACTTCTCCTCCCAACCCAAGATCAGTGATCTCTACCACCAGTTCTTTTCTGACACAATTGATGTCAATGCCCTTTTGTTTGGCCTCATGGGCAGCAACAACTCCACGACCTACGCCCCTATTTTTGAAGCCACGAAAAAGCACGGCGGCCTCTTCTTAGGCGTCAACCTGACGCGCGAACAAAAAGCACCTATTCTCAAGGGCGGACTTGAAGCGGTTGATCAACAGTTGATTCCTCCTGGTTTTGCAATGGGAGATGCCAACTACTATGAGCGGTTTGAGCAAGCCATGGGCGGTGGGCACGCGACTCCTGAGCAAATTCAGAACTACTTCATCGCACAATGCCTCACCGATGACGTCATTGCCTATCATCTCTTAAACGATCTCCCCGAGCCTACGGCCGCCCCGGCAGAGAAGCGTTTCCTAATCGAAGGAAGTTTTCACACCGATTATTTTGACGGCACGGTAGAGCGACTTAAAGTCCGCGCGCCCAACGCGCGCATTCATCTTGTGTCATTAGTTGATGCTTCAGATTATTCTGAAAGTGAATTGATGAACCTCTTGAACGACCCCAAGTATGGACCCCTGGGCGACAGCGTCTACTTCGTCAATGAACCGTCGGGACAATAGCCTCAATGTTTGGTCATCTGATCGAAGTCATTATAGAACGAGATCTCTTTATCAAGAACCTTCTTGAACGTGTCCCACATCACCTTTCCTCGATAATCGTAAGACTGCTGGGCGCAAACCCATCATCAACGGCCTGCTCTACCACTACAAACGCTCGAGTTCATTCAGCCAAGGCGAAGTGAAGGGGGACTGAATCTGCAACCGATTCTTAGTGAAGCCCTCTTCAAGCGTTCCAACGAGTTGAATCGTCTGCGAGGGCGCAAGCTTTTCCGCAAAGTGAATAAGGGATCGTGACGGACTAGAATCCGACCACTTGACTTCAATGAGAGCCTCGATGCCGTGACTGCGGGTAATGATAAAGTCGACTTCGCGCTTCTCTTTGTCGCGAATATATTGCAGTTCATAACGTTCACCCTCTCGATCGTTAAGGTAATGGATCTTCTTAAGAAGGTGCGTAGCGACCAAATTCTCAAATCGAGCCCCCTCATCCCCTTCGACGTCGCCCGTGTCGAAAAAATAGATCTTCGGCGGTTTCTGAATCGCCCGCGCTATGTTTCGCGTGTAAGGACGTACAGTAAAAATCACATACATTCGCTCCAGCATCTCGATCCATTTTGAAACAGTGGCTGGAGCGACCTGAAGATCTTCCGCAAGGTTAGAGACAACGATAGGTCCACCCACGCGGGTTTTCAGTAAATCCAGAAGCAGACCCATAGTTTGAATGTCCCGTACTTGCTCAATATCCCTGAGGTCTTCTCTGAGAATATGATCCTGACGCTCGGATCGCCAGCGCCGCGCCGTTCTTTCGGATCCATCCAAAAATGGTTCTGGAAACCCCCCTACGCGCATCAGCCGTTCGAACACCTCCGCTTTGGTGAGATTAGCAGAGGATTCATGGAGACTAAAGGGATGCAATCTCCAGTGGTGATAAACATCAAGTCGAGCACTCCCCGTAACCAAGATTGAATGCTTCTCTTTTTCAGTGTCGTAAATGCCCTTGACCCAATTTTTCCAGCGTTTGAATTTATGAATTTCGTCGAAGATTAACAACCGATCTTCATCCGTCCACTGCTCTTTGAGGAGTGCCTTTCGATCTCGGTCACGGTCCCAATTAAAGGATTTGCCTAAGCCATTGGTACTTTTTAGAAGTGAAAGCGCAAGGGTAGTTTTGCCGCATTGGCGCGGGCCGGAGAGAAAAACCATCTTTTTTTCGAGATCCTTTTGGATCCAAGGAGCGAGATAGCGCATACGACCATTTTACACTGTACTTTAAATTGGTCAAGACCATTATGAAGTACACTTAAAAACAGTCAGGGGGCCCCAGCCCTCAAACCCGGACCTCATAATCGCGCTCAAATGCCTCCTGCGCACGATAAAGCCTGCGGCCCTTGAACTGCCCGCGATCCAGGTGCTTGTCGCGAAACCGCTGAAACACGGCCTTTTCAATGACCACGACACGAGATCCCTTATACCCAAAATCATCCACCCGGAGTTCCCGATAAACGTCATTGTGCGTACAAAGCGCCTGATCCAATTGCTGCGCCAACTCCACGCCGGCAACGGCTGCGCCACTCTTCACCGAAACTCCCCAAACCAAGCCATTGGGGTTACCTTCTTCAATCCAAATCGCGCAATCATCAACGGCGCCGCCAAGATCAACCAACACTTTTTCCAATTGGTCCGTCGTAATTTTCTCGCCTGCCACCGACAACTCTTCAGTCTCGCGTCCCACCACGCGAAAACAAATGGGAGCATCCGAGAGAATCTCAACGACATCCCCCATCCGATAATTCACGAGCCCGCCAGGCGTCGTCACGAAAAACACGTAGCGTTTTCCTTTTTCAAGCTCATGCATCTGTAAGTACGGCCCGCGCGCTGGTTCGCCATCTGCCCCTACTTCCAAGAACTGATAAAAATTCTCAAACGGATTAAAGACCATTCCGGGCCAATCCTTATGAAAAGTGTGTCCAAACTGCCCTTCGGTTGCGGCGTAGAGCTCTAAAAAGTAGGGATCCACGCCCCACATCCGGGCAAATTCATTTTTCCCGCGCGACGATAAGGTCACGCCGCCAAACACCAGAGCCCCAAGATTAGGCCAGCGCTCCACTAACGTCTTCACTTTATAACGAGCAAGCGCGCGCTCGGAAAACGCGCCCACCAAAAGCGGGATGCCTGCGATCATCTGCACATCTTCGCGCTCGCATTGATCCAAGATTCGCTCAAACTTCTCATCCCACTCCGGAATATCCAACACCGATGGTTTTGGTAGAAAACGAGTCCTCAAAAACAAGGGCACTTTGGTCGCCATGATCCCAGAGACATATCCCACCGGCAAGCCATCCGCCGTGCGCTCAACCACGGGGCGCGCGCCAAGGATCAGACGTTTTCCTGAAAACAGACTCTCCCACCGTCCCGTGTGATGAAAAAACAAGGCCGTCATCAGAACCGACGAACGGCGATAGGACGCCATATACTCACGAGTCAGGGGCACACGTTTGGGTTCTGAGGTCGTACCCGAAGTCTGCCCAAAAGCTAAAACACGGGAGCGCCCAAAGACCCCCGAACCCTCAGCCCCCATTTTGTAGACCTTCTTGAAATATGAGCTCAACGTCTTCGAATCCGTATAGGGAAGCCCTCTTGCGTCTTCCGTATTGCGAACTGCGGCCAATCCAAAGCGCTGCCCAACTTCGCTTCCCCCAAGACTTGCGACAAGCCTCGATAAAGTTTGAGCCTGCGCGGCTTTGGCCACTTGCGGGTAAAAACTTGCTCGCTCTAGACGACTAGCAAGATGCGCAAAGTAGGACTGAGCAAAGGGAAGCGTAAATTTTGAAAACATAGTGGAAAACCCCATAGCATACCGCCTCTTTTCCCGCTATAAACTTAACTATGGACAACTCCCTGCGACCTGAAGAACTGATAAAAAACCCTGACTTTTCAAAGGCACAGTATATTGGCTTTCGGGAAGTCTGCGAAACTTCTACCGTGAGGTCCGCGCGCGACGGCAAGCCCGAAGCCAACGAGATCTGGCAATCCCATGGGATGATGGTTGAGGTTTTGATTGAGGGCCAGTTTGCCTATGCGGCCACCCCAAACCGGACTCGTGAAGCAGTAACCCAAGCAACTCAGAAGGCCTATGAACAGGCCTTGATCGCCTCCAAGTTCAAAATCCATCCCTTCACACCCGCCCAACGCCCCCGCATTAACACGGCCTATTCGACCCAGATTCGCCGCATATTCTCTGAGAAATCTGCAAGCGATCTCGCCGGCCTTCTCGTGCGCATCACCGAGCGCATCAAAAAATCCCCGAAAATCATTCGCGCCACCAGCTTCGTGCAAAACGTCGAAACCCAAGTCACCCTGCGCGGCTCCAATGGAACGGATGCGACTCAAAAATTCAATTTCATCACGATGGATTTTGAAGCCACCGCTCAAGAGGGATCGCTCGTTCAAAAACGCAGTGATGGCGGAATGCGCGGGCGCAGTTTCCAAGGCGGTTGGGAGTACTTAGACACCCCTGATCTTTGGGAACGGGTCGACAAGGTAGCGGACCAAGCGATTGAATTATTGAGCGCGACTCCCTGTCCTTCTGAAAAGACCTCGCTCGTGATCATGCCCGATCAAATGATGCTTCAGATTCACGAAAGCATCGGTCACGCCCTGGAGTTGGATCGCATCTTAGGCGATGAGCGAAACTATGCGGGTTGGTCTTTTGTAAAGCCCTCCGATTTTGGAACTCTTCAATACGGATCCAAACACATGAACATCACCTTTGATCCCACAATTCCGCATGAATTTGCATCTTATGCGTTTGATGACAGCGGCGCGGCTGCGAAAAAAGAGTTTCTGATCAAAGAGGGAAAGCTCCTGCGCGGACTCGGAGGTATGGAGAGCCAAGCGCGCTTAGGCTTACCCGGTGTGGCTAATTTCCGCTCCAGCATGTGGAACCGAGCCCCGATTGATCGCATGGCCAATCTCAATCTAGAACCGGGCACAAGCTCTTTAGAAGAAATCATCTCTTCGATTGAGCACGGTGTTCTCATGGAATCCAATCGTTCCTGGTCCATTGATGACTTCAGAAACAAGTTTCAGTTTGGTTGCGAATACGCGAAACTCATCGAAAACGGCAAGGTCACAAAGACGCTACGCGACCCCAATTATCGGGGCATCAGCGTTCCGTTTTGGAACTCACTTAGCCGCGTCGGCAATGATGCAACTTTTGGAGTCTACGGCACGCCTAATTGCGGCAAAGGGGAGCCCAATCAAATCATCCGAGTGGGGCATGCCTCGCCCGTTTGTCTATTTGATAATATCGAAGTTTTTGGAGGAGCCAACTCATGAGCGCGCAATTACTGATTCTGGAAAAACATTATTTTGCACTTCTCTCTCGCGAACTCTTTGATGAGTTGGACCCCGTAAACAGCGGCGAGCATCTGCTTTTGGGCCTCACGGGCGAGTCATCACAATTTGTGCGAATTAATGGCGCCCAAGGGGGGGCTAAGGTACGCCAAACCGGAGTCGTTGAAGACGCATCGCTTGAGTTAACTCTCGTTACAAAAGATTCCTCAGGAGGATTACATAAAGGGGTTTCGACGCTCACACTCACCGGAGAGAAGGATCTCGACCGCAAACGCGCGCTGATGGCGCTTGAGCAATTGAGAAAAGAAGTACCGACGCTTCCCGTAGATGCCTACGCGGAACTGCCGGTCATGAAACCGTCAAGCCTGGTAGAAACAAAAGGTGAGCTCCTTCATTCGACTCATGTCGTGGACGAGCTAATATCTCCGCTCAAACCAGGTGTCGATTTAGTAGGGATCTACGCCGCAGGCCCGGTGGTGCGCGGGATGGCTAATTCCGCAGGACTTTTGCATTGGTTTAAGACCGAAACGTTTAGTTTCGACTACTCCCTCTATACCTCAGGCCAACGCGCCGTAAAAAGCACCTATGCCGGCACAAAATGGAAGAGCGAAGATTACCGTGCCAATCTCGAAGCAGCTCAAACCAAACTTGAACTGCTCTTGAAACCTGCGATCAAACTAAGCGCAGGTCCGATTCGCGCCTATCTCTCACCTGCCTGCATCGCCGACCTCATCGGAATGTTCTCCTGGGGCTGCGTCGGAGAAGCCGCTATCCGACAAGGCGATAGTCCTTTACGACTGCTTCGCGATGGCTCGAAAAAGTTTTCGGGCAAATTCAATTTAGTCGAAGATTTTTCAGCCGGTGAAGTGCCTCGTTTCAATACCGAAGGCGATTTAGCCCCTGAATCCTTGCCTCTAATCCAGGGCGGAGAACTCGCAAACACGCTGATCAATCAACGAACGGCCATTGAATACAAAGTCGCCGCAAATGGCGCGTCATCAAACGAAGGGTTGCGCGCGCCTCACGTTTTGCCGGGAACGCTGCGCGAAGCCGACATTCTCAAACGCCTAGGCACAGGGGTTTACCTCTCGAACCTCCATTACCTTAATTGGAGCGATCAAAGCGGCGGCCGCATCACCGGAATGACCCGCTACGCCTGCTTCAAAGTCGAAAACGGCGAAATCATCGCCCCGATCGAGAACATGCGTTTTGATGACACGATTTTTTCGATCTTTGGCCAAGCCCTTGAGGACTTCACGGACTCCACACAAACGCTTGCAGAAACAGGGACCTACCACATGCGCGCGCTGGGCTCGACTCATGCTCCAGGGGCGATACTGAGCGAGTTCAAGTTTACGCTTTAAAGACTTGCCGAAGTTTAGGATCTCGGGTTAACCCTTAGCGCAATCATGAGCGCGCCGCCCTCCACAACAGCCGAAGACACCCCCTTAATGAAGCAATATTGGGAGCTTAAATCCCAAGCACAATCCCAAGTTGGAGACGCCTTGCTTTTTTTCCGCATGGGCGACTTCTACGAAATGTTTGGGGACGACGCCGTTGAAGCTTCAAAACTTTTAGAAATCACCCTCACCTCTCGCGACAAGAACAAACCCAACCCCATGCCCATGTGCGGGTTTCCCCATCATAGCGCGCAGCCCTACATCCAAAAACTCCTACGCTTGGGTAAAAAAGTCGCCATCGGCGAACAGACCGAAGAACCCGGCCAAGGCAAAACGCTTGTGAAGCGCGAGATCGTCCGCATCTTCACTCCCGGCGTTCAGTTTGATGCTGAGGGCTCTGAAACAAATTACTTGGCTGTCATCGCTCCCGCTGCTCACGCCAAACCCCCGCTTTACTCCTTAGCTTGCCTAGATGCTTCAACCGGCGAAGCGTTAGTAGGAATTCCAACAACGCTTGAAAACGCATTAGACGAACTCCCCAACCTTCCGATTGCGCATCTTTTACTCATGGGGGTTGAAGCCTCGAAGATCTCAAACTCCGGGTTTCTCGTCGAAGAGATGCCTGCTAACTATCTTGTCGAAGAACAAGCGCAAGTGCTGCTCAAGCGCCACTATGAAGTTTCTGAACTTTCGGCCTTTTTTCCTGAATCGGCTGAAGCACTGGCTTTAGGCGTGCTTCTCACCTACACACTCCGAACGCAAAAACTTGAGCGCTTGGCCCATCTCCGAATCCCCACGGCCCTTCACAAGCCCCGCTCGCTTAAACTTGGCCCAAAAACAGTTCAGCACCTGGATCTGCTCCCCACCCAATCACAAGCCCCGCAACCCAATCTTTTCTCACGCATCAATCAAACTCGCTGCGCTCTAGGCGCGCGCCAACTCAAACGATGGCTTCTCTCTCCTTTGAATTCGGTTCCAGCCATTCAAAGCAGACAAGAAGCGATCGCAGCTCTAGCCGACGCGCCCTCATCCCTTGATTCGCTCTCAGCGAAACTTGCCACCGTCTACGATTTAGAGCGCATCTGCGCACGCGTGAGCACGGGGCTAGCCAATCCCCGAGACACGCTCGCACTCGGCGTCTCTCTTCAGGCCCTCGCCGAGACCGCAACACTTCTTGAGAAATTCAAGCCTGCACTTCTTCTTGAAACTTGCGTGGCTCTCACGCGCGCCCACACCGCGCTCTCGGCGCTTGCCTCACGCATCGTCAACGCCCAAAAAGAAGAGGCCCCGATCTCCACTCGTGATGGCGGAATTTTTAAGACCGGCTTCCACGCCGAACTCGATCGCCTGATTTCGTTATCCGAAAATGGACAACAGTTCCTGGTCGATTTAGAAGCGCGCGAACGAAAAGCCACGGGCATCTCCTCGCTTAAGGTCCGCTACAACCGCGTTTTCGGCTATTACATCGAAATCACGCAAACACATCTGGCTAACGTCCCTGCTCATTATATGCGCAAGCAGACCATGGTGGGTGCGGAGCGCTTCTTCACCGAAGAGCTCAAAACATTTGAGAACGAAATCTTAAGTTCCTCTTCGCGCCAAAAAGCTCTCGAGGCCGAACTATTCTTGGAGATCTTAAGTGAAATCCGCACCGCCACCCCCTCCATCATGGAAGCCGCCCGACTGCTTGGGGAACTCGATTCATTGTGCTCGCTTTCAAAACTTGCGCATGAACCGGGCTGGTCTTTTCCCGTTATAAACGACACAATGGATCTTCATATCGACGGTGGCCGTCACCCACTTCTCGAAGGCGGAATGGTTCCCAACGATCTCCACCTCTCACAAGACGCAAGTGTTAATCGCACGGCGCTTGTCATCACGGGCCCCAACATGGGTGGTAAATCCACGATCATGCGCCAAACCGCGCTCATCGTGATTTTGGGCCAAATCGGCGCTCCCGTGCCTGCACGTGAAGCACGTTTCGGGTTGGTGTCCTCGATCTACACCCGCATCGGCGCCCACGACGCCATCGCACGGGGACAAAGCACGTTCATGGTCGAGATGACCGAGCTTGCCCACATTCTGCATTACGCCGATGAGCGCTCGCTCATTATTTTGGACGAAATCGGTCGCGGCACCAGCACCTACGACGGAATCAGCGTCGCCTGGGCCGCCCTCGAATGGATCGCAATCCAAATCAAAGCGCGCACCCTCTTTGCCACGCATTATCACGAACTCACCCGGTTAGTAGGAACCTTACCAAGGTTGGGCAACATGCACATGGCCGTTGAAACAGGCGCCGGCGGCAAGCTGCGCTTCTTATACAAACTCAAAGAAGGTCCTACAAACGAAAGCTTCGGGATTCATGTCGCCAACCTTGCGGGCCTCCCTAAGCCGGTGATCAAAAAAGCCTGGAAAGTCCTCGAGGAATTGGAAAAAAAGGCAGCCGCACGCTCAGAGGATGACGCTCCTTTTGTCGGACAAATGTCACTCTTTTCCCTCGCGCCCTCAGCGGCGCCCACTCTAGCTGCCCCCGAAATGCCAACAGAGCTCGTTGCCGATGTGGCACCACCCGATGTTCACCCTGTCCTTCACCCTGTCCTTCAAGAACTTGGCGAAACCGACATCAACACACTCACCCCCATTGCAGCGCTGAATTTTATCGCAAGGCTTCAGGAAATTTCTCGGAATGTCGCTTCGAATTCTTTTTCAGGATGAAGCGCTCGTCGCCATCGACAAGCCTTCGGGCTTTCACGTGCATCCGCCCGAAGATGAGCAAAGTCGGATTTCAAAGCACGTTAATTGCCTCGCGATTCTAAGAGATCAAATCCAGACCTACCTCTATCCCGTGCATCGTATTGATGTGGCCACTTCAGGCGTGGTGGTTTTTGCGCTCACCCCCGAGGCCGCAAAGGCCGTAGCGGCGCAGTTTCAGGCGCGCACTGCGCGCAAAACTTATTACTGCGTGGTGCGAGGTTGGGTAGATGACGAAGGTTGCTTTGATCATCCACTTCGCTCCATGAAGGATGACGAAAAGGACTTAGAGGCCCAAACAAGCTTTCAAAGCCTTGCCCGTATTGAACTTCCCACTGCCATCGGCAAATACGAAACAGCGCGCTACTCTCTCGTTGAGGTCGCCCCTCATACCGGGCGCTATCATCAGATCAGGCGACACTTTGCGAGAGGGGGCCACCCACTTCTTGGCGACTCAGTTCATGGCAACGGTGAGCACAATCGCTTTTTCCGGAACGAGTTGAAGCTTGCTTCATTAATGCTTAAGGCGCATCGCCTAGCAATTACACACCCCCATTCAGGTGCCGTGCTTCACCTGGAATCCCGCTGGAGCGGAAAATGGCACAAGGTTTTTGATCTCTTCGGCGTTTGCCCTACTCGCTATTGATTTCAGGTATTAGTTTTTCTACTGATGGCGCATTAAGTCACTTAACCCCACTAAAAATGGGAACATTTACGGAGTATTTATGAAATTCAATTTAGCGATGGCTGGCGAAACACCCTTGCTTTCCTTTAGCTCAAACAATGGATCCGTTGCGCCTCAATATCGTGTTGTTCATAGCTGCGATATCTTCAGAGATCATTTGGTTCAAGACACGACCGGTCGCAGCGTCAGATCAGTTCCCGTGATCAAGCAAATCTCTTGGACGACGGATGTCCCAAATGCACAAACTGCCATCGAGCTTCTCGAAAAAGCGTCGCTGGGCAAGGTGAAACGTTTTCCCGCTCCCATCGGTGGAGGCGTTGATTCCTTCGAAGGTATTCTTCAAGGTCGCGAGCACTACACCCTAGTCACACTTCTGCTTTCCGGTGGCCAGAACGCCCGCAACACTTCAAAGGCTGCCAAGACCTTAGTGAAATTCATCAACTACAATTGTCTCTAAGTGTGTTTGCGCAGCCTTGTTTCGAAAGACACTTAGAGACTCATTAGTTAATTGGTGGAATAGGGTGGAAATCCCCCAAGGCCTTTCTTAACTTCTCAACCGTAAGAGCTCGCGGCTTGTACAAACCTCGCTCCAAGGCTCCAATATGAGAATAATTAACCCCCGAAGCTTTCGCAAGATCTCGAATCGTCCATCCTAGATCAAGACGACGCATCCGAATTTCATACCCCCGTTGAAGCGCATCCCCACATCTTGCGCTCTTAAAAAGTGGAAGTCCTCGTTCCTCACTTTTCCGAAAATCAATGATACGCGCCTCATGCACCAGAGACGCCCGGAAATGTCTTTCGACCCAAGGACGAAACAACCTGAGGAAATGTAAGGCAAATGTTCGGCGATGGCGAGGCGACAACTTCGAGGTGATGGTGATTCGAACGTTGACCATATGATTTACCAGCTCAATCATCGTTCGCTTCATATCTCCAGAGCGCGAAATCAAGATCTTGGGACCCGGGTAGCGATTTGCTTTTGTGTTCTGCATAGGCGCTCGCTTAGCAAAAAGTGCGCCCTCACATTTCCACTCTATTCCACCAATTAACTAACGAGTTTTGGACCGCCTTTTAAAGACAGCGTCGCAAGCGCCTTGCGCACACATTTGCCAAACGCCGCGCCCGTCGCAAGCTCGGGCTTCAAAGGAGTAACCCACGCATACCCCGCAGGCGCGGGCCCCGACGCACGTGCAAGCTTCCAAACCCGGGTCGTACGCTTAATCCGATGATGAGTCACGATATGTTGGGTGTGGATCTCCTCGCCCGCACTTTGCGGCCGCAACTTCTTCACCCACGAAGGCACGGCTAAAGGCAAATCCCAGAGCCCCGCGCGCCACTGGCCCTTCTCGCGTTTCTGGACCAAGACGCGACCCTCACAAAAAAACAAATGGACGGTCTCAGAAACATCAATCACTTTTGCTCGTTTCACCACCGGAGGAAATCGATCCACAACTCCCGCCCGAAACGCCCCGCAACTCGCCCGAAGTGGACAAGACGCACAACGCGGAGCTCGAGGTTCACACACCAACGCGCCCAATTCCATCAATGCTTGATTGAGAGCCCGAGGCTCCACACCCGCCGCAGCTCCCACCTCGACCCACTGCCGTGAAAGCCCCCAAAGCCTCAGCTTAAAACCCGCCAATCCCTTTTTCCCCACACCTACACGATGAAAGCGCGAAAGCACGCGCTCAACATTGCCATCCAAAATAGGTTCCACCAAATTTAAAGCTATCGAACAAACCGCACCTGCCGTGTACTCACCCACTCCCGGCAACTCTAGCCACTCAGTTCGCGTCGTGGGCATCCCGCTCTCCGCGATCACACGCGCAGCCTTGTGAAGATTGCGGGCCCTTGAATAATACCCCAACCCCGACCACATCGAGAGCACGTCTTCTTCATCCGCGCGCGCTAGTTTTTCGACTGAAGGAAACCTTTTCAAAAAGCGCTCAAAATAAGGGATCACCGTCACCACTTGCGTTTGCTGCAGCATGATCTCCGAAACCCATACGCGATAAGCGGTAGGCTCGGCACGCCAAGGCATGTAACGCGCGTGGTGCGAAAACCAAAGCCCCAGCGCACGCGGCAACTCAGCGTTGAGCTTCAACATAAGACCCCAGCAAATCCAATAATTCGCGCGACTCTTTGGCTCGTCCCACGGCGGTCATGAGATCACGAGGAATAAATTCCACATCAATCAGACGAACAAACTTCACCCACTGTTTGATGCGGCAAGGGACATAGCCGGAATTAATCGCACGCGGACTCATAAGCTCTATGAAGCGTGCAATCGTCGAGAGCATCGCCCCAAGCGGCGAAACCGTCAAAGGATCCGCGACAGGCTGCTTGCATCGCAAAGCGAGAAGAGGGTCACGCAAAACCCCGCGGCCCAACATAAAATGCGCACAGCCACTCAGCAAGCGCGACTCCTCAAAATCCTCGACCCGAAAAATATCGCCATTGGCGATGACGGGAACCCGAACAACCGAAGCCGCCCTGCGAACGGCGTCCCAATTCACGCCCCGTTTATACATCTGCGCTCGAGTGCGCGCGTGCACCACGAGCCAACTGGCACCCCCATCTCCTGCGGCTTGGGCGACATCCGCAACTTCATCAGAAGATTCCCAACCCAAGCGAATCTTGGCCGACACCGGTATTTGCTCAGGCACCGCGCGCCTGACCTGCTCTACAATCTTCCTTATAAGGAGAGGTTCTTTCAAAACCGCAGCCCCCCCACTATGGCGATTAACCGTGGGCGAGGGGCAACCAAAATTTAAGTCAATGGCACGAGCACCGACCACGCAGGCTTCGATCGCAGTTTCAGCAAGTCGCTCAGGATCGCACCCCAGGAGTTGAACTTGAACCGGCAGCGCCACGCGCCCAAGCGGCACACCCGAGAGCTCAGGAACGTATTCAAGTATTGTTTTGCCACGAATCGCCTGCGCGCTGACTCGGATAAACTCCGAAACCGCAAAATCAAACCCGCCCACTTCAGCAATCACCGCCCGCATCGGGGCATCAAAAACACCTTCCATAGGTGCCAGGATAAAGGTAGGTTTGTCTTTATGGAGAGTGAACATCGAAAGTATCCCATCGCATTATCAAATGGGATAAGGCAACTGGTTTATCTGGCAATAAGCCTCATATTGATTTCACAGACCCCAAGCCCGGCTTCAGCCGCTCCCGCAAAAACCCCAAAAAAATCATTCGTGGTGGTCTTGGACCCCGGACATGGGGGCACGGACTTCGGCGCTATTCATAAAGAAGGCGCCAAGCGCACGTCTGAAAAGGACCTCGCGCTGCTGCTCGCTCAAGAGACCGCACGACAGTTACGCACCAAAGGACTCCTCGTCACCCTCACTCGAACTAAAGACGAAGACATGACCCTCACCAACCGCACGGCTATGGCCAATAAACTGGGTGCGGATGTGTTTGTCTCGATTCACCTCAACGCCACGCCCATAAGGCATGAGAGTGAAGCCTCAGGAATCGAAACCTACATCCTTAACAACGCCACCGATGCCACCTCCAAACGCCTCGCCTATCTCGAGAACTCCGAAAACCCGGTGCTGGCGAAAACCAATCCCGCTGATGAGAACGACTCCGCCCCCAAGGGTACGGACGTTGCCCTGATATTAAAGGATCTGAGGCTTGATGCGAACTTGCCTGAAAGCAAGCGCCTCGCCTGCTCGATTCAAGGTCGCCTCGTGCACATCGTTTCGGCGAGGGATCAAGGCGCGAAAGACCGCGGAGTCCGCCAAGCCTTGTTTTATGTGCTCTTAGGGGCTGATATGCCCAGCGTTTTGGTAGAGGCCGGCTTTATGGGGAACCCCAGGGACCGCCAAAGAGTGCTCTCCGTCTCGGGACGCAAGTCCATTGCCCTGTCCATTGCGACTGCGATTGAGGAGTTTCGAACGACTCGCGGGACCCCTTTTGCCAGCTCTTTACTAAGCAGATGTAAAGTTCATTGACAGAGAGTCCGCCGAAGGCGCTCCCCGGATCGTCCGATCTACCAAAATAAGCTCAATTAAATCAATATCTTGATAATAATCAAAATCATATGTCCATTTTGACGCACCTGGCATCCCACTTGCTTTTAACCGTTACAGAGAGAGTGCAGCAATTGCGCTGCATGAGAGTAAGCAAACAAGAAGAGCAAACGAAGAGAGAAAGAGTGGAGGAGATATGAAACACGTAAACAAAAGATATTGGACCCCGATACTGGTTCTTGCCAGTCTCTTGGTCAGTACGGGCTGCGGAAAAGCAGACCCAAACGCTAATCCTGCGCCTGGCGCCACGGGCCCCGTCGCACCGATTCCGGGCGCTCTAACGCCGCTTCCAACGGCTTGCGTTCCCATTAATGCACAAATTTCATTCACAGCGACAAATATCTATTTTAGCTCTGTGAACATCGAAGGCGGAAACGTTCCGGGAATGACCCAGCCCTACGGCCAAGTCATGATCGGCGGATCCCCCACCGGCGGACCTTATCAGCGAACAGGCGTGGACGGAACGGTGAGTATCAACATTACTCCAGTTCAATCAGCCGCAGTTCCACCCGTTCCTACGATTGGCTACACCGGAAACTATGGAAACCAATCTGCCTTGCAAGCCCCTGCGCTTGCGAATGCAACGGGTTTTGTGGCGATCAGCCCTCAGACTCAAGCTGATATCATGTATCAATATGGTGGTGCAGCGACCCAGTATGGGTATGGCAACCAAGGGTATCTGCCTCAACCAACCTTGCCGGTGAATCCCGCTCAGCAGGTTTGCATCAGCGGAATCGCGCTTGATCTAGGCCATTATTACAACACGATCTACGGTGGACACGTCTACCTGTACATGAACAACTCGCAAAGCGGATACAAGCTGTTCTTCTAGAAAGCTCTCTCTCCCTTCGTAAGGGGATCTCTGTTCTGCAAAGAACGGGGGTCCCCTTCTTTATTTATTTTTGTTCAGAAGCCGCGAGCAAAAAGCCACCGATGCCGTATGGCAAATTCTTGATCAACGGAACCAACCGATACTCCCAGTCCTGAAACGGAATCGTGAACCACGAAATTCCGCTCATCGAAAACCCATCCTTCTCAGGCGTCAGATAATTTGAAACACCCCGAAACGCCTTATCCGCCCTCGCGCTAAAAGAACGGTCTAGAAATCCCAACCGAACCCCCTTCGCAAACGCATAGGCCACGATCGCGGACCCCGAGGTTTCGGGATACGCATACCCTGGCCGCGCAATCACCGTGTCCCAGAGCCCGCACGGCATTTGATATTGAGCGACTGCCTGGGCAGTCGACACGAAAAGCTCTTTAAGCGGCACATACAAAGCGTGCGACTCGGGCAACACTTCGAGGATCTCAATGAGGGACGCCAAAACCCAGGCGTTGCCGCGGAGCCAATAGCCCGCGTTTTTGGGAAAGAGGCGATCTTTTTTGACGTTCCAAGCGTGATGAAAAAGACCCGTCTTCGTGTCTCTCAAAACAGACGCAAAAATCAGCGGCTGGCGCGCGCCAAAATCAAGCAGCTCCGCATCACCTTGCGACACGCCCCACTGCGCCGCAAACACGGCGTACATCATGAGTGAATCGACCCACATCGCGTCTGGAAAAATCTTGGAGATGAGCGACTGATGGCCTAGGTGATCCAGGGCTCCTAATTTGTTTCGAGGCGCCGTTCTCACATACTGTGCAACGGTTGCGGCGGAACCGATTCCGGTAGAGATCCCCATTTTATCATTAAGCCAAAGGGCGCTCAGCGCCGACGCGCACTCATCACTCCAATCCACCGCGGGCAATCCCTTTAGCGCCCAAAGTTTTTGGTAGGAGTCGATCTCTGAAACCCAAGCGTCTCGCTTGATTGCGTCCTGCTCTGCAAATCGGCTTAAGCCGTACAGGAAAACGGCGGGACCCCAATCCCATTTCATTTTGGAGACCGGGTTTTTGGCGATGAAGGGGTGGCGAGGCCTTGGGCGTGAGTTAAAGCCTGGGCGTTGTCAGCATGACAGGGGTAAGCAGTAAGAACCGCGAAAGCGGTGTAAATAAAGGCAAGGCTGAGCTTATTCATGAAGAATCCCCCGTGAAGAAGAATCTTCGATTGGCCTTAAGAAGTCAAAAAAAAGTCGGAAACTACTTAATTTCGACTTTGCAGCCGCTAACGAGTGCGGAGCCTTTAGAATCAGCCACCGACATTTGTCGCGTCATTCCCTTTGAAACTACTGAACACTTAAGGCCTTTTGTGGATTGGGGGACAAGGGAGAACATTCCGCGGTGTCCCGTGGTGCTGCCGTACTCAAAGCCGTAGTAGTAGGCCACCTTGCAGGTGGATCGAGTGCCTTCAAGATCTTCTGTGAAATTTATGAGCATTTCATACGCCACTCCTTCACCACTTTGATCAAGATTGGCTCCGCAAAGCTGAACCTGGCCGGGGTAAAAAGGCGAGGGCTCTTCAGACGCCATCGCGGGAGCCACTGCTGAAATCATGCAAAACACTGCGAGCGCAAAACCTAAAAACTTGGTTTTCATAGGACACCTCATTGTGAGGTGGGGTATACCTTCTTAGGTGCGGCGCGTCAACAGTAAAGAGAAGTACTTTTGCCGTACGCGTGGCGCCGAACTGCCACTACGCACGGAACTTCTCAGATCGCGAAGTTACATCCCCACCCTACCGGAGGGTAGACACTTAACTTCGCTGTTTGAGAAACTCAGTGGGAACTCCGGTATTTTCTCCCAAACCTCCCTCCATTTCATGTATAGAAGGCCCAAAACTTAAGGAGTTAAACATGATTTCTACCCTCACCCGTCTTGCACTTGTCTGTGCACTCACCCTGGGATCTTTTTCGGCTTTTGCAGCCACGCCTTCTCACTTCGCAGGCGAGTACGCGCTTGAAGGCGCTACGAACGTGAACTGCCCCTCTTCCCTAAACGTTGAAGCCGCCGATCGCAATGGCGAGACGGTCTTGGATTTCTCATTTTTCGATGAGTCCCAGAGCAAAGCGCGCGAATCAAAAGTTTTCGAACACATCAATAAAGGGAAAGACTCTGCCGCTGAAGACTTTGAGCTCATCTACAACTATCGCTATTCAAGCACGATGCTTTACGGTCCCGGCCATCGCGTCGTTGAAAACACGCGCATCTCTCGCTTTGATAATTGGTTGACTTACGTTTCGCGATCGACGATTGACGGAATCGAGAAGCTGACGAACTGCAGATACGTTTTGAAGTAGTCCTGATTTACTGGACCAGGTTATTCGGCGTTTCGCTCGCCTCACCGTCGCGGACGATCTGCAATTGATTACTCTGCTTCACTCCCGAAGGCTGCGGCGCACGCGCCACAAAGCACTAAAGCCAAAACAGTAAGGTGCATTTTCATAACGGGGATCCTCTTTGGATTAAGTGTAGGGAGGTTTCGAAAGAAATTGAAGTTTCCCCTTGACGCCAAAAACGCCCTTCGCCACATTCACCTTTGAAACCCGCCTAAAACAGGCCCTAAACACACGACATCGCCCACCACTCGACCCCTTGCGCATCCTCGCGCGTATCAGAAGGGTCGAATTTTCATGCTTCTGATTCTGAGCTTCTCAATCAAACGCGCCTCCTCGTCACCCGCGAGCGCGAACTCACCACCGAACTCTTGTGGCATCTTCGCGAAGTGGAGCGCAGGCGCCTGTATTCCGAACAAGGATTTAGCTCCCTTTTTGATTATGTCCGGCGGGGATTGGGCTATTGCGAAGCCAGTATCGATCGAAGGATCTCAGCCATGAGGCTACTCAAAGATTTGCCCGAGCTCGAGACGGCCCTAAAGAGCGGCGCGCTTAGCTTGTCTAATGCAAGTGCGCTTCAGCATTTCTTCAAAAAAGAGGAGAAATCCAAATCGTATAGCCAAGACCAAAAGAAGACCGTCGTTCAAGAAACTCTCGGAAAATCTCGCCGCGAGTGTGACAAGATGCTCGCGGGGCTTGCTCCCACTCCTGAAAGACAGGAACAATCACGCCCGATTTCGGCAACTCAAACCGAAATCCGATTTACCGCTACTCAAGAAACTCGACCCTGAGAAAAAGCCCGAAGCCACGAAGAAATCTCAAGTAGCCACTCCGCCGGCGGAGTCAGAACCAGCGCCACCAAAAAATAGATATATTCCTCAAGCTATACGACGATCGGTTTGGAAACGTGATCAGGGCAAATGTACTTACGTTAATGAAAAAACGGGAGTCCAGTGTGGATCTTCGCATCTCCTTGAAGTCCACCATATTCAGGATTTTTCTTTGGGCGGCAAGCAGCCACAACCTTCATGCCGCGATCCTTACCCATGGAGAGGCATTGATGATGAATCGATATTTGAAAGAGTGAACCCACACCGAGATCTGCCTAGCCAACCCTAATTCGCCAAAAACCTAGACAGCGCCGAACCAACGCGTTTTTCCGTGTGTCGAAAACGACCCTCCCCAAAAATCCAACCGGGACCCGCTAACGCCAGGTTCTCGTTGGTAAATAAATTCGGCCGCGGAACCCGATTTTTCAGCCCCCATTTGCACGGAACTTGCTCTAACTAAGACCATAGGAGCATGACCATGAGAACCATACATTTCAGCTCTAGATCACTGCTAATGGGCGTACTCTTGTTTTCCATCATGCTCGCAGGCGCAACCCCCGCGAGTGCGAAAGGTAAATCCAAAGGCCCCGACATTTCAAAATTTTATGATTTTAGTGAGCAATTAATCGAAGGAGAAATTCATCGCCCCAGCTACACCTATATCGAAGGCGCCCACACTCCTGCAAAATTCGAGTGCGATGAGTTTACTGACAAAGGCGATATGGAGGGATGGACTGCTTGCATGTGCAAACTCTCCTTTAAGCCTGGCTCCCCCACTTTGCCTGAATGCGAAAAATACCTCACTCCCGAGCAGCTCGCAGCGCAAGCTCAACCGGAGGCAAAACTCACCCGTGAAGTGACCAAGGATTTTGCGACCACCCACCAATGTCCTAAAGACGTCAAAGACATTGAAGTGATCAAGGCCTTGGCTCGAGCTTATGATAAGAATCCCCACCCTGTGGATTTTTCAGAACTCATTGCTTTTCCACTAAATCCAGCTTCTTCACGTATTGAGCCGCATCTACCGGTATCATGCGGATTCAATGAAAAAACCAAGGAGTGGCACAACCGCCTTAATCTTTACGCCGCCGATACCAAAACGATTATGATCCAGGGAAACTCGGACTATTCAAAGGATAGCCGAACCTACGAACTCGTTCCGAAGAAAATGAATACGTTCAAACTGACCGAATCCAACACCGGAGACGCAAGTTATAGGGACGGAGGAGTCACCGGAGACGCCCGATTCGCTCCTCTCGGAGACGGGTTATTTGTAATGACTTTTCGATCGCCCCAATTCGGTGTATTTTTTCACGGATTAGTGATCGTCCCTTCTCAAAGAGAACCTGTGAGACAGGCCTGCGAAAAACAACAATGGCTCGCCCAGAATCAAGACACGATGCCCGATAGCGAAATCAAAGAGACCCATTCGGCAATCCGCAACCTTCTTCTTCAAGGCCAGGCGTTGACTCAAGCTCGAAAACTCACAGAGTTTCTCGCCAAGAACAAAGATCGTCTCACGCCTGCCAACGAGGCGCGACTCCGGACCCAGGCGCAACACCTCTTCAATGTGATTGACGGTAAGACAAAAGAAAAATCAAAATTGGGCGAGAACCCCGACGCCTGCCGAATGCTCAGCCGACTCGTCCAAAACTCGGCGTCTGAAAAACCAACAAACACCGAGCACGCCCAAGCGAAGGCCGCTGAGAAAACCACCGCCGCGCCAGGGAGATAAGCTAAAATGAAAAGGCTCATCCCCCAACTCTTGAGCGCCTACACCCTCAGCCTGCTTGCCGGAATTTATTCCGCACCTTGCTTGGCAGCCCCCCCTGCAGCCCCTGCGTCCGCGGCGTCCCAAGACGATTGCTCCGCGGTTCGTCTGGACGCCCCAGGCGGACCCATGGAATTCTCAAAAATGCCGGTCCTGAATCAGGGAAACACTCCGCTTTGCTTTGCCTACGCTGCGGCCCAAATGATCGACGCTTACCGTTTTTCACACGACACAAAACAACCCAAGCAATTAACCTCGCCCCTGGCGCTAGCCACCCAAGACGGAGTGTATAATAACGAGTTTCGAACGAAAAACCACATCTCGCCCCTTGAGGGCGGCATGATTTGGATGGCCATTGGAGCCGGCCGAAGAGCCGGATCGTGCAGCTATGAAGCAATTCAAAAACTGCCCGGGAGCGAAGAGCTCAATTCGGCCATACAGGAATTAAAGAATCTCTACGCCTACGGTCAAGCCCGCCCTACTGCCTCCTCGAAACTTCGGGCACCTGGCGAAAATACCGATGAAGTCGCGGATCTGATTTTATGTAAATTCCCTGTTCTTGAGACCTTGAGTTCCAGCAATAAAACGATTGTTCGCCAACTTAAAGCGGCACTCAGATCCCGGAGCGTCAGCCCTTTTCTCAAAGAGGTGATCGATCTTGCCTGTAAAAATCACACCACCCCACTGTCAAACCTTCCAGCGCCTGAGCATCTTGACGCCGACGAAGTTCTCGCGCGCTTTCCGGGGGAAAAAGCCTCTGAGCATTTTATTCATCTGATCCATGAGCGGCTCAGCACCAAAAATCCGCAACCCATCGGTATCACCTACTGCGCTTCTATTTTGTTTCAAAAGAACCGCGAAAAGTCGATCTTTACCGGCGACTTCGATTATGACTTAAACTGTAACCTTCACGCCTCCGTCATCATCGGCCGGCGCAAAGCCCCCGATGGCTCGTGCCAGTTCCTCATTCGCAATGCCGCGGGTCCCACTTGTGATTCCTACTATGATCCCAAACAATGCGAAAACGGGCAGGTGTGGGTTGACCGCAAACGCATTGGGGATAATCTGCTTAAGCTCGCGTGGATCCCATAGTCATGCCCACAAAATCACGCACGCCCTGGTGGCAATCCCTTTACCTTGATCCTGAGCTCACCGCAGTGATCTTCGGCTGGCAAAACAACAAGACTCAAGATGAAATCCAAACCATCCTCTCCGCAGTCAAACCCGCACCCGGCGCGCGGATTTTGGATCTCGCCTGTGGACAAGGCCGGCATTGCCGGGAGCTGGCCTTGCACGGCTATAAAGTGACGGGCTTGGATTACTCCACTCTTTACGAAAAACAGTTTCGAAGCCTCGCACGGGCGCTCCCCCGTCCTCTGCGGCCGGAGTTCGTGCTTGCGGATATGCGAAGTTACAAGCGAGAGATCCCTGCGCAAAGCTTCGATCTCGTCTTGAATCTTTGGAACGCCTTTGGCTATTTTGACAAGCGCTCCGACGATCTTCGAGTCATCCGCGAGATCGCCCGCGTCCTTAAACCCGGCGGCAAACTCATCATCAACACCTTAAATGAACCCGGGGTACGCAAGGTCTTTGCCGCAGGCCCCAGACAACACTGGCTTGAACTCAGCCGTGGGCGATTCTTTTTGGATCAAGCCAGTTATGACTCTGTAAAAAAACGCATCACCGCGAGATGGATTCTCATCGATCCCAAGAAGGGCGTGAGCAAGCGCTTCGATTTTGGCCAAAATGTTTATTCCCCCCAAGACTTTGGGCGTGAGTTTGCAAAAGTAGGCATGCGCGTGATCGGAAAATGGGGAATGCTAGGCGGCGAACCCTATACGCCCTCGTCGTGGCATCAGACCTTGGTGGTGGAGAAACGCTAATAGGCTTTTTCGCTGCCAGAATCTTTCGACCCCGCAGGCGCACTCTTTGGCTCGCTCGGCGCAACGTCAGCAGGCTTTTCCGAAGTCCGACTCGCCCCGGGGATCAAATCAGGAGATGGGCTTTTTTCGGAACTCGTGCAACCCGCACTCTCCAGACCGGCCCGCACATATTTCGCCTGAATTTCACGCCTTTTCTCAATGCCACTTTCGCTCCCGTCAAACTCCCAGCCGTCATCTCCTAAAAAAGGCGCATCCAGGGCATGCAATGCAAAAGTCCGTCGCACTTGCGGACGCGCTTCGCCCGGCACAAGCGCGCTGCAAACCTCGACCGTGGCCGCCCGATTGTTCGGGTCCCCTTTTATTCTAATGAAATCGAAGTCACACGTTACGATCTCGACACTGCCATCATCGAGGGACTGTCGAAGGCTAAGCGAGGTCATAAGGCGGGCGGAGCGCTGCTTTCGTGTCGACTTTTCTGAGCCAATATCCTGAAAGGCGGGAAACGTCAGATTGCAGCCAATGCCACCCTCAACCGTATCCCACTTTCCTGTTCCACCTGCAGCACACTGCGCGAAGTTTTGAGGCAAACCCTTTGCTGCCACTTCTTTGTGAACTTCAGAGAGCCAAGGCCCTGATGTTTCCCTGACAAATCTCGCGCGATGCAGAACATCCATCTGCGCCTTGGGCTTGGAGCCCGGACCATCCGGAATCTTGTTTTTAAATTCTGTTTCAAATTGTATTTTCGCGTCCTTGAGTTTCTGAAGCGAACTCGACGACACCCGCCCCCCAATCGACTTCAGAAGTTGCTGCTGTTTTCCTTCCTGAACCTTTGAGAAGGCCTGGAGGTCTTCCAGGGTCGCATCCCACTTCACTTTGAGATCAATAGCCTTCCCATTGCACAAAGCTGAATTGAGAACTTCAGCACGTGCATCTCCTCCCAATAACGTCAAAAGCAGCACCGCGGACAGCATTGTTTATTCCCTCACCTGCTTCAATTATTCCACTTTTAAAGGCTTTCGCCAGCGGTATATTTTTGACACTTAAGGCAAAAAGACCTGGCTTAATTCACGCGCCCGCCGACCTTAGCCCGGCCCCGCCCGAGCTTCCTGCAAACTAACTTCGGGCCAGTTATTCAACGTCAGGACATGAATCGCGTCGTATTCGTTTTTCAGAAAATACTTCCCAACGCCCACAAGATCCCTGCCCCACTCCACCTTACTATTACCCACAGATTTTGAACCGATTTGCCGATGCACATCCTGCCGAGAGGTCAAAAAGGCGTTTCCACCCGCGCCAAATGGTTATGATCCCTGGCTCACCGTCGCCTTTTCTGGCTAGAAATCCGCCTAATTGAGCGATCCAACGAGTGACTTCGCGAATACTGGGCGTTGTTTTCGGAAGTGTGCGGTTTTTATGGATCTGCAGATAAAGGAGTTTCCATTGCCTTTCTGTAATGAGACATGTGCACGGCATTTTTGGGGTGGCTCTATTGATCAGCGTTATCCAATACAATCTCCAGGCGATAACGCTCATTAGCGTTAAATACCGTTTAAGGCGATCGGCGGTATTTAATCTGCATTTTTCAACATGTAAGCCAGATTTAAGAATTTTGTGAAAAATCTCAATTCTCCATCTGTACGTGTACCATTTGATTTTTTCCAAGGCCTGATGAATATTTGTCACTTCCAGATCAGTCAATAGCATCCACTCAAGTGGGGCTTCACCTTTTGGTGCGCCAACTTCTTTGACGTAGATTGCGTTTAATTTCGGATAAGTCTTTTTCTTGCCGTTGTTTACCTGGAAGTAGTAGTTTGTGGGTGGATTCATTGTTAGAGGTGAAAAACGAATCTCTAAGTGTGCAGCCCTCGCCTGTCGATCTGCTTTTGGCGGAAGTTCTAAAACGATTTTTCCTTGGCAAGGCTGTCTCGATAAAAGCCCCCAAAGTTTATCCTCAGGAAGTCTGGATCGGCGAACAGACTTATTGATTCTACGGTCACTTGAAGCACGAATGAGGACCGAAGTATTGATCTCTTGAGAAAACTTGTAAAGGTCGTAAAAATCCCCCTCTCGATCGCAGACGGTAACCACTTTGGTCTTTGAATCGCGAAACGCATCGACCGTATTTCGAACTCCATTTAGCCAACGGATACTCTCCTTTTCTTCCAACAGCAGTCGGGTTCCGCCACTCTTTTTTCGCAAAGCCTTTTTTGCTTTTGACATAAGCTGTCGTGAGAAGATATTTTGATCCACAATTCCCAGCGGGATTCCCTCCGAATTGACGGCAAACGATGTGTGCATGACAAGCCCCTGGGCCGCCCCTTGATATTCGCTGCGAATTATTCCCAGGCCTTTAGTCTTTCTATGTCCTGCATAAGAAATGTAACTGGTATCCTGAATGACCAAAACAGTGGGGTCCTGCGCAGCACGCATAACGGTTTGTCGAATATGCGGCGCCAAAATTCTTTTGGCGGTTACTTTATCATTTTTAAAAAAGCGATACGCGGCCTTACTCTCATGCCAGAATTTACAACTTTGATTAATTGGACTCTGCGGCGACTCTATAAAGCTATTAGCCAGATTCACTAATCTAACGTTTAGCCGAGAATCACCGAATTCAGATTCTCCAAATTCATTAGCAGCCCAGTCTTTCCCTAAGTTTCCGGCGTGGCGAGTAGTTGTCATAAATTTTCATTTTTCCAAAAATGGCAGTTGATATTTAAAAGATCCTAATGTATGATTACATCAGGAGAAATAGCAAGGAATGAAAATAACAATTCAAATAACAGAGCCAATATTGCCGGGAAGTGTATCTACTGCGAAAAGCAGATGTGGGAAAAAGTCGTGTATTTGTTGGTCAAAAAAGCCAAAACTACATGGAACCTATTATAGATGGACCGGCTTTATTGATGGAAAACGAACAACAAAAACTATCAGCAAAGAAGTTGCTCTTGAATGTAGGAAGCGAATTCACAGCTACAATAGCTTCAAAAAGAGAATAGATGACGTTCTAAAAATGGCGATTTCGGACGCACCTTGGGTAAACTCAGCTCAAATACCGAAACAATGAGCCTCGTCGGTCTTCATCCGACTTGGTGGGAAAAGGCGACGGTGAGCCAGGGATCATAACCATTTGGCGCGGGTGGAAACGCCTTTTTGACCTCTCGGCAGGATGTGCATCGGCAAATCGGTTCAAAATCTGTGGGTAATAGTAAG
>CAIRTR010000056.1 GCA_903881565.1 Oligoflexia bacterium | reverse complement strand
CATCAAGCGAGAGTGTCGCTCCCATCCACCAGGCGTGATCCCATTAAGCGATCCAATAACGGGAATTTTAACGGTCTTTTTGATTTTTCGAATGTGCTCAAGATAATCTTTTGTATCGAGAGAAAAATCCTCTAGCGGTGGCAAGTATCCCCCTGCCGCCTCTGCAAATCCCCCTTCATGGGCCGAAACATGATGCTGATAAGCGCGCTCTTCCATCGCAATTTGCTCTTCAAATAAGGAGCGTAAAACGATCGCGGCTGCCCCGCCTTTTTCAGCTGCTTCAACCATCTCAAGAGTGTCGGTGAGGGGAGATGCCCCGAGGATAAAAGGAGATTTGAGTTTTAGACCCAGGTAATTGGTTTCGAGGTTCATGTCGCGTTCTCCTTCAGTTTCGCCAGGTGTTCATAATACGCGTAGCGCTGGTTGACGATCTTTTGGGCCTCGGCCTGCATTGCTCGCGCGTGGTCTGGATCTGTTTTCTCGAGCATTCGATAGCGGATCTCGTTTGCGATGTAGCGCGAAAGCGGGATCTTGGGTGCGGTGGAATCTAATTTCAGCGCTCCTTCACCTGTCTCTGCGCGTCTCGGATCAAACCTGAAAAGAGGCCAATGGCCCGAATCAACCGCTAGTTTTTGTTGCTCAAGACCTAAATGCAAACCATATCCATGCGCAATACAGTGTGAATACGCGATGATAATGGAGGTTCCAGGGTAGCTTTCTGCCTCACTTAGCGCCTGAACCGTTTGAAGATCCTTGGCACCAAAAGCAATTCGAGCGACGTAAACGCTACCGTAACTCATGGCAATGAGGCCGAGATCTTTTTTCGGAGTCATTTTCCCTGCGACTGCAAATTTTGCTGAAGCGCCCATAGGGGTTGCCTTCGAAGCCTGGCCTCCGGTATTGGAGTAAACTTCAGTATCCATGACAAGGATGTTGACCTTGCGGCCCGCAGCCAGGACATGATCGAGTCCCCCAAAACCAATGTCATAGGCCCAGCCATCTCCGCCGATAATCCACACACTCTTTTTGACGAGATAGTCTGCAATCGGCTCGAGCCTTCGAGCTTCGGGGCTCTTGATGTCTTTGAGTTTCTTCTTAAGTTCTGCGACGCGATCGCGCTGTAAAAAGATTCCCGCCTCAGTGCTTTGGTCCGCACTTAAAAGTGCGCTAACGAGGGTGTCGCCCAGGTTTCCGCTCAGCTTCTTCACAAGTTCTTGTGAGAACTCCACATGCTTGTCGAGCGCGACACGCATTCCAAAACCGTACTCGGCATTGTCTTCAAAAAGAGAATTTGACCAAGCCGGTCCCCGGCCTTCGGCATTCTTTGAATAAGGAGTCGTAGGCAGGTTTCCACCGTAGATCGAAGAACACCCCGTGGCGTTTGCGATCATCAAGCGATCTCCGTAGAGTTGGGTCAGAAGTTTGAGATAGGGAGTTTCACCACAACCTGCGCAAGCGCCGGAGTATTCAAATAGAGGCTCCAAGAACTGAGTGGTTTTTGGGTCGCCCTTAAGAATTGAACGATCTGAAGGAGGGAGGTCCAAGAAGAATTTGTAATTCTCGCGCTCGCTCTCACGCAGCGGGGCCTGGGTTTCCATATTGATGGCTCGATGCCGCGGGTTCGCCTTATCCTTTGCAGGACAGACTTCGATACAGATTCCGCAACCCGTACAATCCTCAGGCGCCACTTGGAGCGAGTACTTTTTCCCGGGGGCGTCCTTACCCTTATAATCGACTGATTTAAACGTAGCCGGAGCATCCTTCAAGGCTTGGGCGTCAAAGAGTGCGGGGCGAATCGCAGCGTGTGGGCAGACAAATGAGCACTTATTGCATTGAATGCAAATGGAGGAATCCCATACCGGGATCGTAAGCGTCACATTGCGCTTCTCCCATTGGGTTGTGTCCGTCGGCCAAGTGCCGTCGACCGGAAAAGCGCTGACGGGAAGAAGGTCTCCCTTGCCTTCCATCATTACGGCCGTGACTCGTTTGACAAAATCGGGGGCATTATCGGCAACAATAGGGGGTTTTGACTTTTTGGAGGTTACGGCGCTTGCCGTTTTGACTTCGAACAGGGCTGCGAGGGTTTGATCAACGGCTTTAAAGTTCTGTGCAACAACGTCTCCCCCTTTTTTCGAATAGGTTTTCTCAATTGATTTTTTGATCTGTGCGATCGCCTCTTCCCGAGGCAAAACGCCGGAAATTGCAAAAAAGCAGGTTTGCATGATGGTGTTGATTCGGCCGCCCATCCCGGTTTCCCGTGCAACTTTGAAGGCGTCGATCGTGTAGAGCTTGAGTCTTTTCTCTAGAATGGTTTTTTGAACCTCACGCGAGAGTTCGTCCCAAACTTGATCGGTAGAAAAAGTGGAATTCAATAAGAGCACGGCTTCAGGTGCTGCAGCTTCCAAGACGTCATATTTCTCTAAAAAGTCCCATTGATGGCAGGCCACGAAATTCGCTTGGCTAATGAGATATGAAGAGCGAATCGGCTTGGGTCCAAAACGCAGGTGCGAAATCGTGATCGCACCTGATTTTTTTGAATCGTAGACAAAGTAACCTTGGGCAAAATTCTCAGTTTCCTCGCCAATGATCTTGATTGAATTCTTGTTGGCGCCGACTGTTCCATCGGCTCCGAGGCCAAAAAACACGCAGCGAGTGACGTTCTTTCCTTCAATGTCAAATCCGCGATCAAATGCAAGGGAGGTATGAGTGACGTCATCATTGATCCCGATCGTAAAATGATTCTTGGGTTTTTCGGCTTTGAGGTTATCGAAAACAGCTTTTACCATCGCAGGAGTGAATTCTTTGGAAGAAAGGCCATAACGTCCGCCTACGACTTTAGGAATCGCGCGAAGTGTGCCCGCATCAAAGGCTTCATGAAACGAGGTCAAAATGTCTTGATAAAGAGGTTCACCAAGTGCCCCAGGCTCTTTCGTGCGATCCAAAACGCCAATCACTTTGGTGCTCGCGGGGAGGGCCGCAAGAAGATGCTTCGTTGAAAAAGGCCTAAAGAGTCGGACTTTGATGACACCCACTTTTTCGCCCTTGCCGATTAAGTGATCAATCGTCTCACAGGTTGTCTCAGCTCCCGAGCCCATCATGATAATCACGCGCTCAGCTTGAGGATCTCCGTAGTAGTCAAAGAGGTGATAAGAGCGGCCCGTGAGTTTCTCGAATTCCTTGAAGGTCTCCTCGGTGAGTTGAGGGACCTTATCGTAAAACGAATTACAGGCTTCCCGTGCCTGGAAGAATACGTCGGGGTTTTGAGCCGTACCACGGATTTGCGGATGATCAGGCGTAAGAGCCAGTTTTCGAAAGGCGTCGATATAGCGATCGTCAATCATGGCGCTGAGAGTTTCATCCGGAATCATTTGAATCTTTGCAACTTCGTGCGAGGTTCGAAATCCATCGAAGAAGTGTAGAAATGGCACGCGCGCCTTTAGTGTAGTTGCGTGCGCGACAGCTGCAAAGTCGTGCGCCTCTTGCACAGAGCCAGAGCATAGAAGGGAGAAGCCTACTTGTCGACAGGCCATCACGTCCGAGTGATCACCAAAGATGGAGAGCGCGTGAGCGGCTAAAGTTCGGGCCGAAACGTGCATACAAAAAGGTGTAAGCTCGCCTGCAATTTTGTACATGTTTGGAATCATCAGGAGCAAACCCTGGGAAGCAGTAAATGTTGTTGAAAGGGTTCCCGCTTGAAGCATGCCGTGAATGGCGCCCGCGGCGCCGCCCTCGGATTGCATTTCAACAAGGCGTGGAATGGATCCCCAAAGATTTCTCTTATGTTGAGACGACCACTCATCTGCAAACTCCGCCATCGTCGATGAAGGCGTAATCGGATAGATCGCGATTGTCTCTGCCAATCGATAAGCGACCGATGCGGTGGCTTCGTTTCCGTCAAGGGTGGCTGCTTGGGCAACGGGGGGTTTAATTTGGGTCATAGTTAGTAGCTTAATAGTCCTCTTAGCTGTTTGTTGATAGGTATTTTTTTGACGTTCTTAGAAGACCATTTGTGTGCAGAAACGGTGCACAAGCGGATGGTTTGAACTGACGCTTGCGCGAAGCTGGAGCTTTGTTACCATGGACAGTATGGCTGAAGTTCAAAAACGACTCACTCTTGCCGCTCAGCATGGAAAAATAGTTCTGAACCCGGTTTTGAATGCAGGAAACAGGGCGCAAGTCATTTTGGGGAGTACGATCGCCTTCATCCTTTTATATGGTCTTCCCAATCGCTACCATTTGGTGGAGCCGCGGCTGCTTCCTCTTTTGTGGGCTGATCGGATGACGCCGTTCTTAGTAGAGTCAATTTGGATTTACCTTAGTGCTATGTTCATGATGTTTGCCGCATTTTTTCTCTTAAACGAAATTAAATCCCACAATCAGCTCGTCATGTCATTTGGCATGCTTGCGTTAATGAGTGTCACTGTTTTTTGGATTCTCCCCACGACTTATCCGCGGGCGGACTTTCCGATCCCCTTGATCCCGACTTCCTGGGCCGAGCGAGCTTTCTTGGCCATGCGCGAGGCCGACTCTCCGGCCAACTGCTTCCCGAGTCTCCATGTGGGGGTTGCCTATCTGTCTGCATTTTCTCTTCTTTGGGAGAAACGAAAGCGGGCCTTCTTCGGTTTCTTCATCTGGGCAAGTGCGGTATGGATTTCGACGCTGACCACCAAACAGCACTATTGGATTGATGGATTTTTTGGATTTTGGTTGGCGGGACTGGTCGCCTGGTTTTTTGATCGCAAAGTCATTCTTCGTTTGTAGAATTTGAATTTTAACCTGTATACTGTTCAGAATATATCGAGGGTAGCTATGAAAAAGTTTGTGGGTTTTTTGGGCCTATTGGCTCTGGTGTTTTCTATTTCCAATTCAAAAGGACATGCAATGGACAAAGCTGCTGTGAGCGATAAAGTCGGTTCTGTTTTGCAAGGTTTTCGTCTTGTGCGGGTTCAATCCGTGAAAGAAGTTGATGGGATTGCCCGAATCTATGAGCACGAAAAGACGGGCGCTCGGATTCTTTATCTTTCGAACTCGGATGACAACAAGGTCTTTTCAATTTCGTTCCGTACTCTTCCTTATGATGATACCGGCGTAGCGCATATTTTAGAACACTCCGTATTGTGTGGCTCCCGAAAGTTTCCATCCAAAGAGCCCTTTTTGGAATTAGTGAAGGGCTCCGTCAAGACCTTCGTTAACGCCATGACGTTCCCTGATAAAACGATGTATCCTGTTGCGAGTCGGAACGACAAAGATTTTAAGAATTTGATGGATGTCTATCTTGATGCCGTCTTCTTCCCAAAGGTCGTTGAAGATCCCTATATCCTAAAGCAAGAAGGCTGGCGCTATGAGGCGGACGCCAAAACGGGAGAACTCCTCTATAATGGTGTGGTCTTTAACGAAATGAAAGGCGTCTTCTCCTCTCCCGAATCGGTCTTGGGTCGAACGCTGATGCATAATATGTATCCTTCGACCGTTTATCAGTATGAGTCGGGGGGATTGCCTTCGGCTATTCCCACTTTGACCCACGAGAACTTCGTTAAATTCTATAAGAAATATTATCACCCCTCCAACAGCTACATCTATTTATACGGCAACGGAAACATTGCCGAGCATCTTAAATTCGTGAACGAAGGTTTCTTGGATCAATATTCTAAGATGACGCCGGATTCGACGGTGGCTATCCAGCCCTCATTTTCCAAGCTCAAAGAGGTCAAAGAAACCTATTCAGTAAACGAAGGGGACGCTATTAAGGATAAGACCTTTTTGGCCTTGGGATATTCGGTTGGAAAATCCACCGATCCTGAGACTGTGCTTTCGATGGAAATGCTGGCCTATTTACTCACTGGTACTGAGGCGGCTCCTTTGAAGCGCGCCTTGCTTGAAGCGAAGGTTGGTAAAGAGATTGATGGCGATTTTGATGGCGATACTTTGCAGCCCTTGTTCACGATCACGGCTAAGAGTACGAATCCCGATAAGAAGAAGGCTCTGCTCGACGTTACTGAGAAGACGCTAAAAGCACTGGTAAAAAATGGGATTGATAAAAAGCTTATTGAAGCGGCGATCAATCGAAAAGAGTTTTTGCTTCGCGAAGCGGACTTCAGAGGCTATCCGAAAGGCTTAGTTTACAATTATAAGATACTCGCAAGTTGGCTTTATGAGGGAGATCCTCTGTCGAATCTTCAGTTTGAGCCTATTCTGGCAAAGATTCGCGAAAAGGCTTTCTCCGGATATTTCGAGAACTTGATTCAAACTCATCTTTTGAAGAACAAGCATCAGCTTCTTGTGATGCTTGAAGCAAAGCCAGGCCTGGATAAGAAAAGAGACGAGAAGGTGCGTGCGGATCTTGCCAAGCTTAAGGCGACCCTGTCTCCCGAAAAGCTCAGGACCATTGAGTCTGAGGGCGCGGAGCTTCAGAGAAGGCAAAAAGCGCCCGATACGGCCGAGAATCTAGCGAAAATTCCGATGCTTGAACTCTCGGATCTCGATCGTAAGGCCGAAGTTTTGCCTATTGAGCAAGGCAAGCTCGGAGGCGTGCCCTTTTTCACTCATTCGGTATTCACAAGTCAGATTTCATATCTTGGACTTTACTTCGATACCACAGCTGTGCCGCAGGAGTTGCTGCCTTATATTCCGCTTTTGGCTGAAGTTCTTGGGAGCGTGGATACGGAGAAGCGTAGTTTTAAGGATTTGACTAATGAACTCAATATTCACACGGGTGGAATGTCCCACTCGGCGTCCGCTTATGGAAACAAAGACACTCTTCAAGAGCTTTATCCCAAATTGATCGTCAGCGCGAAAGCCTTGAGTGAGAAGTTGCCGAAGCTGTCGGAGCTTACGATGGAAGTTCTGCTTCAATCACGATTTACCGATCACAAGCGACTCAAGGAGATTATCGAGGCTGAGCGCTCGAGTTTCGAAAGTGCGTTGCAGTCATCAGGGCATGTGTTTGCGAGTACGCGCACCGGGTCCTATTATTCAAACGCTGGAAAGTATCGGGAAACGATTGGCGGGATCAGTTATTATCAGTTTCTTGTCGGGATTGAGAAGAACTTTGATAAAGAAGCGGATCAGATTTCTGCAAACCTCAAAAAGGTTTCAGGCCTGATTTTCAATCGTAACAATCTGATGATGAGTTACACTTCGCCTGATGCGGATGTAGCGAAACACAAGCCAACGCTTGAGGGGTTGATCAAGGCGCTACCGGATACCGAAGTGAAGCATCAGACTTATGTGTTTAAACTTTCGGCAGATAACGAAGCGTTAATTGTTCCTTCGAAAGTTCATTTTGTGGCTCAAGGAGCGGATTTTAGACAGCTGGGCTTTTCGTATTCGGGGAAAATGCGGGTACTTAAGAATGTCCTTCGTAAAGACTATCTTTGGAACCGCGTGCGGGTGCAAGGGGGGGCGTATGGGGCGATGTTAGATATTACTCCTAATGGAAACTTCACCTTCACTTCGTATCGCGATCCCAACTTGAAAGAGACTTATGACATTTATCGCAAGACGCCAGAGTATCTGAAGAACTTGGATATTCCGACTCGCGAGTTGAATAAGTACATCTTGGGCACGATCAGTGAGCTTGATCAGCCGCTTACTCCTTCGATGAAGGGTGAACGGGCGATGGCTTACTACATCAGCAAGTTCACGCAATCTGATCTTCAAAAAGATCGGGACGAAGTGCTTGCGACCCAGGTCAGTGATCTGAAGGGTTACACGGTTCTCGTGACCAAGGTGCTTGCGAAGGATTATCACGCAGTGGTGGGTGGCAAGCCTAAGATTGAGGCGAATAAGGCTCAGTTTGGGAGTGTGGTGGAGCTGCTGAAGTAGGGTCGGATATCAGATGACTTCAGGGCTTCTTACAAAGTTGTTGTTTTATGGCTTCTTGCTGTACGCAAGCCTTCGGCTCTTGCGGAGTTCGAAGGTCCCCGTTCGTGAATTGTTCGTCGGGCGGATTTCAAAAAAGGATTGGATTTGGATACTGCCTTTGGGCGGGCTTGTATTTGCTTTTCAAATCTGCGCAGGGCTTGTCTGGACGGATCAGTTCGTGCGCTTGATTCCTGACCTCTATCTCAACATGTTTTTGAGGCCCCAGCCCTATTCCCTCATGTCATCGGCTGTTGACACTCTTCTTGCCCCGCCGTTAGAGGAATTGTTTTCTAGGGGTGGACTCCTTTTGTTTTTGGCAAACAAGGTGGGAATGAAGTGGGCCGCAATTATTAGCTCATTTTTGTTCGCGTTGCTTCATATCGAATTCGTCGGTCATTTTGTAGGCGCGCTTATCTTTGTCTGTCTCTATCTGAAGACGTCTTCGCTCTTGGCTCCTATCGTGGTTCACTATCTTTTTGATGGCTGGGTTTTTATCTCCAAGGCGATGGATCCCGCGAAGGAGCTGTCGCCTGTAACTTTGGCAGATATTCATTCGGCCGCGATGGAAGTGCGTTTGCCGCTGATCCCGCTGTCGATTGCAATACTTTACTGTCTTTACCGTTTCTGGCCCCTTCTTAATGACGGAAAAGGTCCGCGGGTCAGGGCGTTTGATTTTCAAAAGGCTGAGGCTGGTCCTGCACAACTTCCTAAGTAGAGAAGTTAGAGGCTTACCTATGGGGAGGGTGGCCCAATAACTTCGCTGTTAGCGAAGTTACGGCTGGCGACTCCAGCTTGCCGAACTTCTAGATCCTTGCCTACATACTGATATGGTGATACTATATCAGTATGTATGGGTTCCTCTTCGCGATTTGATCTACAAGACGGCAGTTTCATTGATTGGCACATTAAACCAATCCGTGCTGATCGGTGGAGGCCTCACGGTGTCCGATATCGGTTGGCTTGGGTTCAGGACGGGGAGTGTCGCGTACTCTTTGATAACCATCATGGCAAGCGAGATCACTTGCATCTGGATGGACGTGAAAAGAGTTACGTTTTTACTTCGGTGAATCGTCTTTGGGATGACTTTTTTGCGGAAATAAGGCGTTTGGGAGGTTTTGTATGAAAACTAAGAAATTTAAAATCAAGATCCAAACTTTGGAAGCCTTTCAAGGCGACTTTGGAAGGGCCTGGAAGGCTGCAGAACAAAATAAGTTGTGGGAGCCTGACTATGACCTTGTTCTAAGCTTTGGTGATGCGTCATCGCTTTCTCGTGTTTTTAGCCCCGAGCGAATTCGCATTATTCAGACGGTTCGGGAAAAGAAGCCGTCTTCTATTCGTGAGCTTGCTCGGCTTCTTAACCGCGCTCAGCCTAACGTTCAAAAGGATGTTCAAGATCTGGCGAATCTTGGCGTGATTGTTTTAAAGAAGGTAAAAGGCAAAAATCAGAAACAGGAGTCGCTGACGCCGAGTTGTCCTTGGGATGAGTTCGATGTGGCTGTGTAGTGCTTGAGGACTACCATTAGGAGGTTGTATGTTGCCCAAAAATAGACCCCCCGTTCACCCCGGGGAAGTATTGGCCGAAGAGTTTTTAAAACCGATGGGGATTTCTCAGCTCCGGTTTGCTTCTCATCTTGGGTGGCCCTATGCGCGGGTTAATGAAATCATTAACGGAAAACGAGGTGTAACCCCTGAAACTGCTCTCGCATTTGCTGATGTGTTTGGTACGACAGCAGATTTATGGCTCAATCTTCAACAGAACTATGAGCTTTGGTTTGCTCAGCAAAAACATAAGAAGATAACTAAACTGGCTGGGTAGCGCTTGGTCCAGAACTTCAATCGGTGGGCGCAAATCGCACTTCCGGCACAATAAGCACAAGGATTTGGTCAGGTTCTTCCGGGCCACCTAATTCATCCACCGCTTCAAAAACCCCAGCACCTCTTCATTTATCTCTACATGGAACGCGTCTCGATCAAACCCCTCTGGATCACATGCGGGAGGAAAGTTGGGTGTTCGCATATGCTTTGGGAACGGACTGAGAAACGAGAAGTGTCCGGCATTCACAACGATTCTATGCGAGACCTTTGATGGGTCTGCGACTCCGGTTTTGACAATCTGGGCATGAAAAAGAGGCGTGAGATAATCCTTTTCGCCCGAAAGCAAAAGAATGGGAACAGTGACATTGCTCAATGCGCCTTCTGTGGCGAACCATCCTGCTGCGGGCGCGAGTAGGACGAGAGCCTTCACCCTTTCGTCTTTCCGAACCTCAATCTCCTGAGCGCGAGTGATTTTCGTGTTTGGATCGTATTTGATTTGATGCTTCGTGTGCGGGATTCCGCCCGCAAGTGCTAATGCCGTGTATCCACCGATGGAGTGACCAATGACGGCCACTTTATCTTTACTAATATGAGACCCAAATTTTGGGTCTGAAAAAATGAAGTCGATGGCGTTTGTGATGTGCCGAGGACGATCTGTCAGGTTCTCAATCGTGTCAGCTCGTTCGTTGTTATTGCGATTATTGAAAGGGTGCTCAGGCATGCAAACGATAATACCGTTTTTCGCCAAGTGCTCAGCAAGAGTGCGAAAGACTTGATTCGAACTCCCGGAGCCGTGGGAGATTATGATCAAGGGAAACAGGCCTTCGCGGATTGCCCCATTTTCCGAATCTGTTGGGAACCTGACTTGCATTGGAAATGACAGCCCACCATGGGAGTAAGGAACCGCCAGTTCATCAAGGCCTAAAAAGTGGATCATCGGAATCAAT
>CAIRTR010000055.1 GCA_903881565.1 Oligoflexia bacterium | reverse complement strand
TCTTGTGCGGAGCGGGAAAAACAAAAGAGAGAATTGAGAGTCAGCGTAGCCGAAAAAATACGAATCGGAGCGCGACCAAATTATGACCCCGGGGCTTTAAGTAGTGCCCGGGGTTTTTATTTTAAGTACATGTAATCTAAGCGTAATTAAATACGCTCGACCCATTGCGCGGCGAGTCATAATGTCGTATACTCTCGCGCTATGAAGGGTTTGTGTTTTGCTCTGAGTATTTTGGTTTTCATAGTGGCTCAAGCGTATGCCGCGGATCCGGTTTATTTGGATTTTACCGCTGTCCGCGAAATCGACGTCACCCAAGCGCCTTGCGCTCGCAGCAAGCCCTTTAGTGATGCAGAAGTGCTTTCGCAAATCTCACCAATTGGGCAGGACGAAGAATTAGTCGACGCAGAAATCAATGGCGTGCATTTTAGTCACGAGAAGCCCGCCCTCATCGAGCTTTTTAAGAAACTGACAACGGCCGATCGCGCGGAGTTTCAGCATCGAGCCTTTGCGCTCAAATGCGCTAAAGTACTTTGCGCAGTTCAAAAAATCTTTGGACCTCAAGTGGGTCCTCGCATGCTTTTTATGCTCGCCGAGTTTGGATTCAATTCTTCTCCAATGGCTTTTCCTCGGGACGTGGCAGATCGGCCCACGCAGATGCTAAAACTTCGTGAGCTTGATGACGTTTTGCTTTCGTTAAGCGATCTTCCAAAAGGGATGATGCTCAAGCACGGGTCTAACCAGGTTCTGATTCGGGCGAAAGCGGCTGGAGTAGCGGATGCAACGATCGAACTCTTCAACGGGTGGAGTGAGTATAATAGCCCGACCCGACGCCACGTTTTAATGCACGAACTGGGGCACGTTTTTGGTGAAAATGGCGTGCATAGCAGTCCCGAGTGGAGGGATATCGAAGCGACGGGCTATGTTTCGTATTACGCAAAGACCGCGTTTTACGAAGATTTTGCCGAGACTTTCGCGGCTTATCGCTATCGGCCGGCTCTCTTGTTGGAGATGAGCAAGGAAAAGTACGCGTTCATGCGGGATCGGGTTTTTAGCGGAATCGAATACACGCAACCCGAGCAGTGAGCGCGGGACTAGTTTGGCGTTCGGCCGTAATCAATCACCGCTGAAGGAGCGGTCCTGCCCGGATTACCGTTGAGGAGTTCATCGCGCAAGCTCTCGGCGCCGTGGTTAAAGCCTACGTCGAGGCCAAGAATGTTTCGTAATGAGAGAGTGCACGAGGTCGCGCAGGATAAGGACTGAACATAATAGTGGCCTTGTCTTTTTACCAGTGGGTATTCGTATCCGTCAGGAGTGCGAAGTACACTTTTTCCGTCAGCATCGACAATCGTCGCCTGCAGGCGACCATTATTGGCGTAATCCGGCGAAGGTGATTTGTATTTTAAGGTGCCATCGGGCTGAGTGAGGACCTCGAGCATTGAAGAATAGGCATCAAAAGGCGGCATGTTGTGGGTGGCGCTATGCCCGTACAACTTATCTATTTGATCTTGTGCAGCCTTAATAGCCCCAGGAGATAGATTGAAAACGATTCCCTTTTTTCCCTCGGTCCCCAGCCGTGGCGAAAATTCAGAAATCGTAGAGCTCGAAATAAAATTCAGAGAGTACATCTTCTTTCCTACCCTCATGGCGATGTGCCCAAAGGGCGCCGTGGGAATAAAGATCACTTCAACAGATTGGTTTAGAAATTGTTCATACGCGGGGGTATTTGCGACTTCAGGATTCATTTTGTATTCGGGAACCGTAACCTTGCCAAGGGTAACCGGTTTTGAAGTAAGAGCTGAAAGCAGCTCAGGTGGTTTTTCAGGGGGCGCTGCAACGGGCTCTGGCTCAGGTAAAACTTCGGGGGGGCCTCTCGCCTGAGGTGTCTCGCGAAACTGTTTCTTTAAGAAATTTTCAAACAAGGGATTAAGTTTTGTCTCGTGGGCCCAGCGGGCGACGAGGATTTGCATCTGCGTGATCGCTGCATCATCGACTGAGTTATTCTTAACGAGAGCATCAGAGTCTTTAATGAATTTTTTAGTGGCCGTTTCAATTCTCACAATGGTCTCTAGGCGTTTCGCTTCGGGAAGATCCGTGACGAGTGGGTGATTGGCCCAATCACGAAGGGGATAATAGAAACGTTCGTTAACAGGGGCGCCGCCATAACTGAGATTTGGAAACTTCTGCTTAACCTGTCGCCCCAACGAATCGAAGTAAGTTTTCCATTGGGTTGAATCGATTTCGACTTTCAGAACGCTTGCCCGTTCCGCAGGAAGTCTGGACGCAATCAGGGTTGTATCGGAGAAAGGTTTGTAGGCGGTAAGCGAGCCCCTCTTTTCAAGCGTGATGGCATAAGCGGACATCGCGTCAGTAAGTGCCTCGTGGCGCTTATGAAACTGACGGAACTCAGAGCCTACCCTTCCGTCAGGATATCCCTTATCGCGAAAAGCGGGGCCGTAAATAATCCTAGAGGTCCAGGTTTCTCCAATTCGATTGCCCGCATTCGCTTGTTGTTCGGCATTGAGATAGGTTCTTCGGTCGCCTTCGCCTAAAGGCCCCAGGGAGTGATGACTCAGGTTCTTCCCAGGAACCACGGCCGGATTTTCTAGATAACGTTCGTAATTTCGCTCTAAGGTTTCGAGTTGGGCTCGGTCCGCTTCAAAAATGACCCAGCCGGCAGTTCCTTCGACTGGAGTTCGCACGTAGACGACATGCCCTTGCACGGATCCTCGCTTGTAGCGTTGATTAATGTATTTGAGGAAGGATTTGGTTTCTTTAACGGTCTTAAAGATCAGGCCGTTCATTTCAACGTTTCCATTGCCCTCGCGCTCAATGGTTTCTGGAAGCACTTTTCGTGCTTTTGAAAGGCGAACGAGCGCGCCTTTCTCGTGCCCGAATAAGGGACGCTCATCAAATTCCTTCCACTTTTTGAGACGTTGTTCTTTGGAGAGCTTGACCCATTCGACTTCAGGAATGCTTGCGAGTCGGTAATCTAAAACGAGATTGGGATTCTCGTTTCGGTTGAGTTCCATCTCCAGGCCATAGGTGATGGGGTACTCCGATTTTCCCGAAACAAAGTGGGGGGTGTCGGAGCGTTGAAGTTCCGCTATTGCTCTTCGAAGGCAAGACTCCGCAAGCGCCTGCGATTGCGCAAAAAGCGCAAGAGCCCCAATTACGAAAGGTACAAAGCGAAACAACTTGTGTGTGCCACGAAATCCCACACTTTATTTTAGGGCGAGTTTCGCGACAATGCTACATCGATTTCAGACAAAAAGTAGGCACTAATTGCCCATTCATTGAACTAACGGTGACGTCGCGTAGGCTTAAACATCGCGATATTTTTGGGCGCAGTCATAGGGATCAATGTGATGCGGTGCTCGCGTTGAGGGGCCAGATATTGCATCAATCCGAGTGTGCCCTTCTGAGTGTGCCCTAACGATAAGGAGCTATTTTTATGAATCAACAACCGGCCAAAAAAGGTAAAACCGAGGGACCCGCAAAGCAAGAAGGGGTCAAAGAGAAACGGATCGATCAGCCGAAGGATGAGCACAATGTGGCCCATACCCCTGCTTCGCGCGTTCCAGATCCTGATGCGCCGCGAGTGGGTAAGGAAGTCTTGACCGAGGAAGATGCGAGAAAAGCTAGCTGAAGGCTATTCGCTTTCAATCTCAACTTCGGGGGTCATCTCGCAGCTATAACGTCGCGCCGTAGAAGTTTCGAAGTGGTGGTCCATGCAAACGACGTTCGTTACGGCGTACCAGGTCTGGCCCATTCCGGAGTCTGAGGGAACGCCAGCGGTGATCATGGCATTCACAAGCGCTTTCGCCTTGCGGTTGTTTTCGGTTGCAGGGGCGTTGCAGTCGTAAGTAGGTCTGTTGAAGTGCGGGTCGCTTGGATCCAGTGCCGTGTTGTGGTGAACGGCGCATGCGACGCGATCGCTGGAGTAGTAAAGTGTTCCTGCTGCGCCTTCATAGGGCACGCCCAAAGCCACGAGGGCTGAAATCATGTTCTTCGCCTTTTTCCCGCTGATCTTGATCGCGGTTGGGGCGGCTTGGGAGGCAATTGAAAAAAGAAGGACAAACATCAGGGTTAGTTTTTTCATGGGAGGGGTGTAACATGGCTTTATGCACTGCGTCAAGAGGATTGAGGGCTGAGCGAGTTTCCGCAGTTGGGAAGCTCGAGGCGGCAAGGGGGTGGGGTTGAGGGCTCCAGTTTCCGTTTCGGGGAAATTGGCTTGGCAGGGTTACGGAGGTAAACAATAAAATTAATTTCCGTGTATCCCCGGGCAACCGGCTTGCACTCTGTTTTGCCTATGTGGAATCATTGGACCGCGCGAGCAAACACCCCTTATCAACCGTTTAATCAATTTGCAGAGGCCTCTCCCGTTTGGAATTCACTGAGAACCCTCTTTCCAGGCGCCTTGGGCGCTGTGCTTATGCCCAATCATTTTCACCTCATTTTGCCGGCGAGTCTGCGGCTTGAAGCGGCTTCCAAGATTGCGGGGCTGCTGAGTTCCGTTAGTAAAAGGCAAGGGATTGCGCAACTTTGGCAGCCCCGGGTTGAACCCACCGTGGTTCCGGATGTGCGACATTTGAAACGACAGGTGAGATATGTAGCCCTCAATCCTTGTCGAAGCGACCTCTGCTCAGATCCGCTTGAGTGGATCTGGTCCACCTATCGCGATGTGGCGGGAGCGACGGTACATCCCTGGGTCAAAGCGGAGACATTGGCAAGCGTCCTGGGGGAAAGACAAAGAGATTTTCGAGTCCGATTTCACGCCTATGTGTCCGGAGACCCGTCGGTTGCTGTTGAGGGAACCGCGCCGCCTGAGAAGGCCAAGTTATATTTGCTTCCTCACTATGCGATTGGCGAAATCCTGATTGCTGCTGCGGCAGCTTCACGGGTCCCCATCAAAGAAGTTTCACAAAACCGGAGCGCGGCACGCGCGCTCTTTGTGCATCTCGCTCACCGACACGGATGGACGGACTCGGCCGTGCTTGCAAAAGTTTGCGATACTTCGCCGCGCACCATTCGCTATGTCCTCGAACGAAAGCCAGACTATTTGGCGCTAGAGGCCGCCGACTTATGCTTGGGGGACACGCGTCTCAGAGTGGGATATGTCGGAGAGAGGTTAGTGATGGAGCGAGTTTCCGCCGTTGGGAAGCTCGAGGCGGCAAGGGGGTGGGGTTAGGGGCTCCAGCTTCCGTTTCGGGGAAATTCAACTCGCGCGCGGGTGCCCGGGCATCCCATCGGCATGAGAGCCGCACCGCAAATACCCCAGTGCCATCACAAAAACCCCAAACGCCTTCACTTGATGGCTCTCCAAAAAAACTCCGGCGGGACCCAGTACCTTTTCATTGCACGCGACAATCATGAATAGTCCCAAGGGCGCAATCGCCCGATCCAAAATCCGCGAGCCTCCAAACGAACGCGCAATCGCAGCCGCCGCAAACGGATAACAAAACACAAACGTGTACGCAAAAGCCATCGGATGAATTGCGGCGCCCAGAGCGAGCGTTGCCAAGAATCCCTCAGTCGCCCCATCGCGCCCTTGGCCCGCGCGCTTAACACCCCGAAAAACCCACGCCGCAAAAATCGCACACGGGACAAAAAACAGAACTCGCGCCCCCGAGTTAGCCCGCGAAATCGAAAACAGATCCGTAAAGAAACTCGGCAGTCCGTATCCCCCTCCGCCCAAGGCCGCGCCGCCCCCCGCCGCCGCTTCCCGATACGCCTGCACAAAATTCAAAAGCATCGGCGAATCATAAGCCCAGATCGCAGGCAGGCATGACGCCGCCAAAACCAAAACAACAGCCCCCATCGAACGCCCCCGCCAATGCGCACGCGGAACCGCAATGAGTGAGAAGACCTGAAACAATTTTCCGCTCAACACCGTGGTCATTAAAACCAACCCTAGACTTGAATTGCGTTTAAGCAAATCGTAACCCACCCAAGCGATGAGCATCCAAATCAGGTTGGCTTGGCCGGCGAGGAGATTAAGGTTCCAGAAACCCCAAAAAGGAATGAAGGCCAAAACGGCTGTCCAAGTTCCCACGACCCGCGCAGTTCGCACCAAAATCAAACCCAGAGACGCGACGATGCAAAGTCGCCAAAGTACTCCCGCGATCTCAAGCGGAAAAAGCGCAAAGGGAACCGTGAGTAATGTCGTCCACGGAGGGTACTTGTAAGGATGCGCTTCTCCAATGACGGAGTACAAAGGCTGTCCCGTGATGTAGTGGCGTCCTGCAGTCCAGAAGGTACCAAAGTCACTTGAAGTGGGGTCGGTCTTCTGGAGTAGAAAAGAATTGGCAATGAGTACCAAAAAGAGGGCTGCAACGAGAAGGAGCCCAAGGGCTCGCAGAAGGCGATTCATACACTCACCGTAGTTGAAGAAGGCGGACGACTCAAGTCCGCATCCCCAAAATAAAAAAAGGCCCCCAGCGTTTCCACGGGGGGCCTTCGCACTTAAACCGTAAGCGAATCAATAACGATAATTGTCAGCCTTATAAGGGCCGTTCAGTGGCACGCCGATATATTTAGCCTGATCTTCGCGCAGAACGGTCAGTTCCGCATTGAGCTTCTTAAGCTGCAAACGTGCAACCTTCTCGTCGAGATGTTTCGGGAGCACGTACACGCCGAGGGGATACTTGTCAGTGCGGGTGAAGAGCTCGATTTGCGCAATCGTTTGATTGGCAAAAGAAGAGGACATCACGTAGCTTGGGTGACCGGTGCCGCAGCCTAGGTTGACCAACCGACCTTTAGCCAAGAGGATAATGCGCTTTCCATCCGGGAAAATGACGTGATCGACTTGGGGTTTGATTTCTTCCCACTTGTACTGCTCAAGGGATGCGACGTCGATTTCGTTATCGAAGTGTCCGATGTTGCATACGATGGCCTGGTTCTTCATCGCCTTCATGTGGTCATGGGTGATGACGTGGTAGTTGCCGGTGGTGGTGACGAAAATGTCAGCGTGCTTTGCTGCATAATCCATCGTGACCACGCGGTAGCCTTCCATCGCGGCTTGAAGAGCGCAAATCGGGTCGATTTCGGTGACCCAGACTTGAGCCGAAAGAGCGCGCAGAGCTTGACACGATCCCTTGCCGACGTCGCCGTAGCCACAAACGAGTGCAACTTTTCCGGCAATCATGACGTCGGTGGCTCGTTTGATTCCATCAACCAAGGACTCGCGGCAACCATAGAGATTGTCGAACTTGGATTTGGTCACTGAGTCATTGACGTTGATGGCTGGAAATTTCAAATCACCGCGTGCGTGCATTTGAATCAAGCGATGAACGCCGGTCGTGGTTTCTTCGGTGACGCCTTTGATTTGCGCCAAACGCTTGGAGTACCAAGTCGGGTGCACGGTGAGTTTCTTTTTGATGGAGGCGTACAAAATCGTTTCTTCTTCAGAAGTGGGCTTTGCAAGGACGGAGAGGTCCTTCTCCGCGCGGGTTCCTAAGTGAAGGAGCAGGGTCGCATCGCCGCCGTCATCCAAAATCATGTTCGAATAGCCGCCATCGGGCCATTCAAAAATCGAGTGGGTGTACTCCCAGTAATCAGTCAACGTTTCGCCTTTGACGGCGAAAACAGGATAGCCTGCAGCTGCTACGGCAGCCGCCGCGTGATCTTGGGTTGAGAAAATATTGCATGAAGCCCAACGCAATTCTGCGCCGAGCGCTTTTAGGGTTTCCATCAACACGGCCGTTTGAATGGTCATGTGCAAGGATCCGGTGATGCGCGCGCCTTTGAGAGGCTGGGTTTTCGCGAATTCTTCGCGAATGGCCATCAGGCCCGGCATTTCGGTTTCAGCGATTTTGATTTCTCGGCGACCCCAGTCGGCAAGTTTGATGTCAGCAATGACGTAGTCTTTTAGTTTTTCCACGAGCTAATACTCCTTTTTTTTGAGCACCAGGACTATGTATCGCGGAGAAGGAGGAGCCCTCACCCGATCTTCGTGTCCTTAAATAGGTCTTTAATAGTCCCTGGCACGATTAAATAGGTGAGCGCCGTTTAAAACGTGAACTCGAGCCTAGGGCAAATGAACTGCCTCGCAACGCTCCTCGAATTCGAATCCGATTATAATCGAAAACAGACTTTTTGAAACGACTAAATTTACGCCCATCAAAAGATGGCGCAAGTTGTCGCGATATTTGAGGAAACATTAAGGAAACGCCGAAGTTTACCCCTTTGAATATGCCGCCCGCTCTTCTATCATCCGGCACATGTCAACTTCCACTTCAGCCATCGTTTTAGAAAGTGTCATCAAAGAGTATCCCTTAGGCCAGATTCGCGTTCCGGCCCTGCAATCGGTAAGTCTTCAGATTGAGCCTGGCGAATTTACCGTCATCGCAGGTCCCAGTGGTTCAGGTAAGACCACGCTTTTGAATCTCGTGGGCTGTATTGATGTGGCGACTTCGGGAACGGTGCGGGTTGCAGGTAAGGTGACCTCGGCTCTCAAAGAGCGGGACCTAACAGAGCTCAGACTACATACGATTGGATTTATTTTTCAATCCTTCAATCTGGTCCCGGTGCTCAATATCTTTGATAATGTCGAATTTCCGCTGCTGCTTCAAAAGACACTCACCAAGCCTGAACGCAAGGAGAGGGTCCTTCACTATGTGGAGCGCGTGGGGTTATCCAAGCACCTTCTTCATCGCCCCAATGAACTATCCGGTGGGCAGCGCCAGCGGGTTGCTATTGCGCGGGCGTTGGTGACGCGTCCGCAGATTGTTTTAGCCGACGAACCGACGGCGAATTTAGATTCGGCTACTGGCCAGAGCATTATTGATTTGATGAAATCCATTAATGAAAATGAAAAAACGACGTTTCTCTTCTCCACTCACGATCACAACATCATTCAGCAAGCCCGTCGCGTGATTGAACTTCGAGACGGCAAGATCGTGTCGGGTTAAGACAATGGGACTCATCTTAAAACTCGCTTTTCGAAACTTGTGGCTTCATCGTTTTCGGACCTTTGCTCTGGGGAGCATCATTCTATTTGGAACGATCCTCGCGGTCGTGGGCGATTCCCTGGTTGAAGGGGTCGCAAGAGGAATCAGTCAAAGCGTCATCAACAGTGCGGTGGGACATCTCCAGATTTATTCAAAAGATGCTAAAGAGAAGCTCTCTGTTTTCGGTGATATGGGCGGCAATACGCCGGATATCGGGCACGTGCAAGATTATGGGCATGTCAAAAAAGTTTTGATGGAGTCGGTAGGCAATATTGAGCAGATGGTTCCCATGGGAACGAAGATGGCGTTCATGACCCCGGGTAATTTGTTGGATCAAAAACTTGAGCTACTGCGCAAGAAGTATGATTTGGGCCTCGCAGCCCACGTTCTTTCCATCATTAAAGACGTGCAATCCGATGTCGTTCGCAATCAAGAACTTTTTAGTTCGTCTAAAGATCCCGTCTTGCGAGAATCCCAGCAAAACGTGAGTCGCGTCTTAAACGACTCCTATTGGAAAACCCTCGCAACGGCGACGCCGAAGGCTTACGCAAATGAGATCGAGTTTTTGGAAAATCGCATAGCGCCGTTGATTTTTGACAACAATCAGCTCTATTTTTCATACATCGGAACGGTGCCCGGTATCTTTGCCAAGACCTTCAGTGATTTCGAAATGGTCAAAGGGCAGATGATTCCTGAGGGGAAAAAAGGGTTTCTCTTTAGCGATTTTTATTATGAAAAATTCGTGAAGAACCGGGTGGCGCATCGCTTGGATGACCTCCATGCGGCGGTATTCAAAGATCATAAGAAGATCGCGCAAGATACGACGCTCCGGGATTGGGTGCGCTCCAATCAAGCGCAGGCGGCAGAGGTCTATTCACAGATTCCTCCTGCTCGGGCCCAAGAGCTCGAAGCGAAACTACTGGCGGTCGTAAAGATAAAAGAAGACAAGATCGCTGAAGCTAAAACGCGTGAAGGACTGCCTTCGCGGTTTTCTGCCCTGGTTTGGGAGTTTTTGGCGACGACCGATGAGAATATTGGAGAGCGCTATGCGTTCTTTTATAAAGAGATAGCGCCGAGCCTTGAGCTTTATCGGATTCGGGTGGGCGATTCGTTTCCGCTGGGAACACTTTCGAAAACGGGTTTCTTTACTTCGATTAACGCTCGCCTCTATGGGACGTTTCGATTCAAGAGCTTTGAGAGCTCGCCCTTAGCGGGAAACTTTAGCTTGCTTGATATGATTTCGTTTCGGCAGTTATACGGCTTTATGACCGAAGAGCGTCGAGCTGAAAATTCTGAGCTTGCCAATGAAATGAATACTCTTGATGTCGGCCGCACAGACATCGAGAGTTTGTTCGGGAGCGCAGAGCCTACGCAAGCAAAGCCGGCCGCAAAACCACTGGCACAGCCAAAGGCTGCAGCTCCCCTGATGTCAGCTGCTGAGAGGCGGGACCGGGATCTTAATGCTCACTATTCTCCCGAGGAGTTTGAAAATGGCGTCTTTATTCATGCGGCGATTCGCCTCAAAGACCCCGAGCAGCTTGATAAAACGATGAAACTCATCAAAGAAGTTTCAGACGCGAAGGGCCTAGGGCTGCAAGCCGTGCGTTGGGATGACGCTGCCGGGATCATTGGCCAGTTTGCCAAGGTGTTTCGGGGACTTTTATTTGGCTGTGTGGCGATCATCTTTGTCGTGGCGTCGTTTATATTCACAAACTCCATGTTCATGGCCGCTTTGGAGCGCACTAAAGAGATTGGCACCATGCGGGCCATTGGGGCACAGGGGCGCTTGATTTTTTGGATCTTGATGACCGAAGGGGTAGTCTTGGCTTTGGTCTTTGGTCTGGCCGGAGCGGCTTTGGGATCTGGGATAGTGCTGTATTTGGGCTCTGTCGGGATCCCCGCGATGGGAGAGATTGCGACGTTCTTTTTTTCAGGACCAAGGCTCTATCCAAAGCTTGAGATTGCGTCGATCTTCTGGAGCTTAGGCGGAATGACTTTGCTTGCTTTTGCCGCCACTCAGTTTCCAGCCCTCCGAGCCATGAAGGTCACGCCGCTTGAAGCGATGAACAAGAATTAGGAGATCATGTTATGATTTTTATCCGAATCGCTTTTCGAAACCTACTTCAGCATCGCACGCGCAGCTTGTTGCTCGGCGGTGCGATCGCAACCGTGACGCTGCTTTTGATGCTGCTGCAAGCCCTGATTGCGGGCGTGCAGGGGACGATGGTCGAGAATGCCGAAGCCTTGGCTACGGGCCACGTCAATATCGCGGGGTTTTATAAGATTAGCCAGACATCAGCGGCTCCTATGGTTGAGAATTATCAAAAGTTGGTCGAGATTGCGCGCAAGGAGATCCCTGAGGCGAAACTCATTATTGATCGAGTGAAGGGCTTTGGAAACTTTATCACGGAAAAGAGCAGTATTCAGTTGCCCATTTGGGGCGTTTCAATTGACCAAGAGATGCCGATCCTAGGCCGCCTTCCTGTGGTTGAAGGAAATGTAGCGGGAATGAAAGAGCGAAAGACGGTCGTTATTTTCGCCGCGCAAGCCAAGAAGTTAGGGCTGAAGGTCGGGGACTCTCTGACCGCCTCGCTTCCCACTTATCGCAATATGTACAACACGATGGATTTGAAGGTCGTGGCGATTCTGCAAGATATGGGAATTTTTTCAACCTTTAGTTCTTTTATGCGCACGGATGATATGCGTGAAGTTTTTCAGATCTCGGATAAGATGTCGGGCCAGGTGATGATCTATCTTAAGGATCGCAATCAGACCTCGCAGGTCGAGAACCATTTGAGAGGCGCCATTGCGGCAGCTGGATTTACCTTGATGGAAAAAGAATCCAACCCTTTTTGGATGAAGTTCGAGCGCGTGGCTTCTGAGTCTTGGAAAGGGCAGCGAATTGATGTCACGACCTGGGAAGATGAAACCTCCTACCTTAAGTGGATCCTGACAGCCTTTAATGCATTAACGATTTTCTTAACCGGAATTCTGCTCTTCATCGTGACTCTGGGTTTGATGAACACGCTATGGATCGCGGTGAGGGAGCGCGTGGGAGAGATCGGGACCTTGCGCGCCATCGGGATGCATCGAAGGCAAGTGCGCACTTTGTTTTTGTGGGAGGCCGCGATTCTTGCGTTTATGGCGACGGTCGTTGGCGTGCTTGTGGGTTCTTTGGTCGCGGGGTCCCTAGATAAAATGGGCATCGCGATTCAAAGTGAGTCTTTTAGGTTGTTTCTGATGTCGGAGACTTTGCATTTTAGGGTGCTGGCCTCGGATGCTCTGCGTATTATAGTCGCCATTGTTTTGTTTTTGGTCATGGGTGCATGGTTTCCCGCAAGGAAAGCCTCAAAACTTAATCCGGTCTTGGCGATTCAAGACTCGGGTGCTTAAGAGGAGAGTCAGATGAAGTTTTTCACATTGATCTTGTTGGCTACGATTCTCACGCCGCTTTCCGCGCGCGCGGCCGAAGTAAAGCTCACCCCTGCTGAATCCGTGGAGTGGATTAAAGTCGTTGACGAAAGACAGCGAAACTCAGGCGATTACAAAAGCGAATGTTTTGTCAAAGAGACTGAAAAAGACAAAGAGCCCAAGATTTTTCAAGCGACCGTTTATCGTCGCGATTTGGATAACAAGTTTATGATCCTCTTTACGCGTCCCAAAGATGAGGCGGGTAAGGGGTATCTGCGAATTGATAAGAATCTCTGGTTTTACGATCCCAACACGGGAAAATGGGAGCGTAGGACGGAACGCGAAAAGATCGGCGGCACGAATTCACGTCGCTCGGATTATGACGAATCACGTTTGGCCGAAGAGTACAGTGTGAATTTTTTGGGTGGCGGCAAGTTGGGCGCTTATGAGGTGGCCAAGTTTAAATTGCAAGCCAAGCCTGAAGTCGATGTGGCCTACCCCGTGATAGAGTTGTGGGTGGATGTGGCGGGGCGAAATGTCCTAAAGCGTGAGGAGTATGCGCTCTCAGGAAAGCTCATGCGCACGACCTATTATCCGAAGTGGAACAAAAAGTTCAGTCCGTCCAAAAAAGCTGATGTCTGGGTCCCCTCCGAGATGCGAGTATTTGATGAGCTTGAGAAGGGAAACTCCACGATCATTGTGATCAAAGAGACGGACCTGTCTTCGCTTGATGCGAACTTGTTTACGAAGGCTTGGATTGAGGCGAAAAGTAAATGAGGAATCTATTGCTGCTTTTCTGCTTCATTTTCGCAACGCTCGCTCATGCGGAGGAGTTTCTGGGCGGGCCGGTGGTCTCTGAGGTAGGTGAAGAGAATCTCACAGGCACGGCCATCTCAGAGTCAGATCGAAAATCCAGTGAGCGAAACCGCTTCGAGATCGGTGGTGATTTTACGGCTCTTTTGCAGGGCTACTTTTTTGATTCCACTGCCGTGGATCGGGACGTGCTTCGCAACCCCAATACTTTTCGTCTATATGGAGAAGGCAAACTGAATGACGAAAATCGAATCTTAGCGCGTGGAAAGCTCGTGCTGGATCCAACGCTCCCTATGGCTCAGCGGCAGACGACGGAGCTTGAAGAGCTCAAGCTTCAGTATCGCCTGTCAAAGTGGCTGTTCTTGACCTTTGGAAGGCAAAAAAACAAGTGGGGGACGGGGCGGGTTTGGAATGTGACGGATTTTGTAAATACGGCCGTCCGGGATCCCCTGGCGCTTCGCGATGAGCGCTCGGGGGTTTCGTTTGCCAAGTTTCATATGCCCATTGGGAGACACAATTTGTATGTGCTGGCGGGTCCGGAGGATGCGTCGCGGTTTCAAGAAATATCATTTCTCAGCCGCATTGAAGCGGTTTTAGGTTCTTCGGAGTGGGCACTGAGCACGTCAGCCAAACGTGGGCGTCATCCTCGCTTTGGTGCGGATACGTCTTTTGCGCTTTGGAACTTTGACCTTTATGGCGAAGTGGCAACCCCTACCGAGTTTCGCGTGGATTGGATCGCGGGACTTAGTTATGAGTGGAGTGTTTTTGATAACGATGTTTTTCGCCTAGGCTTGGAGTATTTTGATCACCCTTCGGGATTCAGCGATTCGGCCGGATTTACGCGGGCTGCGATGAGCGGAGCGTTCATGCCTTTTTACATGGCCAGGCGCTACGCAGCTGCGGTTTTATCGCTACCTGCGCCTTCCTCACTTAATGATTGGACCTTTCAGTTTTTCGAAATCGAAGATTTTGCGGGCGCTTCACGCCTCTCGCAGTTTGGCGTGATCTGGAAACCCACCAAAGAATTGGAGTGGTACTGGACCTTGGGCCTGCATTGGGGCAAGGCGGGCGGTGAGTGGGTTTTTGGTGGGCAGCAACTGGATACAAGTCTGAGTGTGCGGGCGACGTTTTGAGGGGATACTGGAGAAGTAAAAAAGGGCAAAAAAAAGCCACCTAGAGGGGTGGCTTTGTTCAGAAAATGGCGTCTCCACGGGGATTCGAACCCCGGTTACTCCCGTGAAAGGGGAGTGTCCTAGGCCTCTAGACGATGGAGACGCATACGTCGACGACTTCGACAAATTTAAGAGCCCCAATCAATACATGGGTATATTGCGTTTTTCAATGTCGATTCCACAGCACCCCCAAAAATTAATTTGACTCTGTGCGTCGAATGTGATCAATGGGGGGTATGAAACGGGACTTGGGTGGAAATTTAAAGCAGTATTGGGGTCAACATTGGATAAATGCTCTCCTCCTTGCCTTAGCGGTCTCCGCAGGGGGATCTGCGATACTTTCTGGGTGCCAGGCGCCCGATGCTTCTGCAGTCGATGCGGCTTCTTCGGCGTTAAAGACGGGTTGCCAGGTCAACGCCGATCAAAAGGCCAGCTTTCTAAAGCCCGTGGGCGTGCCGACTCTCAAAGTTAGAGTCGATGATCAGTTCACAGATGCTCAAATTTTAGCGATCAAAAAGGCAGTCGATGAGTGGAATATCTTCTCAACTCGCGTCGCCGGTCGTCCTTACCTCGAAGTCACGAAGAACACCGTGCCGGACGCTGTACGCTCGATGGATCCCCATGAATGCTCGGGCGGTTTTGGTACTCCAGATGCGTTCTATGTGGTGCGCCAGCAATCCAATTCGAAATGGCAGACCATGGGTTTTTCCAGCAACATCTCTGCCGCAACCGTCCGATGTGATGATGGATCGAGTGTTACGGAACAAGTGATTCTCGTTAACACGTCGGTAACTGACGCCGTTCAGCTTACGAGCGTTGCGCTTCATGAGCTGGGCCACGCCTTGGGGCTCGATCACAGTTGCGCAGATAGTTTTGGGAAAACTGACTTCAAGGGTTGCGCAGGGATTCCGACCACGCACGCTTATCGCAAAGCGGTGATGTTTCCGACTTTGAAAAAAGCTCATTTTGATGGAGATATCCCCGATATTAAAGAAACCCTTCAGGAAAACGATACGGCTCGTGCTACGTGTATCTCCATGGGCGACTCTCAATGATTTTACTCGCAGCTTCAGCAGGGTTTGTGGGATTGGTGCACACGCTTGCTCCAGGCCACTGGTTACCTGTCGTCCTCATGGTCAAAGCCAGAAAATGGGGGGGGACGCGCGCGATTCTTGCGGCCCTCGTTGCGGGCTCTGGACATTTGCTGACGTCGCTGGGGCTGGCTCTCGTCGCGATAAAGATTGGGTTTGAACTGGTCCCGGGCCTCGAAGAAAAAATTGAGCGCTTTGGGGGCGCAGGCCTCGTTGTGTTTGGTCTTTCGTACGCGGTCTTCACTTATTTTCGGCATTCTAAATGTCATGGGCACAGTCATCATGGACCTAACCCCGAAGGGGAGTCTCACTCGGGCGATGCCCGCGCGTTTTTGTTTCTCTTCACCTTGGGACTCTCGCCTTGTGTGGCGGTGTTCCCGGTTTTTGCAGCCGCCTCGGGACATGGGATGCTGGCGCTCTCATCGACACTCGTCGCTTTTGCGATTGGGGTGTTGACAACCTTGATTTGTGCGACCGTTCTGGTCTCCAAAGGTTTCATGAAATTTGATCATCCCCTGATTGAGCACTATGGCGAAGTCATCGCAGGGCTGGTGATTGCGCTTATGGGTGCGTTCGTATTTTCATTTCCCGCACTTTTTTGACCTTCACTTCATGCTGCACCCGGTCTTGACCTAAGGCGCTTGCCCCGATAACCAAGAGACTCATGACTTACCAAATCTTGTTTCTTTCGCTTCTTGCCGGTGCGCTTCATGCCCTAGCGCCAGATCGTTGGATGCCGACTTCGCTTCTCGCGTGGAAGATGAAGTGGAACTTTGGCAAGACGGCGGGCTTTACGGCGCTGGCCTTTGGCTTCCACGTTTTGCTAGGGGTTGGGGTTTGTTTTGCCTTGGGAGAAATTTTTTTCCATCTGCAGCCACGGGACTTCTTCTCCTTCTCCATTGTCCTGGTTTTACTCACCGCTTTGGTCCGTGTCCTGCGCTTCTCCCGCCTTCGCGAAGTGATGGGGGCGCGTCCTAATAGTCCCTGGAGCGTGTTTGCGGTGCTTTCACTTTTGGGGCCTGCTGAAACAGTCATTCCCGTGCTTTTGAAGGCGCGCGAGTCGGGCCTGGGTTTCCTGATGCCGGCTCTGACCTTTTATGCAGGTGTTTTGGGTACAGGGCTCTTCTTGGTTGTCAGTGGGAGCCGTATTTGGGATCGCCCTTTTCGTCTTCGTTTTTGGACGGCTTGGGCGCAGAGCAAACGGGTGATTTTGCCCGCGGCAGGCGTCGTAGTCGTGAATCTGCTTTTGTTACTGCAGATAAACTAGGTCGCGAGAGCGGCTTAGAGCCGCCCCTTGGCGCTTTGGAATTCTTTTATGAGCTTCTCCATAATCTCCTGAACCGGCAGAATCTCTTCGATCAGTCCTACGCCTTGGCCTGCGCTCCAGACTTCTTTCCACGTGGTTCCAGAGACTGCTTTTTCAAGCGTTTTTGAACCCAAATAAGCGCGCAGCATTTTCATGAGTTTTTTTGTCTTGGAGTTATGAAGCAGAAACTCTTCGAGCGCGTTGAGTTCCAGGCCCACTTTATCAATATAAGGCGTGCGAATCACGGAGGCCGGGGTCCCTGAGATCTTTTTCGTGAGCAAAATATCTTCAGGCTCCGCTTTCAAGATCGCATTCTTGTACGAGGCGTCCACGGGAGCTTCGCGAGAGGCGATAAAGAGTGTCCCAATTTGAACCGCCGAGGCGCCCAGGAGCAGGGCTGCAGCCATTTGCTCGCCGGTAGCGATTCCGCCGGCTGCGACGACAGGGATTTTAAGGTGTTTTTTGAGATAAGGAATCAATACCAGCGGTGAAATCGGTCCCGCATGCCCCCCAGCTCCCGCACTCACACCGATTACACCATCGGCGCCCAGGTCTTCAACTTTGCGGGCGTAATCAAGCGTCGTGACATCGCAAAAAACTTTGCAGCCCACGGCGTGCATTTTGGTGATGGACTCTTTGGGGCTTCCCAGCGAGGTGACAACGAGCGGGACTTTTTCTTCGGCACAAACGTCCAGATCTGCATGTTGGCGGGTGTTGGCTTTGTTGGTGATGATGTTCACGCCAAAGGGTTTGTTCGTGAGTGTTTTTACTTTTTGAATCGCCTTGCGAAAGTCTGCGGTGGAGCGCCAATTGAGTGAGGGCATCGCGCCCAAGCCTCCTGACTCACTGACCGCTGAAACTAAGCCTTCGTCGCTCACAAGGAACATCGGGCCTGCGATGATGGGGTAGGCGCAGCCCATGAGGCGGGTGAAATCGGTCGGGATGGTTTCGGGGGTCTGGGTGGTCATGGGTTGAGGGTATCATACCTTGGCGCGCTTGCTAGAAGGGCATTTCCCAGCCAATATAATTTGGAGTGACAATGGGTCTCCCCTCCCATTGCTTGGCCGTAGGTGCCTTGGGTTCTTGGGGGCCAAATAACCGATAGGCTCCACGAGCAAGTTCTACTCCAAATCCCAAAGACAAACTGGCGTGCAGGAGCTGATAAGGTGCCCTCTCCATAAGAGGTGAACTTGAACATTCGTGGCCCCCAAAGCTTTGGCTGCAGCCGCATGAGTGCCTTCATGTATTCCCACGGTGAGGAAATAATCGGCAACCCCGCCAAGAATTCCCAGAGCAAGAACCCCACAGCACATCATCGACCGTTGCCATGCCAAACTTTACCCAAAAGTGTTCTAAGTGGCTCAAAAGTACTGAATAAATTGCACTTCAGTTCCAGGTCGAGCTCGCAGTTGTGGATGGAGATTCCTTTGGGCAAAGATCTAACGCGGTTGCTCCTGTAGCGATACAGGCTGCAGACTTTAACACGTAAGTTAGGATCAGACTGAAAGCAAAAGCTGCCGTTACCACGCTAACTTTTCGAGCGAAGATAATCGCAATTTTTATGAGTAGGTCCTGCCAAATTTCATTAGCCAAATATCGGAATTGATCGGAATAGGTTTCCTCGACCCAACATTGAGAGTTTCAATTCCGATCAATTCCGATATTTGGCCAGTGGTGCTCTGAGCTTCTTTGGTTACGTGTTTGCCACAACGTCCCCTCTTGACTTTTCTGGGATGATGCGGCAAACATGCATAACTTCTTTGGAGGATTTATGCCGCTATACGAATACGAATGTGCGAAATGTGAAAAAGTTCATGAAATCATGCAGAAATTCTCGGATGCGCCCGTAGACAGCTGTCCCGATTGTGCTTCCCCCGTTAAGAAGCTCTTGAGCCGCACTTCTTTTGTGCTCAAAGGCACCGGCTGGTACACCACGGATTATAAAAAGAGCAGTGCTCCGGCACCTTCACCGACCGCTGCAGCGACGACGCCTACATCTACCGCGAGTGCGTCCGCAACGTCTGCGCCCACGGCCCCAGCCGCCGCCGCTTCAGCACCGACCACGACTCCCGCTGCGACAGCCGCTAATTAATTCCTCATAACTTCAAGCTGTTGTGACGCAAGACTGGTTTTCAGGAAATCCAGTTTACCAGCTTCCAGGCTTTGTGGTAAACTGGTGTTAAGAAGAAGGCCATACGCCAATGAAGGAATCCAAAACCAAACTCTCCACCGATCTCGGAGACCCTAAACTCCTCAAGTTACTCAGGCTTGAAGCGGAGTTGACAGACACGAGCATCAAAGAAGTTTTGGTCACCGCGCTTGAGGGGTATTTTGCGCATCGCTTAGAGAGTCGCGCTCTTCAAAAAGCAGCCGAAAGCACCTTCGAAGAATGGAATGATCCTCGGGATTCGGACTACGATCGGCTATGAAATCTAAATCCCCGGGCCTCTATCATCCAGGCGAGATCGTGTTAGTTCGGTTTCCTTTTTCTGATTTGGAATCGAGCAAAAAACGCCCGGCGCTTTGCCTTTCTTCACACCGTCTTACGGACAAAATCCAAATCGTCGTGGTCGCGATGGTGACGAGCAAAGTTGAAAACTTCGCACTGGATGGCGATTACCTGCTTTCGGATTGGAAGGATGCTGGGCTTTTGCATCCAAGCCTAGTCCGCCTTTCAAAGGTCGCCTCACTTGATCTTATTTTGATCGAGAAGAAGCTGGGAAAAATCACGGAGCAGGATTCCGGTAAAATCGCCTCTCATTTCAAACGTATTTTCAGTCATTGGCTTTGAACCCCACTTTAACCCCAGCTTGACGTCACTCCGGATTTGGCGTACAATTCCGGAGTATGGTCGATAGACTTCTTAAGTTATCAACAAGTAAGAGTTTTTTCCTGTTTGGAGCGCGAGCCACCGGCAAATCTACCTGGTTGCGCGAGCATTTTGGCCTTGAACCCGAAGCACCGGAACACACCCTATATATCGACCTGCTTAACCCCGACCTCGAAGAAGAATTCTCCCGCTCGCCCAATCGCTTAAAAGAACTCGTAGCGGAGAAGGCTTCCGTCCTCAGGCATGTCATCGTAGATGAAATTCAAAAAGTTCCAGCGCTCTTGGATGTCATTCATGGACTGATGGAGGGCCCCCAAAAAAAGATCCAGTTTGTTATGACGGGATCCAGTGCCCGCAAACTAAAAAAAGGTGCGGGAAACCTACTGGGGGGGCGTGCGTTTTCGTTTAAGGTCCATCCCTTTACTCATCTTGAAGCGCCCAATGGGGCCTCTCTTACGGAGATGCTTGAGTGGGGTACGATTCCTAAACTTTATGATTTTGAAGGAGCGCTCGAAAAACAACGGTTTTTGCGCAGCTATTGCCAGACTTATTTGCGCGAGGAAATTCAACTCGAACAGATCGTGAGAAATATCACTTCTTTTCGCGAGTTTCTGGGGGTGGCGGCTCAGTGTAATGGTGAAGTGGTGAATTTCTCAAATATCTCTACCCAAACTGGGGTCGATGAAAAGACGGTCGCTCGCTATTTCGAAATTCTCATTGATACCTATGTGGGCGTGTTTCTAGAGCCCTTCTCGCGCTCCATTCGGGCGCGCCAATTCCAAAAGCCAAAATTCTATCTCTTTGATACGGGCGTGCAGCGACAGCTCACGGGACAGGCAGGTAGCGCACTGAATCCAGGCAGCAGCGAGTATGGAAAGCTTTTTGAGCAGTTTGTGATCCTGGAGTGCTTTCGCTTAAATGACTATTACGAGCGGGATTTTGAGTTCTCATACCTCCGCACTAAGGATGATGCCGAGATTGACCTGATCGTGCGCAAGCCGGGAAACAAGTTTGTTTTAATCGAAATCAAGTCGTCCCCAGATCCCCAACCTTCTTCATACCGGCATTTGATTTCTCTAGGCGCGGATCTGCCCGCTGCGGAAAAATGGGTGCTCTGTAATGCGAATCAGGCCCGCCAAACCGAAGAGAAAATCCGAATTCTTCCATGGCGTGAGGGCCTTAAAGAACTGTTTTCCTGACTTGAGCAAACCGCCCAAATGCGCTATTAGTCATCTCTATGTCAAAACGCCTCCGTGGTGCTGTGGTTGGATATGGGTTTATTTCGGGCAAGGGACACGTCCCGGCCTACTTAGAGCGAGCCCAGGAAAAATATAAGGGCAAGGGCGACGTCGAGATCGTTGCCATCGCCGATATCTGCGAAGCCAGACGCAACCTCGTCCACGAAAACCTCCCGGGCGCGCGTGTCTATTCGGATTACAAAGTGCTGCTGGAAAAAGAGTCTGGGAACTTAGACTTCATCGACATTTCTACGCCTCCTTGTGATCACGCGGCGATTGCGCATGCGGCATTTGATAAAGGCCTGCATGTCTTGTGCGAAAAGCCCCTGACGACAACGCTTGATGAAGCGGCTTCACTTCTTGAGCACGCAAAACGCGCAAAAAGAGTGCTTTTTCCCTGCCATAATTACAAACACGCACCGGTGGTTAAAGCCATTCGAGAAATCATTGACAGCGGCCGAATCGGCCGAGTTCGCTCCGTCACCCTCAACACGTATCGCAACACGCACGCCAAGGGCGTGACCGAGTGGAAGACTCACTGGCGGCGCGAGAAAAAATACAGCGGCGGCGGAATCGCCATGGACCACGGCAGCCACAGCTTCTACCTCACCTTTGAGTGGATGAAGGCCTACCCGGTCCTGGTCACGGCAAAGATGTCCAATTTGGAGCCGGGCAAGTACGATACCGAAGACAACTTCACGACCGTCCTGACCTTTCCCAATGGATTGGCCCACGCCCACCTGTCTTGGACCGCTGGGATTCGTAAGGTCATCTATACGATTCAAGGCGAGCGCGGGGCGATCACGGTGGATGACGACGATTTGCAGTTAGCCATTATCACGGAGACCTCGGGGCCTGATGTGGCTCAGGGAGCGGTAAAGTGGGATGTTGAGAAGCGTTCTATTGCCTCCAATTGGATGGATGCCTCTCATGTGAGTTGGTTTAACTCCCTTTTTGATCAGTTTGGAGACGCCATTCAACGTGATGAATTTGTTGGAAAAGAAGCGCAAGAGGCTTACCGCTGCATCGAAATCATCTCGACGGCCTACGCCTCAGCAGCCGAAGGGTGCAGGGAAATGCCCCTCAAAGCGAATACTTTATTTGCTTAAAAACTCAATGTGGACTAAAAAGCACAGCTTACACAGCCTAAGAAGTACAGAAGAAGTATTAAGAAGCAGAAGGAGCTACATTCATGACGCCAAAAAATATGATGCCTATTTCTCCCGCTAAGGGAAAACTTGCAGTCCTCACCCCAGGAATGGGTGCGGTGGCTACCACTTTGTATGCCGGCGTCGAAGCCGTGAAGCGTGGGATGGCAAAACCGATTGGGTCCTACACTCAAATGGGTCAAATTCGCTTAGGCAAGCGTACTGAAAATCGTTACAAGACCGTTAAAGACCTCGTTCCTCTTGCGGAGCTCAATGACATCGTATTCGGCGGTTGGGATTTGTTTCCTGAGAACGCTTATGAAGCCGCAACTCATGCAAAAGTTTTGGAAAAAGAATTGGTTGAGAGCTTAAAAGAACCCCTATCGAAAATTAAGCCAATGCCGGCTGTTTTTGACCGCGAATTTGTGAAGCGTCTGGATGGCCCGAATGTGAAAACGGGCAAGAACAAGATGGATCTCGCGGATCAGCTTCGCGCGGATATTCGCAATTTTCTTAAAGACAATGGCTGCGATCGCGCCGTGATGGTCTGGTGTGCGTCAACCGAAGTTTACACCCCTGCTTCTGCAGTTCATCAGAGCCTAAAAGCCTTTGAAGAAGGTTTGCTGAACAACGACCCTGCGATTTCACCTTCTCAGATTTACACTTACGCCGCTTTGAAAGAGCACGTGCCTTACGCCAACGGTTCTCCCAACGTTTCTGTCGAGATGCCTTGCTTGCAAGAACTCGCGATGGAAACAGGAACACCGATTTGCGGATCCGATTTTAAAACCGGTCAAACGCTTCTGAAAACCGTGATCGCTCCTGGCCTTCGCAATCGTCAGTTGGGCGTGGCAGGATGGTACAGCACCAACATCTTGGGCAATCGTGACGGCGAAGTGCTCGATGATCCAGGTTCTTTTAAGTCCAAAGAAGTTTCTAAATCCGGCGTTCTGGATATTTTGTCCGCAGAGCGCTATCCGGACCTTTATAGCAAAATTTCGCACGTAGTGCGTATCAACTACTATCCGCCTCGTGGCGATAACAAAGAAGGCTGGGATAACATCGATATCTTCGGCTGGCTTGGCTATCCGATGCAGATCAAAGTCAACTTCTTGTGCCGCGATTCAATCTTGGCTGCCCCACTCGTTCTTGACTTAGCGTTATTCATGGATATGGCTGGGCGCGCTAAGATGCGCGGAATTCAAGAATGGCTCTCTTTCTACTTTAAGGCGCCTGTGGTAAAGTTAGGTCTGCATCCAGAGCATGATCTCTCGGTACAGTTGTTGAAACTTGAGAACACGCTCCGGTTTTTCACAAACGAAGAACTGATTAATCACCTTGGGTTGACCTATTACGGTGTCGACGAAGGCGAAAATAGCTAAGCAGTACCCTTGGAGGTATTTAGCATGACGTCGGATTTTACTTCGGGTTTTACTACGGATCTTATTGTAACGCTGTCTTTACTTGGATTTACTGCGATCGTCGCTGCCGCTTATACGGTTCGCGTAAAAAAATGGGGCCGTGCACATAACGCGCGCGTCGATAAACAAGGCGAGAGTGCTCTCCTGAAAAAAGAAGCAATGGAAGGCGCCTTTTGGTTCCTTGGGCCGATCGCTCGGTTGTTCGTCTTCTTGGGCATCACGGCCAACATGGTGTCCTGGACGTCGTTTGCGCTGGGGCTTTTGGCCGGGATTTGCCTGGCTTTTGGCCATTTTGGGTCGGCGGCCTTCTTTTCTTCATTTTGTGCTTTATTTGACGCCCTGGATGGAATCGTCGCGCGCATGACGGATAATTGCTCCGATGCGGGTGAGATACTGGATGCCAGTATTGATCGCGCAGTCGAGTTCTTTTTTCTTGCGGGATTGGCTTATTACTATCGTGAAATTCCGGTCCTGCTTTTATTGGTTCTCTTGACCTTCTTTGGTTCGTTCATGGTGAGTTACTCTTCGGCAAAGGCCGAGGCTTTGAATGTCACGCCTCCAAAGGGCAGCATGCGAAGGCCAGAGCGCGCACTCTATTTAATTCTCGGTGCGGTCTTGTCCCCCGTCACGATTTGGGCGTGGGAGTTAGGGCGTGATTATCCAGTGGCCATTGGGCATCCGATGGTGCTGGCTCTTGGTTTCGTGGGCGTTTTGTCCACGGTCTCTTCGGTTGAGCGCCTGTGGTCGATTGCAAGACAGGTTCGAGCTCGCGAAGTTTTGGCGCGTGCGAAGGCTTTGTCGGGTTCCATGGGTTCCAAGACGGGGAGTCAGAATGTTGGCGCTGCTGTTGAAGAAGTCTCTGAC
>CAIRTR010000054.1 GCA_903881565.1 Oligoflexia bacterium | reverse complement strand
TTCGGACAAACGAAACATGAAGTCGTCTGGAAAGCGATCAAGATTACGCTTAATTGCCTGATTGAATTTCTTTGTTTCAACCCCATAAAGTTCAGCTAAATCACTATCCAGCAAAACCCGATGTCCACGAACCTGGAATATTCGTTTGCCGATTTCACCTTCACTCAGAATGATTGAATTCACGTTCTTATTTCTCCGTAATGGTTTTAAATAATCACAGAGCAAAGACCGTACCGTCTCATATCGCGTTTTTCTGGCAAATTTGATATCTTATCGTCTTGATTTGATGCTTTCGGTCCGGATAGCAGACCCCCCGATTAACGATTCAACATCTTCAAAAAAAAAGGCCCTAGCCGAAGCCAGAGCCTTATTTTCTCGATCCTGAATCTAAAATTGGCGGGAGTGAAGGGACTCGAACCCTCGACCTTCGCCGTGACAGGGCGACGTTGTAACCAACTCAACTACACCCCCGCATACTGAGATCAGGCGAGAGAATAGAATTAAACTAGACGCAATGAGATGTCAACCCTGGGTTTACCCAAAAAATAAAAGGCCAAAATTAGACGTCATCCGAGGCGCCGCCACGAGCCCATTCCCCGGTGATTCGACAGGTCAGAAACGCCTTCATAAACCCATCCAAATCGCCATCCAAAGTCTTTTCAGCTGACCCCACGACATGCCCCGTACGATGATCCTTCACCATCTTATAAGGGTGCAGGACGTAGGACCTAATCTGACTTCCCCACGCGATATCCTTCTTCGAATCTTCAATTGTAGCCTGTTTTTTGCGTTCCTCTTCAAGATGTCGCTCATATAAGCGCGAACGCAACACCTTCATAGCCAAGTCCTTATTCTTAATCTGTGAGCGCTCTTGCTGACAGGTGACCACAAGCCCCGAAGGGCCGTGAGTGAGTCGCACAGCAGAGTCCGTCGTATTGACCCCCTGGCCGCCCTTACCGCCCGAACGATACACGTCCACTCGCACATCAGCCGGATTGATCACAACTTCAAAATCGTCGTTTACTTCTGGAGTGACAAACACACTCGTAAACGAAGTGTGCCGCCTAGCGTTAGAATCGAACGGTGAAATCCGTACCAGCCGGTGCACGCCCGCCTCAGATTTAAGCAGCCCGTAAGCGTAGGAACCCGTAATCGTCATCGTGACGTTCTTTAGCCCTGCTTCTTCACCCGGCAGCACATCAATCACGTCAGCCTTGAAACCCTTATCTTTGGCCCAATTCTGATACATCCGAAACAGCATCTGCGCCCAATCCTGAGACTCCGTGCCTCCGGCGCCGGCATTGATCGTCACGATCGCGTTGCGAGAATCCTGCTCCTCGGAGAGCATTTTATGGAATTCCACTTGTTCAAACTTAAGATCCAAACCCTCAACAAGGGCCGAAACTTCAGCCATGACCGAGTCGTCTTTTTCTTCTTGGGCTAACTCAAAAAGGGTCTGGGCATCATTGAAGCCCCGGTCCAGTTCCTGAAACTCCGCAAGTTCCGCTTCAAGGCGCGACTTTTCGGACGAAAGCGCACGCGCTTTTCGATTGTCAGTCCAGAACTCAGGTTGTGCTGAAAGATCGCCGATCTCTTGGATTCGCCTCGTTTTTAGAGGGAGGTCAAAGAGAGTCTCGAAGGAAAGTAAGCTTATCAAGCATCCGCTGAAATCGCTCACGAATTTCATGCGGCATCAGAATGTTCGCCATACCTTTATGTAACCGAAAGCGTCCGTTGGATCAAGCCCACATCCACACCTAGGAGCTTAAGCAGCTTTTTTTCGGCCAACGCCATTTCGCGGGCTGCTTTTGCGCTAAGTTCATGATCAAACCCAAGCAGGTGCAAAACCCCGTGAACCAGCAGGATTTTAAGCTCCTGAACCTCACTTTGCCCCTGCTCCTTGGCTTGTCGCTTCAAAACCGACTTGCAGATCACCAACTCACCTAAAAGGCCTGAATTAAAAAAAACGGGTGGCGCCTCAAAACTCAGGACATCCGTTACGCTCGATTTGCCTCGATACTTTGCGTTCAATCTCCGCATTTTGGGGCCCTCAATGAGCGCAAGTGCCACCTGCCAGCGAGGCACGCGGGGCCCCCTTTTTCGAAGCGCAGGAATCTTCTGAATGACCTTTAGTACGCGCCCAAGCTCTGCTGCTGCGAACTGAGATGATTTGGGCGATTCGATACTGATTTTTGGATTTGTCACAAACTCATGGTATCACGAAAAACGAATATGAGATCAAAAACACCCCCACCTGCCACCCCCGCCCCTACCCCGGTTCAAACCGTTGTCGAAACCGTTCGCATGCTTCGCGCCCCCGGCGGCTGCCCCTGGGATAAGGCTCAAACGCATCAATCCTTGCGGCCGTATCTGGTTGAAGAAGCCTACGAAGTCATCGATGTGATCGATAATATCCACTCAGTTGAAGACATGAAGAATCAGACCATTCGCGCAAATTTCAAAGAAGAGTTGGGCGATTTACTCATGCAGGTTCTGATTCACTCAGAACTTGCCGACGAGGTCGGCGCTTTTAATTTTGATGACGTCGCCCAGGGCCTTAACGACAAACTCATCAGGAGACATCCTCACGTTTTTGGGGATGTTAAAGCGGATTCGGCCGATTCAGCACTCAAGACGTGGGAGCTCCAAAAAGCCAAAGAAAAAGATAAAGTTTCGCGCGAATCCAGCGTCCTGGATGGCGTCCCCAAAGGTCTCCCCGCTCTTTCGCGCGCCACTCGTGTAGTAGAAAAAGCAACGAAAGTAGGATTCCAGTGGAAAGATTTAGAGGGCCCGCTCGCAAAACTTGAAGAAGAACTGGCAGAACTTAAAGTCGAGATTCATAACGCACAAAATGGCAATCCTGAGAAATTATCTCACGAATTCGGCGATGTATTCTTCTCGCTGTGCAATCTCGCTTATTTAATGAAGGTAAACCCCGAAGACTCGCTTCGCACGATGCTCGCGCGTTTTGAGAGCCGGTTCCGACACGTGGAAAAAGGCATCAAATCTCAGGGCAAAAACCTCGAAGACTCCACGCTTGAGGAGATGGACAAGTTCTGGAACGAAGCCAAGGAGCTTGAAAAAATCTTACCGCCCATTTTCGGACTCACCGGAGGCATCGCCTCAGGCAAATCGACAGCCGCTGCTTGCTTTGAAAAAGCAGGAATCCCAGTGGTCGACGCCGATCAAATCGCGCGCGAACTCTCGGCACCCGGAGGAGCCGCCTTTGATGCGATCGTGAAGCGTTTTGGAACCGCAGATCGGGGAGATCTTCGTAAAATCGTGTTCGCGGATCCTGTGGCGCGAGCCGATCTCGAAGCGATACTTCACCCGCTGATTATCCAGGCCAGCGAAAAGCGATTCAAAAGTGTTATCGAAAAGAGCTCAAAGCGTCCGCCTTTTGTCATTTATGAGGCGTCGCTTCTCGTTGAAACCGGGCGATACAAAGACTTGGCGGGCCTCATTCTTATCGACGCACCGAAGGAAACGAGACGCAGCCGCGCGATGCACCGAGACGGTATTTCGGCAGAACTTACTGACCAGATAATCGCCGCCCAAGCCTCAGACGAGGTGCGACGAAAAGCCGCCGATTTTGTGCTTGATAACGCTGGGGGCACAGACGCGCTTGAGGAAAAAGTCCAGGAAATGATTTCTCGCCTAACGCTTTACAAAAGATAAACTCTCCCCTAACCTACCAGAAAACCAAATTCTGGAGGTGATCAGTGAGAACTCAGCATTTTAATCGAAAATTTTCAATCCTCGCAATTGCAGGACTCATGGCAGTCCTTACTTCGAGCTGTAACGTCTTTGATCCCTTGGATTCTCCCAGTGGCGCCGAGCAGATCAAATCGGCAGCGCGCGCCTGTTTTGACCAAGGTGATTTTGCGTGCGCTTCAAAATACTATTCACAGGTCTCAGCAACAGATGAGAGCGCGGCGGCTGAGCTCGCCTTTTTCAAGTTGGATCAAGCTGGCGTAAAAATGTCTTCGTTCTTAATGGCCTTCGGAACGGGTGGAAAATCAGTGGGTGGCTCTATCACCAAACTTGCAAATACCTTAGCACCCATCGCAAACGAAACCACTCGCGTGGCAATTTTAGATGCGTATCTAAACGTCAACGACATACAGACCAATGAATTACGCGGATTGATTCGCTTCATCGCAGGCTCTGCTCTGGTTGCAGAGATTCTGGCTGAAGACGCAGGCACAGATGAAACACTCACTTCTGCCGATCTCGTTAAGACTGCTTCCGGTTGCAAGACCGCCGCTGCTTGCGCCCCCTCGCTTCCTCCTTTTCTTCAAGCAACCCCTTGCGATAAGCCCACAGGCAAAAAACTTGTCGTAGGCCCCACGATCGCAGATCTCGACAAGATGACCGTTGATACGTTCAAAGGGACGCCCACGCTGAACATGATCGCTGCAACTTTGAGCAAAATTATGACAGCCCTCAATTCTGAGCTCAATTCAGGCGGTCTCTTAGGGACGAACTCGAGCGATTTTGCATCAGGAATTCTAGACCAAGCGCTCTCAGACGACACCACTAGCACCCAAGATAGCCCCTGCTTCCGGTTTGCACTCATTAGCAACGGGGTGGGAGGTTGATCATGAAAAACTTTTCACTCGCAGTCTCGATATTCTCTCTTTTTGTTACCATTTTCGTGGCCACTCCCAGCTTTGCTTTAGAACAAATCGTTCGCCCCTATCAGGGAATTCGCTCATCAGGGATGGGCGGAGTTATGTTGAGCACGGGCCTTTACGAAGATAACTTTTTTGGAAATCCTGCGCGAACCGCCAAAAACCCAAAATTCAGATTCACCCTGTTTGACCCCATGATTGAGGGGAACAACAAGCTCAAAGACTCTTTTAACAAGCTGACCGCCAGCGGAGATTTTCTTGAGAACTTGGGCAATACGGCAGGTAACAACAATCACGTGCGCGTCCAAACATCGATGCCGGCGCTTTATTTTCCCGAAAAAGAAGATGGCCGGATGTCTTTTGGATTTGCGTTATTAAGCAGTACCCAAGTCGATGTCGACTTAAGGCGCAGTTTTGAGATTGATCCCTTTGCTTTGACGGACATCGGTCCCGCATTTTCGGTCGCTCGCAGTTTCATGGAAAACAAGGAACTCACGGTGGGCGTCACGACTCATGTCACCTACCGACTTGCCACTCGAAAGAGCTTCACTTTCGTCGACTTTATCAAAGGATCTTCTCTTTCCCCTTTGAACAGTGGCGGCGAAGGCGGAATGCTGGATTTTGACCTTGGCAGCACTTACGTCCTACCTTGGAAACCCTCAGAATTCGAATTCACCCCCGCCATAACCATTAACAACGTCTTAGGGGGAAAATATTCAAATCTTGGTTTCAAACCGCTCAAAATTGACTCACTTCCTTTGGAGCAACCACGAACGCTAGGATTGGGTGCGTCTGCTCGCAAAGCAACATGGTGGAAATTCACCGACACCGTCCTCGCATTTGAAGTTCGCGAAATTGGAAACAATACCGATGGCAGCTTCTATCGACTCCTCCACATCGGGGGCGAGACCAACTTTGGCCGACTCGCGGCACGCCTCGGAATCAATCAAGGCTACTGGACTGCTGGTTTGGGACTAAACCTCAAGATCCTAACCTTGGATTTCGTGACCTACGGCGAAGAAATGGCCCTCAATCCAGGCGGCATGGAAGACCGTCGGTATGCTGCTAAAGTCGCGTTACAATTTGAATAGTGCCATAACTGCTTTAAAGCATTAGGGTTTTATTCCGCCACATTCTTCTTGTATACTTGAGCATTTTGATAGATAATTAATTTACGTAGTGTTAAGCGTTATTGATTATCCACTAGGAGTACAATACGAATGTGGCAAGCTTCCGCCCCCGGAACTGGACCTGGAAAGCCGAATAGGCGCACAACAGAGCGCAGGGCCTTCCCGTTTCACATCAAACGGGTTGAAGCCCAAATCAAGATCGTTACGAAAAAGGCAAACCCCCTTGAAGACATCTCAACGGCTCGAGTGATTCTAAATGATCTCACGCCCTCTGGGCTTGGAATTTTCCTTCCCCACCCCATCATGGCCGGACAAGAGATTTCAATCACGCTTGAGGACCCAAGGCAGATCTATCTGCGTGCACGAGTTGTCTGGTGCATGGAAATCGATGCCGGCAGCCACGTCATCACGGTTCAACAACGCTACTCTTACCGACTCGGAATCAAGTTTCTCTTCGAGAGCGCGCAAGAACAAGAAGCCGTTAAGCAGTTTGTCGACGAAGTCGCACGCGAACAAGCCATGGGCGCTGGCGCCGCTTAAACGCTCCCGCTATTCACGCCATTTAAGCCATCAATGTCACGAACTCATCCCAATTATGTCTGAGCTTCGACTTAAGGCGAATAATGGCCTGCGTGTGCAATTGACTCACGCGAGACTCCGTCACATCTAGGACTCTGCCGATCTCTTTTAGATTCAGATCCTCAAAATAATAGAGCGACAGAACCAGGCGCTGCTTCTCAGGGAGATCCCGAATCGCATCTGCAATCACTCGCTTTGTGGACGCAACGTTCACTTCGCTAAAGGGCGTGGGCGCCTTCGAGCCACCCTCCCCAAAACCATGAAGAGTTCGCTTATCCGCTTTTGAAAAATTTGAAATATCATCAAACGACAAGAGCGAAACGCTCCGCACCTGATTGAGTAACTCATAATATTCGTCTTGAGAAACTCCCAACTCCACACACACTTCTTCTTCTGTCGCTTGTCGACCCTTGGTTTGCTCAATCTTCCCGAAGCAACGCTCAAGCACCTTGGCTTTTTCACGAACAGACCGGGGCACCCAATCTTGCGCACGAAGTTCATCTAAGATTGCGCCACGGATTCGAAACTCGGCATAAGTCTTAAATTTATTGTCCCGGGTCGCATCGTACTTATCCATCGCGTCCATCAGGCCAATCACGCCCGAACTCATCAAGTCATCCAACTCAATGTTCGCGGGAAGGCGTGCCGCAATTTTTTGCGCCACAAACTTGATCAATGGGGCATATTCCAAAACGAGTTTCTCACGCGTGCTATTCACCGGAGAAACATCGGGCTTTACGAGCGCCTCCGTTTGCACGGCGTCGGCCTCAAGTTCGGCTTGGATTTCATTCTTTAACGCCTCTTCTTCGCGCGCAGCCTGTTCAGCCGCCGCAAATTCCTCGGAGGCGCCATCAAGCTCCGGCGGCGCCACCACGACTTTCGAGGCCGGCAATACCGCTAGCCCTCGATCAGGAGTCACCGCCTTTTTTGAGGCAGGCACAGCCCGAACACTAGCCTTCGTGGCCTTATCTGATTCTTTATATTTCTGGATACCCTGTTTAAGCTTCATGCTTTTACCTCACCAAAAGGAATGACTTCCAATTTAAGTCTAACAGATTTTCTCGCCGAAACATGCCCGGCAAAGAATTTTCTTCACGAATAAAACATCCCAGCAAACGAACGTTCTCACCCTCAGGAATCCCAGCCTGATTCAATAACGCCGTAAAAACACGTGACGCACTTTGATCGTCCGTCACATCTTTGACGATCACACCCACTTCAGCCATCGGTTCGTTTTCAGTCAACCGATCCAACAACTTTATCCCCTGCCGGAGCGACTCCAACTCGGGCGTGATCACGATAACCGGCGCCGCCACAGCGCCAGTGCGAGCTAACAGGGGCTCAGCCATGGTCTCTCGGCTCTCCATCAATCGTCTCAGTGTATCCGCTTGATCTTTCACACACGTCTCCGTTTTCTAGAGCAAGATAATGCTAAATATCCAATATCAACGCTGCGACTCGTTCCCGAGTCGACTCTTCAATATCCTCAGGAACTCTTTGTCCGGTCGTAAAATAGAGAAGAGGCAACTTCACTTTCTGAGACACATTATAAATCGCACCATAAATCGTCGCTTCGTCCAGCTTCGACATCACGATCCCTTGCGGGCGGAACACGGAAAAACGCGTTGCCATGTCGTACAGCTCCGCATCTCTCGTCGTCACCGACAGGACGAGCAGAGAGCGAATGCCGGGAACTGCGCTTAAGAGATTTTGCATCTGCTGCAAGGACTCTGGATCACGCTGCGAACGACCGGTCGTATCGACAAATACAACGTCAAGGGCCTGAAAATCCTTCATGGCCGCTTTAAAATCCTCTGCACTTCCCGCAGAGCGAAAAGGAACATTCAGAATCTTGGCATAAGTCCCCAGCTGATCAAAAGCTGCGACCTTATAACTATCCAAATTAATCAAACCCACTCTAAGATTGCGCTTAAGCAGAGCCTCACTGGCAAGCTTTGCCGCCGTCGTCGTCTTTCCCACTCCCGTGGGTCCCAGAAGTGCGATTACCACCGGCCCCCTTCCCTCTGCGGGTCCCAAATCCGCAAGCGGAGAAGAAACTTCAGTCGAAGTCATGATCTCGTTGGCGAGCTGATCCAAAACAGACTCCGCGCTCCTTGAGCGATCTTCACCTAAATCAAAAGCAACCTTCTTCAACAAAGAGAGCGCATAGCGTTTGTCGACGCCATTCATCACGAGTTGCTCAAAAATATCCTGAAGCGCAGGAGTGTTTACCGCTCCCGATACCGCGAGGTTTCTCAAAAATGACTGGGTACCCAGATCGGCACTGCGCGAGGCTCCTTCTTCCAACCGCTCCCCAAATTGGGTCTGCATCCCCTTGAGCTCTTCAATCATTTTCATCATGTTTTTGAGCTCATTCTCGACTTGGCCGCCGTTAGAAACTGAATCAGGAAACGGGACCTCCATTCTCGGAACCTGCGCTTCGCTCCTTGCGTTCAAGCGCGCAGCAAGTCCCCCTGTCTTTTCGGGCTTCTGATTTGCCCGACCCTGAGGACCCTCATCGGAAATATCCGCGTAGCGAACTGACGAAATCGGCTTGCTAAATACCGGCGCCGCAGAACTATCATCTTCATCCGCGTATTGCGTCCTCATCGATGGCGCCGATGGCATGGGAGCACGCGCGGCCCGCTCCGCGCGATCTCTTACTTCCACTCGATCGCGGGTTGCATTAACGCGCTCCATCTGCTTTTCCATGTATTTGTCGTAAATCTCTGCTTGCCGTGTAGCAGGAATTTTCTTCAACGTGTTCATGCTCTTTTCTGGAAGCCGACTTTCGACCACCTTCTTTTTGTGAGCCGATCGATCCGAAACCGCGGCAGTAATCTCCACCGATGGCTTGGACATCAGACCAAACCCTCTCCGATTCTTCCGCGTGTGCAAGATGATAGCTTCGGGACCCAGTTCGCGCTTTATGGTCTCCAGAGCCTCTTGAATAGTCGGGGCTTCAAATTTCTTAACTTGCATAAGCTAACCTCACCGTTCCGACGGCTTTGACGTTTACGTTCGAAGTGATCTCATTGTGAGATAAAACCACAATGTTTGGAATGAATTTATCCACCAAGTGTTTTAAATGCGAACGGATCAAGGGAGAGCAAAGGACAATCGCCTGATTCGACTGACTGGCCAGTTCCATCGCTTGCGCATTGAGCTGCTGAATAAAACCTCTCACAAACTCGGGATCCAGCGAGAGCTGCTGCCCCTGATCAGTCTGAATCAAGCCTGCTGCAATCGTTTCCTCGATATTCTTATCCAGAGTCAACAGATTGATCTGGCCATCTCCCCCAACCAGTTTCTTGGTGATGGTGCGCCCTAAAGACTGCCTAACGTGCTCAGTCAGCAAGGCCGCATCCTTTTGATAAGGGGCCATGTCGGCGAGCCCTTCGAGAATCGTCCGCATGTCACGAATCGAGACACCCTCTTTAAGGAGATTCTTGCAAACCTTTAGAACAACACCCGTTGAAAGCAGATTTGGAATCAAATCCTCGATCACCTTAGGAGAGGTCGTCTTGAAAGAATCCAGCAAGAGTTGAAGCTCCTGACGCCCCAGAAGTTCGTGGGCGCTCTGCCTGATCAATTCAGTCAAATGGGTCGCAATCACGGTCGAAAGATCAACAACCGTATACCCCGCGTAAGTTGCATCATCTTTTTGCCTTGGACTGATCCAAATCGCATCAAGCCCAAACGCAGGCTCCTTGGTAGGCACGCCACTGACGGGATCACTCACATTTCCAGGATCCATGGCAAGCATATGCCCCACCATGAGTGCACCGTTTCCAATTTGAACGCCTTTGAGCAGCACCTGGTAATCACCGGGCTTGAGTTCCAGGTTGTCACGAATGCGAAGCGGCGGAACAATGATCCCCAGATCCAATGCAAATTGTTTTCGAATATTTGAAATTCTCTCTAAAAGGTCGCCATTCTGATCGGCATCCACGATGCTGATCAAACCATAGCCCACTTCAAGTTCGAGGAGATCCACCGATAGCAAGTTCTCGAGTTTTTCGGTCGTAGGCCTAAGCTTGTCTTTTTCCTTCTTCATCTGCTCGTCAACTGTGATCTGCTTTTCCTTCGCAATCAGCCGATAGGCAACGCCTCCAAAAGCTGCGGCAAGTAACAAGAACGAGATCTTCGGCAACCCCGGAATCAGAGCCAAAAAGCCCATAATCCCGCCGGCAACACCCATGGCTTTGGGCTTCATGAAAAGCTGTTTGGAAACCTCATCGCTAAAATTGGAACTCGTCGCGGTACGTGTGACGATCATACCAGCCGCAGTCGAAATGATCAGGGCCGGGATCTGGGTCACCAGACCATCCCCAATGGTCAAGAGAGTGAAAACCTCGGCGGCCTGCGAGAGTTCCATACCCTTTTGAAGGGTGCCGATGATAATCCCACCCACAATGTTCACGAGCACAATCATAATGCCCGCAATGGCGTCTCCACGGACAAACTTAGACGCACCGTCCATGGCTCCATAAAAATCTGCTTCGCGAGAAATATCCGAACGCCTCTTCCGAGCTTCTTCTTCGTTTATGGTCCCTGCATTCAGATCAGCATCAATGGACATCTGCTTTCCAGGCATGGCGTCCAAGGTGAAACGCGCAGCCACTTCAGCGACGCGGCCTGCGCCTTTGGTGATGACGATGAAGTTAATAATAACCAAGATGATAAAGACAACAATCCCGACGGCATAATTTCCGCCGACCACGAACTGTCCAAACGATTGAATCACTTCGCCGGCAGCAGCCGCCCCTTGTTCCGCTCCATGAAGGAGAATCACTCGCGTGGTGGCCACATTGAGCGAGAGCCTGAAAAGCGTCATAATCAAAAGAACCGAGGGAAACACACTAAAATCTAACGCGCGCTGGGCATAAACAGCTGTCAAAAGGAGTAAAATCGAACCCGCAATCGCTAGAGAAAGAAGAATATCCAGCATGAAACGCGGCATGGGGATCACCATGACTCCCAAAATGCCGACAATCGCGATAGCCATCACCAGATCCGAGTTTTTAGCAAAACGTTCAAAAAACTGATTCACTTAGAAGTCCCTCCTTTTCAACCGGTAGACATAGGCCAAAACCTCTGCAACCGCCTGATACAACACCTTCGGCACAAACTGCCCGATCTTCACCGTCTTATAGAGGGTGCGGGCAAGAGGCACATTTTCAACCAAAGGAATCCCGGCATCAGACGCAATTTTCTTAATCCGCTGAGCGATAAAGTCTGCGCCTTTCGCAACCACGCGCGGCGCATACATTTTTTCCTTGTCGTAGACGATCGCAATCGCAATGTGGGTCGGGTTAGTAATAATAACGTCAGCCTTCTTCACGGCCTGCATCATCCGCTTACGTGCCATGTCCCTCTGAATTGTTCGAATACGAGCCTTGATTTGGGGATCCCCTTCACGCTCTTTATGCTCTTGTTTGGCTTCTTCTTTGGTCAACCGAACATTTTTCATGTACTCATAGCGCTGATGTGCAAAATCCAGGGCCGCAAAAATTACGAGCACTGCCATGAGCGCCAAGAAAATCACCTTGGCAGCGTGACCGTACCCCGCAATGATTGAAACGGGTTCACTGGTCATAAAAGCAGGTGACCCAAAAATCTCGGTCTTGATCAAGCCGTAGGACGCCGCAACAATCACGGTCATTTTGACAATGAGGCGCGCCCCCTCAATAAGTTGGCGCATCGAAAGAAACTTCTGAAATCCTTGCAAGGGATCAAGTTTCGAAAAGTCTGGTGTCAGAGGATCCCAAGAAAAGACCGCTCCAATCTGAACAAAACTTCCGACGATTCCAAAAAAGAACCCCGCCAATGTGATGGGCAACCCCAAGAAGATCCCCAATTGAAGCGTCTTCATCATAAAACCATGAAGCACATCTCCCGAGCCCAAATTCAGACGCGAGGAGAGATCCGTTCGAAATACTTCGCGCATGAACTCCCCGATTTGAACAGCAATGCTTGGCGTATAGGCATAGGTCACAACACCCACGGCAAGAAGAGCCAATAGACCGGTAATCTCCTTACTTTGGGAGACAATACCGCGCTTACGGTTCTCCTCAAGGCGGAACGGTGACGCCTCTTCTGACAGATCTTCTGAGGACCGATCTTTATCGTTTTCTGCCACCGTTTACTTCCCCTGTGCCACAACGACCATTATCGACTCCATCCACTCTCCCACACGTGAGAGAATATCCACAGAGACCGATTGAAACTCACCCAAACTTATAAACATCACCAGCAACCCGATCAACGCGCTGATCGCAAGAGACAACACCAAGATATTCATTTGCGGCAATGCCTTGGCAATCACACCAAAAGCCACGTTGACCGCGAAAAGTGAAACGGCAACCGGAGCCGTGAGCTGCACGGCAAACGCAATCACTTGCCCGGAGAGCTGAATAAGTTTTTGACCCACGGCAGCCCCGAATAGAACTTTTCCGGGCGTGATGGGAACGCCCAGAAGAGTCATGCCGCCCACGCCGACCACACGAAAACTCCCTGCCGCGGCCCGAAGCATGGCGTGGTGTCCGTCCAGCGCAAGAAACAAAAGCATCGCTATCGAGGTTTGAATTTGGGCAACCACCTGAGTTTGACTCTCCTGATGGGGATCGTAAGTGCTGGCCGCCGCAAAACCCATGAAGTTACCGACGAGATTTCCACCAAAATTGATTGATTCAAACACCATTCGAGCGGTGAACCCCAATAGGAGCGCAAAAACAGTTTCAACTCCGATTGTCGAGGCGATTCCCGCCGCGGTTTGACCCCAAATCGCCGCCTCCCCTACACGCACTTCTCCGCGAGAAACCAAAATAGGAAAAAGAGCTATCGTGACCGAAAGTGAAAGCAAAACCTTCACGGGCATGGGAATCAAACGATCTCCCAGGAACGGGATGACCGAAAAAATCACGCTCAAACGGACCAAAACGGCGAAGAAACTGAGCATCTCTTCTTGTGAAAAGTTAAACAATCCACTCACCGAATCATCTCCCCGGCACTGCCAATGACATGAATCGTGTATTGCTCCAAAACGTCCAGCATCCAAGGCGCCATGACTGCCAAAACCACCACTACGGCGATCATTTTTGGAATAAACGTCAAGGTGGCTTCATTGATCTGCGTGACGGCTTGCAAAACACTGACAATGATACCGACAGCCATTGCGGCAACAAGCATCGGCCCTGCGAGGAAGATCATCGTCTTGATGGCTTCCGCTGCGATTGACATCACCATTTCTTCAGTCATTGTCTCATCTCCTTCCTAGAGAGGATCCAAAATGCGCCCTATCCGAAACTCTTTACCAAACTCCCCACAACAAGCTCCCAGCCATCGACCAACACAAACAATAAAAGTTTAAAAGGCAGGGAAACGACCACCGGTGGCAACATCATCATCCCCATGGCCATCAAAACACTCGCCACCACCATATCCAGAACCAAAAAGGGCAGATAAAGCATAAACCCGATCTGAAACGCAGTCTTGAGCTCGCTAATTACAAAAGCGGGCACCAAAACATAAGTTGCCACTTCACTCCGATTCTTAGGTTTTGCCTCTTTTGACATTGATAAAAAAAGCTCAAGATCCTTCTCGCGCGTTTGATTAAACATGAACTCTCGCAAGGGAGCTTCGGCCCTATCCAAGGCCGTCTTCTGATCAATTTTTTCATTAAGGTACGGCTCAACCGCATTGGAGGAAATCGCTTTCCAAGTTGGCGCCATGATAAAAAAAGACAAAAACAAAGCAAGTCCGACAATCAGCTGATTCGGTGGCATCTGCTGAGTTCCGAGCGCTTGCCGAATAAAACTCAAAACCACGACAATTCGTGTGAACGACGTCATCATGATCAAAATCGCAGGAGCCAATGAGAGCACCGTAAGCATCATGACAATCCGAAGAGCCGAAACTAAATCAGACGGCTTCTCGGAATTCGCAAATGACAAAGACAAAGAAGGCAACGTGATCCCCGATGTTCCCGGAACATAACCAGAAGCCGGATTCGAATCGGCCAGCGCAGCCGAACCTACAACCAGCAAGGCTCCTATCGCAACGGGGAGGGTCCAAGCAGTATTGATTCGGCTCAAAAAGTTTTTCATAGGGGTTTAAAACCCTCTAATCGGCTGCGAATTTGGGAGCGGGCATTTTGAGAAGAAACCTGAGGCTTCACCCGTTCTGATGACAACATCTCGGAGAAGACCGCCGGACCGGCCGACAATGCCCCAGATCCATATCTAGAGACACCGGCGTTTTGTTTAGGGTCCTCATTCTCAAGACTCTCACTGGCGAGATCCCCTTCTCCAAGCTTTGAAATTAAATTGATCTGATGATCCGTCACGCCCAGGACCAGATTCTGTCCGGCAACTTTAACGATCATGATACTTTTCTTGGGTCCCAAGTAGTGCGTGCCAATGACTTCAATCATTTGTTCTCGCGCAGCCGCCTTTCCAGCAAAGGCTCCGAAGGCTCCTTTAAGACTTCCAAAAACCCCGGACCTCTTTTCAACCCGGTCAACCCTACCTTTGCGATTTAGCATCATCCGCTTGAAACCCAAAGCGGCGACCACAAACATTCCGACAACGAGTGCGAGTTTACCCATGGCCTTCAACGGACTTGGCAGCGGTTTTCCGGTAGCCAAAGGTTGCTGTTCGGAAGCATTCTGAGAGAACTTATCTTGCGCTTTTTCTTGCGCCTTATCTTGGGACTTTTCCTGAGTCTTTTCTTGGGCCTTCTCGGGAGCGACCGCATGAACGCCCACTGGAGCGCCAGCTTTCAATACTTTTTCCAAAAGCGCCTTTTCTTCGGGATCTTCTACTTTTGCAACAGTTGGGGCAACCTTGCCTGCCGTGACGTTTGCGCTCTCGCTCGGAGCTACCCGTTGCGCCTGTGAAGCCTGCACGCCAATTTGATCTACGGTCGGCCCAGCGTCCAGTCTCAGCGTCAATACTTTCCCGGAAGGACTCAGGCGAATGCGATCCTTGAAGTTCTCGGCCTTTCCCTTGATCGTAAGTCTGCAACGAACCAGATCCGGAGCGTACTGATAAGCGAAAACCTTGGCGAGCACATTGCTATTCACTGAGAAAATCTTTGCGGGATAGACCGCAACGTCACTCAAACTTAATTGAACAATGTCATTGAAAAACTCTAACTTCACCTTGTTCTTGTCGATTTTACCGTCGAACAGCAAGGTCACTTCAGAGGAATGAGGAGAGTTTCCCACTTGAACCTGTTTTAGATTCAAAGCCCCAAAAGAGGGAATTGAGGAGACCAACCCTAAAACTAAGAGAAATAGATTTTTTTTCATCATCGTTGCACTTTTCGCCTTCCTTGCACTCATCGCCATCCTTGGCTTGCTCCGCATAAGCGCCAGAGCAAAAAACTACTTCAACTGTTCAATACGCTCCACAGGTGAAATAATGTCCGTCAAACGAATTCCAAACTTCTCGTTAACGACCACTACCTCTCCCCGCGCAATAAGCTTGTCATTCACAAGAACCTCAAGTGGCTCTCCAGCAAACTTCGACAATTCGACAACCGCACCTTGTGCGAGTTGCAGAATATCCCGAATCGCCATTTTTGACCGACCAAGCTCAACCGTTACTTTAAGAGGAATATCCAAAATAAAGTCTAACGACTGAACGGTCGATCCGCCCTTGCCGGCCGAAGGCCCTGCCTGCGAGGAGGTAGGCATCGCCGCTGCGACTTCTGCTCCTCCCCCGGCTGCGGCCGCAAATGCCGCATCAATTCCCGCCTGACTCATCACATCGCCTAAACCTGCTTCTTCACCCATTGTTCTTCTCCCCTACTAGTCGTTATCGATCGCTCGCGTGACCTGGGCTGCACGATTGCCTCGTGAAACACCAAAAAAACATTTAAATTTTGGAACACCTTCTAAAAGCAAATCCAATTCACCATCTGCATCCTGATTCAGCGGAATAATATCCCCTACGCTAAGATTAACAAGATCACCGACTGTGATCATCGCTTCGCCAAGGTTCACCTTCATATTAACACTCGACTGTCTTAGGTGATCTTCGAGCTTGGTCGTCCACTCTTTATCTCCTCGATCCGCTTCAGTTTGAAAAGCCGAATTCAATTTATTCTTGATCGGCTCAATCGTTGAATAAGGAATAACCAAAACAACCGTACCACTCGCATTCTCAAGCTCGATTTCAAAGGTGGTGGAAATAATGACTTCAGAGGGCGGCACCACTCCGACGAACTGCGGATTGACTTCAGTACGAACAAACGAAATGTCGGTTTTGTGAACGGGCGCCCAGGCTTCTTCAAGGTCCTTGATCGCAAGGTCCATCACCTTTTTCATGATTGAGAGTTCAATGCGCGTGAACTCTTTTCCCTCAATCTTCGTATAGGGACGGTCGGTGCCCCCGAAGAAACTATCCACAAGAGCATAAGACAATTTAGATTCAAACACCAAGAGCGAAGGTCCTCGCAGCGATTCAAATCGCATGATGCACATGCAACTTGGAATCGGGAGCGTGTTGACGAATTCCCCAAACTTCAAAAGATCGGTCGAAATGATGCTGATGGTAGCGATTTTGCGCAATGCCCCCGAAAGAGACATGCGATACAGGCGAATAAAACGCTCATAAATAATATCAAGCGTGGGCATTCGTCCACGAATAACCCGGTCCTGATTGGTTAAATCATATGGAACGACATCTGGGTCGGAGGGAGCCGATGAGCCACCGCCACCGGTATCCGAGCCACCACCACCTCCACCGCCGCCAGTTGCTCCGACATCGACATTGCCATCAGCAACTGCACTAAGTAGAGCATCAACTTCGGACTGTGAGAGAACCTGATTCATGCTTGCCTTCCTAGCCAGCCTCCGAAACTCCTACCGAGTCCCGAAGAATTCACAAACGTTTATGCGCTCAAGTGAAAGTTCGTAAAATACACGCCTTTCACCTTACCATTCACCAAAAAACCGTTTAGTGCGTTTCGTATCTCTTCCTTGAGAAAATCGCGCCCCTCTGCGCCCGACAAATCTGACGGGCGTTTGCTATTAAACAAATCAATAATTGTATTTCGAACTTGTGGCATTTTTGACGTGAGCTCTGCTTCAACGTCATCTGTAGGAACTTCTAGGGATATGTTAACACGGGCAAATTTTGGATTAGGACTCCCCGGTGTTGAGAGATTGACAATAAAGAGTTCGAGCGTGACCATTTTGCCAAATTCATGGCCCTTCTTACGTCCGTGAGCGGCCCCTCCTTCTCCCTCTTTGCCTTCTTTGCCGCCACCATGCTCGCCGGAGGCTAAAGAGATATCTTCAACAGAGGGTTTCGCACGATCCTTCTTAAAAGAAATGAGCTGTATCGCAACAACAGCTAAGGTTACGATCACATTTACGGCTGTCAGAATTAGAATAAGTTTAAAGGCTTTTCCTGCACCGCCGCCGGCATCTTTTCCGGCATCTTTTGAATCGCCTTTTTCTTCAGCTGCTGCCATGGAAACTATCCCCTCCCTCGGCCCCTGCCGCTACACTATATATTGTGCATCGCAAATGGGAGGGAAGGCAAGTTTCATAGTAGTCTTTGGGTAGATTTTTGGCGCCTTTGTAGCTTTTTTGCCGACTATTTAGGCTCAGGGGGTGCCGTCAAACGAATGACGACGCCCCCTGAGCATCTAAGTACTTACGAACCTATTAACTATGCTTCAGATTGAGCACCTGCTGCATCATTTCGTCAGCCGTACTAATGACCTTTCCATTGGCTTGGAAGTTTCTCTGCGAAGTCATTAGGTTGATGAATTCGTTGGCAATATCTGTCGTCGAAAGCTCAACGGTTTTCGAGGAGAGACGGCCACGGCCACCCGACTGAGGCGCACCGATGGTTGGATCTCCTGAGAGTCGGCTTTCACGATAACGGTTTTGCCCCATCTTGAAGAGGCCTTCCGAGTTCTCAAACTTCGCCATAGCAATCTGCGCGAGGTTGACATTCTGGCCGTTCGTATACATTGCCGTTAAATTTCCATCATCGTTGAAGGTCAAACCGGCTAGAGTTCCAGCAGTGTAACCATCTTGGAGTGATTTATAGGTTTCCGAGCCCGTCCCGTATTGAGTGACGGCTAGGCCTGAACCTCCGGATTTTTTGTCATCGCCGAAGTTAAACTTCACAGCCTGATCCGGCAAGGCACCTTTATTGAACTGAAAGCTCGATTTATCGACTTTCTGCTCTTTAAGTTTTCCGTCTGTATCAAAGACCAGAGTCCCCTTGGCTTGCTCGGTCAAAACTCCGGGTTTTCCACCGACAATCTCCTCGCCCTTGGCCATTGCTCTCCAAGTCCAGATACCATCTTCAGCTTTATTGAAGTACATCGTCACCACGTGAGCGGCACCGGCTGAATCATAGACGTTCACCCCGGTTGAGTAGTGACAAGTTTGATCGGGACGATTCGGATCGAACTCGAGCGCCTTATCTGCACGAAGGTCGAGATTCATGAACATCTTAACATCGCTCGTTCTCTTCGCATCGACGACGGTCCGATCCACAGAGATATCACTCATTTTTGAAGTGATCTTTCCATTATCATCGGCCTTGAAACCCAAAACTTTGTAGCCATCCGTGTTGATCAGCTTCCCTTCTTTATCAAAATGGAAGGAACCGTTTCGCGTATAGCTTTGGCCATCAATTCCGTTGAGTACGAAAAAGCCATCGCCCGTGATCGCTAGATCGGTTGGGTTTTCAGTTTGAACAATTGAGCCTTGAGAAAAAACCGGCGTCACGCCTGCGAGCCGTGTACCACGACCGATTTGATTTCCCCCCAAAGCTCCCTTGAGAGATTTGGCGATCACGTCTTGGAACTCTGGACGTGACGTTTTAAACCCGGTGGTATTGGCGTTGGCGATGTTATCGCCGTAAATTGCCAATGCTTCACCTTGACCCTGCAACCCCGTAATCCCTGTATACATCGATGATAAAATACCCATAGAGACGCCTCCTTGCGTTTCATTGTTATTATTATGCCAGTCCCTCAATCAATCAGGACTGACTAGGCTTCCCTATAGGGTCCAGCCTATCTCCCCACTTCCCACCCTAAATAATCACTGCTCCGTCAATGTTCGTAAAAACGTTACCTGATAAAGCATTACGATCCATCGCGGTTACCACGGTCCGATTTTTCACACTGACAATGAGAGCGGCATCCTTAGTTAAAATCAAGGTGTCTTCAACACCTTTGGCTTCAGCTTTGTTTATCGCCTCATTGACCTTCTCCATCATGGCGGCATCCAATGTGATATTTCGGTCCCGCAATCTTTGAGTCGCATGCGCTGAAAATTTGAGAGGATTCCGTACCTGTCCTAAATCAGGTTTGGAAACTCCCTCCGTTTTCCCCAGCGTCTTCTCAAAAACCTGGTCAAACTCTCCCTTTTCTCCTGGCTTCTTCTTCGGTTCCTGCGCTTCAGAAGCTTTAACTCCTGATTGTCCAGGTAACGAAGTTACGTTCGGATAAAGGAACGATCCATTACTCATTTTGCATCACCCCCTTTTACAACTGTGTCTTCTGTATCACGAAGTCCATTTGGAAAACCCACTTCGGCGACCCGACCTCGCTCAGGCTCGGCCGCGGCATTTGAAGCGCCTAAAGTAGAGCCGGAATTCTCTTGAAAAGCTTTAATCGCCTTTTGTACATCTGGACTCGCCGCCCCACTATCTAACGGCGCCGATCCGACGCCCCTTTGAAAGGAAATAAAATTTGAAGACTTCGACTCTGGAGCAACCCCATCACTAGCGCCCGGGGAATTCTGGCCATTAAGTGCGACATCCATCTTTGGAAGCCCAACGACTCCGTCAGTCTCAATTTTCACTACGTGCTTGAGGAGCACTTTATCCTGCTGCTTGTTATCGCCCACTAAAAATACCGGATCCGATCCTTCGAAGCTCACGCCAACAACTTTCGCACGACGCTGACTATTGATCGCAATTGAACTACCCTTATCATCCTTGGCTTCAATTCGAAGAATGTAATTGCCTGTTTTCGCAGGCAGCGTATTGGCTTTCAAACCATCCCATCCAAAATTTCCCTCACCCGCTTTATGCGAGCCCATATCTTTTTCCAGGACAACCTCTCCGCCTTCACTCACAACCACCAGTTTCAATTCACGGGCATCCTTCGGCAGCGCGAATGAGAGCGACTCAGTTTGACCTTCCGTATGTGGGAAACGTTCGCGATCAACCGTGACCGTCTTACCGATCATATTCGTCATCGCAAGACGCTCCAGGGGCTGATTTTGGGTCTGCATTTTCGTCAAACCACTATTGATATTCTGTAACTGCTCCACTGAAGCAAATTGCGCCATTTGGGCAGCCATTTGCTCGGCCTTAAACGGCGCCGTCGGATCCTGGTGCTTCATCTGGGTCACCATGATCCGCATGAAATCATCTTTCCCGAGGGTCTTTTTGATTTCGCGAGGCTTTTGTGGTTTTGCGCCCATTTGATTTTGAATTTTTCCTAAAATATCACCGAACTTGGGGTCCGTTGAAGGATGGTCAGTTTCATTCACCGCATTCTGAGCTGCGCCGGACACGCCCCCGGCCGCGCCTGCGATCGTGCCACCCATCGTAGGTCCAACTCCAAGCGCCTGTGAATTCATGGCGCCTCTACCGACGCCGCCTGTGCCCATTGCCATCTCTACTTTTCCCCTTCTTAAGAGGGGGAGCCGCACTTGACTCCCCCTTTTTCACATCTTAATTACAATCCAACCCACTCTATGCCATCACATCAAGCTGACTTAGGCCAGCACTTCTACGCTCAGGACTGCTCGAAACCCCTTCCGATCGAAGCGCGCTTGCTCCCATCGGTAAACGATCCGAACCTCCCGTCATCTGATCATAGGCTCTCCAGCTGCCAGAACTCCCAGATCCTCCTTGATTATTCTGACTCATATTCTGAGACAGATCATCTCGGAAAAAGTTCGTTCCCGCTGAATTTGAATCACTCCCTGAACTCGATGCCACGGGATTCGCCACGCTCAGCTCAAGACTCCCTAGGCTGAGTTTATGAGAGGACAAACTGTCTCGAAGAGAAGAAATACTCTCTTCCAAGATTCGTTTGCTTCTTTCATTAGGAGCCTGGATCTGAATGCCAACCTGATCCCCGCGAGTGGTAATCTTCAAATGAAGTTCACCTAGGTTTTCAGGCTTGAGTCGAACGCGAATCTCGCCCCCCCCCTGAGGAGCAAGTCCCCGAATGCCGGTCGCAAGGCCCATGACGGATTCCGAAGATAGCCGTTCCCGAGTCATCGGTCCCTGGGTCACATGACCCGTGAGTTCCGCTCTTGAAACACCATCTTTTGAACCCAACTGCTTTAACCCCGAAACCGTGACAGGAGCGGCCGCTTGTGCACCCACTCGCGCCAGATCGAGATCAGCTGGATCGTTACGAAGGACCTGCAACTGCGGTTTTGCCCCCGGGCCGTTTCGTGTCATTCGTTCATCCACACCTCGAATAGAACTTTCCATTTCGCCCGAAAGCGAATTGGGATTAGTCCCGCTCTTAAGCGAGTTAAGCGTTGAAACAAACTCCCCACCCGAAAGACCTGAAGCGGACGCTCGCGCAGGCCCCATGTCACCACGAGGATCCTTTATCGCAGCCTTCGCTTTCGGATTTCCGGAGGGCCCGAGAGGATTTGCCGATTCCGAAGAATAAGCCCTCTCCCCGCCTTCAGAACCCGTGACTTTCATCTCACCATTCATGGCTTGGAGTTGCGCTGCGATTGCGCCGTCTAACCCACCCTCAATCGGACGAGCGACCTTTGAAGTCTCTCCCGATCCAGGGGTTCCAGATGCGGCTTTCTTAGCGTCTCCTTCACCAGGACGCCCCCCGGGCAATTGCCCCTGAGTCGCCTCCACACCTGAAAGTGCCGCCGCAAGCGCCGCCACCTCTTCAGTTTGACCTGGCTTTTGATTTGGCGCCTTACCCTGCTTCTTCGACGCCTCTTGCAAAGCCAGCTTTTGCGGTTGAGTGAGTTCACTCGCCGTCCCAGCCTTATCTCCTGCAACTTTTTCCCCATCACCCCTCACATCGGCTTGAGCCGATGCTGCTATTAAAGGAGCTTTTGATTTGGCACCCGCCTTCTCCGCTACGAGAAGCGGCTTCAAATCCGGATTTGCTTCATCTCCGGGTTCAAATACCCAATCTTTGCTCCATGGCTTGAGTCCAGCAATGTTGGAAACAGTATTCTGACCTGCTGCAGTTTTCTGGGTCAAAGGCATCCGATCCAGGTTTGAGGCATAAAGCTCAGACTTCTCTCCCTGAGCCTTCAACGCCTGTGCCTTTAGTGCTTGAGGCGCTCCTTTTCCTGAAGCGGCCGCTGCACTCAGAGCAAGTTCATCACCAAAACCTGAATCGTCGGTGCCCTTCTTTGCTCCCTTACCTTTTTTCGTCGGCCGAAGTTTTTCCTCCGACTGACCCACTTTCGCTACGCTGTTGTTCGTTATTTCCATTTTTTTCACCTCCCTTCATATTAGGACTCGAATAATTCGAGGCTGCCGCCGCTGCGCCACTCGACGCAAGCTCCCGAGCAAGTGCGCTCGGTTTGGCCCGGGCAACTCCGGTCAAAATTTCTGTGAGGCGCGTCGCCCGTGCAGGGTCCATCGCGCTTAGGACTTTTGAAAGTTTAGCCGTCGACATCTTACCCATGGCATCCACGGCCAGATTTTCGTCAACACTTGCCAAAAGTCCCGCTGAAGCCTTAGGTGGCATCCCTTCGACGGTCTCAACAAGCTTAGCAACCTTTTCTTCGCGATCTTTTCGGCGCCCCTCATCAAGCTTCTGCACTTCTTCGCGCAGTTCTGTTAATTTCTTGAACTGCTCGTCCATCGCGCGCTCTCGGTTCTTCAATTCAAGCTCGCGTGTTGCCAGTTCCTTTTGTCTCGCATCCAATGCCTGCTTGACGTTCTTCAGATCCTCAATTGCCGCAGGATGGGCGAGGCAATAGCCATAATCGTGTGAATCCGATCCCTGAGAAAATTCCTTCTTACCCTCCTTACCTTCGCCCTTTTTCGGGGCGTCCTTGGACGGACCAGACGCGTCTTTAGAGGTGTCTGCTTTATCATGACTCTCAGCAGCCGATTCAGCACTAGCCTTAGCAGAGGCCTTTTCCTCGACGTCAACCTTGAGCGCTTCTTTTCCCTTATCTTGGGTCTTTTCCTGCTCCGCAGCCGCAGCCTTCTCTGGCTGAGTGGCCTCTTCGGCGGAAACGGTCATGAGATCCCCTTCGAGCAAGAATCCCGCAGCCACGAACCCAAACAAAATGAAGCGTGACATTTTCATACGTGTTCCTCTTTCAGCCGATTTCTCATCACGCTCAAATCATCTTGATCCAATTGCTCGCGGCGCGAACGCTCTTTTTTGTACAGCGTAAACTGTTTTTCGTATAAAAGTTCCAATTTGCGAGTCTCACGCTTTGCCATCAAATAACTTCGCAGAGCCTTTTCTACACCGCGATTCGCCCGCACGATCGCCGCCTCAGACTGAATGATTCGTTGCTTGGTGCCCACAATAAAATTTTGCTCAAGTTGAAAAGCGAAAACGCCGATCGGATCGATACCAAGATTCTGTCTTCGATCAAGCGCACTATTCAAAACATTTTCTAGCTCTTTTTTCCTGGCAATTTGCAGTTGAAATGCATTTTGGGCTTCGCCTAATTTTCGGAGCGTGCCTTCTTCGAGCGTTTTTCGAAAAGTGAGAATTGAATTGAAGGTGAACTTAAACTTTTTCATTCTTTTTTTCTCTCAGCTCCTAAGATTCATTGTGAACCCAAAATTCCGATCGAACTAGACTGAATGTTTTTCCTAGCACTGTGGCAACTTCGGCTTAGGAAAATCTTGCCGAGGGCGAAGGCCGGTTTGAAGGAGGAGCTGCATATTGAGTCGACTCCGTATACCCCTCAACCGATCGAACAATGCCGTGAAGCGCCGCAGAAGTCTCCGCAAAGGTCGACTTTTCCTCGATAGCCTGCCTCAGGAACGCATTAATGCGATCAATGGCGAAAATAGCTTCGTCAATTTTTGTATTGCTTCCTTTGGCGTAAGCCCCCACGTTAATCAAATCTTCAGCTTGTTGATAAAGAGCCATCCACTCTCGAATGCGTCCTGCCCAGGTCCCGTGTTCTTTACTGATTACGGCGCGCATCACCCGGCTTGTGCTTTGCAAAATATCAATCGCAGGAAAATGATTTTTCTGTCCAATTTTCCGGGACAACACAATGTGACCGTCTAGGATAGCACGAATGGCGTCGGCAACGGGGTCATCCATGTCATCGCCTTCGACCAACACCGTGTAGAGTCCGGTGATACTCCCCTTTGAGGGTGCCATCCCCGCGCGTTCCAGCAATCGTGGCAAAGTAGCGAACACGCTTGGAGTATACCCTTTAGACGTAGGCGGTTCCCCCAAAGAGAGTCCGATCTCTCTTTGCGCCATCGCAAAGCGCGTTGCGGAGTCCATCAATAGCAGGACATCTTTTGCTTGCTCTCGAAAATATTCAGCAATTGTCGTCGCGAGGAAAGCGCCACGCATTCGGAGCAACGGAGACTTGTCCGAAGTCGATACCACAACCACGGAGCGCTTGAGCCCTTCTTCCCCCAGGTCATTTTCAATAAACTCTCTCACCTCACGACCGCGCTCTCCAATAAGCGCAATGACATTGATGTCAGCTGCCGTGTTTCGAGCCATCATTCCCAACAGCACTGATTTGCCGACACCCGATCCGGCCATAATCCCTACGCGCTGGCCTTTTCCACAGGTCAAGAGACCGTTGATTGCCCGAATGCCCAAATCCAGCGGAGCTTGTATCCGCTCACGCAGCAAAGGATGTGTAGGTTGGGCATAAATACTGCGCTCTTCCCCGCGTATGCCGTCGACCTTAAGAGGCCCCTTCCCATCCAGAGGCTCCCCTTTTCCATCGATCACACGACCGAGCAATGAAGAAGAGACATAAACCGAGGCAGCCTTCTTCTTCAGCACCACCAGACTCTCATTATTGACCCCGCCTGGCTCATCAAAGGGCATCAACATCACTTTCCGATCCCGAAATCCCACCACTTCTGCATCGACCCCGTCAGTAGAAAGTCGATCATGAGAACGCACGATCCGGCAAAGACTTCCCAAACCCGCACCGGGCAAATAGGCCTCAAAAAGCATTCCGACGGACTTCGTCACTTTTCCAGAGGACTGATAAACTAAGGCGTGACTCAGGCGATTGTCGTAAAGCCGATGGTCAAGAATATCACTCACGCTTTACTCCCCTCTTCGTCTCCCAGGAGAGAGGCTCTGAGCGACTCAAGCTGTGTCTCAAGACTTGCGTCCAGCGCGTTCCATTCCGTTTCAATATTACAACCCCCTTCGCGAACCTGAGAGGATCCTTCGACATTCAAGTTCTTGAGAGCGCCTAATTTGGCTTCGAGACCCTCTTTGAGTCCCAATACATTTTTCAGATCATCGGGGTGAACTCGAATCGAGATGTTTTCCCGAATTCCGGTGCGCTCAATGAGTTCTCGCGCCAAGCGACCAATGTACTCTTTATCGACTGAGAGCTCCCTTAAGATAACCATCTTCGAAATTCGAAAGACGATCTCCATTAAGAACCGCTCATTGGCCTTGAAAATCTTGTCCTTTGCGGCCTCTGCCTCATCAACGAATGACTCAAGGCGAATCAGCCTCTCAATCGCATCCTGGCGAAACTGAGAAAGCGCCTCTAACTTCCCCTGCTCCATGCCGATATCGAAGCCTTCCTGATGGCCGCTCTTTTTGGCCTCATTCACGACCGCATCAATCCCCTGCTTCACTCTCTCGTCGATGACCCGACGCTCTTCTTCATCGATTGCAAGCGGGGCCTTGACCAAAGGGCTTAGGCTAAATCGCCGTTCGCGCTGAGCTTTATCCTTTTTTTCAGGATCGGTCGCCGCCAAAGCTCCGAACTTCGAGCGAATATTTTTGTATTCGTGCTCGCCCTTTTTCGTGATTTTTCCGTATTCAAACTCCTGCACCTGAGGTGTTTTGACCACCTCCGGCTTGAAAACCCGATTCCCGTTAGGGTCCTTAAATTCAGGCTGAATCGTAAAATCATTTTGTGTAAATTTCGCCATCTATCTAAATTCTCCCTGCTGAGTCGGCAACACTATACAAGCGCGTCTGATTCGCCACCGCGACTGACAATGACCTTACCTTCACTTTCAAGCCGCTTTGCAATATTGACAATCTCCTGCTGAGCCGTTTCGACGTCCGACAGACGTACGGGCCCGAGTGACTCGAGATCTTCTTTGAGCAAATCCCCTGCACGTTTCGAGATATTGCGGAAAATCTTCTCCTTGATCTCCTCCGGCGCCGTTTTGAGGGCAATAACCAGCTTCGAATTGTCGACTTCCTTGAGCAAGGTCTGCATGCCGCGGTCGTCGATAAAGATAATATCTTCGAACACGAACATGAGTTTGCGGATTTCTTCGGCCAACTGCGGATCTTTTTCCTCGACCCGTGCCATGATATTTTGCTCGCTGGACTTGTCCATGACGTTGAGCATATCGGCGATCGGTTGTATCCCTCCGAGCTGTTGCGTATCGATAGAACCCAAGGTTGCCAATTCCTGCTTGAGGACCTCGTCGACCTGCGCGATAAGGCTTGGCGAAATAAAGTCGAGGTTCGCGATTCTGAGAACCACTTCGGTCTGAATCGTTTCCGGTAGACGCTTGAGAACCTCGCACTTCTTGTTGGGTTCCAAATGGGCCAAGATGAGAGCCACAGTTTGCGGATGTTCGTTGACCAAGAAGTTGGCCAAAGTACGAGAATCCACAAGCTCCAGCGCCTCGAGTGTTCGACTCCCCTCGATGATGGAAAGTTGCCCCAAGACGGTCTTGGCGCGCTCTTCGCCCAAAGTCTGCATCACGAATTCTCTGCCCTGTGCGTGTCCGAAAATCAGGGTCTCTTCTTCTGAAATCTCGCCATAAAATTCCTCAAGCACTTGCTTGACAACAGGAATCGGAACCTTGGACACCATACCCATGGAGCCCACCAGGCGTTTCACGTCGTTATCCTTCATCTTTTTGAATATCTGGGAAGTAACTTCATTGCCCAGAATGTTCAGCAAAAGCGAAGATTTTTCAATGCCACTGAGTTCTTCAAAACTATCATAGGCCATATTTATTTACCCTCTCTAACCGGTCTTGTCTTTGGCAGCTGCTTCTTTGGCTGCCGCGTCGGCTGCAGCCTTCTTCTTGCCATCGCTATGTAACCAATCTCTCAAAATCAGGGCGGCTTTATGCGGATTGGCGTCGACCAAAGTGATGATCTTCTCTTTGATCATTTCTCCTTCGACCTTTTCGGGGTCCATCTGCTCCGGCAAAACCGGGACCGCGTCTTCCATTCCTGGCAGTGCCGCATTCTTCTGGAGCCGCTCCAATTCCTCGATAGTTTGAGGCAGGAACGAGTCCACGCTGTCGATCGTATTTTCCGTTACCCACTTGATGAACGGACGAACCACGAAGAAGAAGAAGAGCGCAATCGTCAACCCGATCACCCCGTACATGACCATGTTCTGGATGTAGACCTTACGATCTTTTTCAGCCATAACCTTGGAGGCTTCATCAAAGTCCTCAGTCTGAAACTCCATGCTCTTGATTTCAAGGGAGTCGCCACGCTTACGGTCCAAGCCCACAGCCGTTGCTACGACATCTTCGAACTCTTTACGTTTTTCCTCTGACCAGGCTTCAACTTTATCCGTTACTTTTCCGTCTTTTCCGGTCATTTTCGTATGCTTGCCATCGACCACAACTGCAACCGACAATTTTTTCACCTGCCCCGAGGCTCTCGATGTCTTTCGGATCGTCTGGGGAATTTCGTAGTTCGTCACCTCATTCTTACGATTCGTATCAAATTTCGTTTCAGAATTCGCAGCAGGTGGCTGGCCTGGCGTATTGGCTGCCGCCCCCGCGACTCCATAGGGGCCTGGCCGACTTCCGGAATTTGAGTCTGCTCGCCTTTCGACAGACCGAGCCGCCACACCGTCCGCATCATAGCTCGTCTGCGTCTCGTTAACTTGCGAGAAGTCAATATCGGCGGTCACCTTCGCGACCACATGCCCATCCCCTACGACGCGGGAGAGCATCGCTTCAACTCGCTTCTCGATGTCCGACTCTACTTTTTGTTGATAATCAAGTTGAGTGGCCGTGGCAGCTGCAAGAGGATCTGAGGAATTGCGTGAAAGTACTTTACCGTTAGAATCGACGACGACGACGTCGTTAACATCCATCCCCTCGATAGCCCGCGCAACCAGGTTACCAATTCCATAAACCTGCTTTTCATTTAAAACGGTCCCGGCCTCAAGATCGATAATGACTGAGGCGGTTGCCTTCTTCTGATCTTCGACAAACGGACTCTTTTGGGGAATCGCCAAGTGCACCCGAGCCCTTTTTACTCCGCGAATCGTTGTAATCGTACGAACCAGCTCCCCTTCTTGAGCTCGCCTTTGATTGAGCTTCTGCACAAAACTTGTTGTGCCTAGGGTCTGCTTGTCAAAAAGCTCGTAGCCCACTACCCCAGTCTGGGGATAGCCCATCGTCGCAAGTTCCAAACGAAGTTCGTAAAGACTTTCGGGCGGAACGGAGATGTTCTTTCCCGTTGGATCCACTTGATAGGGGATATGCTTGTCCCGCAGAACACGCATAATTGCGGAGGAGTCTTCAGGATTGAGGTTGGTCATCAAGGACTGGAAGGTGGTAGTACCCGCCCAGAAAAACAACCCGGCGATGATCGCAAAAAGACTGATAATCAGCCCAATGACGATTGCTTTTCGAACCACCGTCAGTGATCCGAAAAACTCTCCAATATGTTTAAAAACTTTCTTTAAGTACTCATTCACAGCTTATTCCCCCCAAACGCGACCACTATACCTGCATGCGCATAATTTCCTTATACGCATCGAGAACTTTGTTTCGAATTTGCATCATCAACTTAAGTGAAACATCAGCGCGCTCCACGGTCAGCATTGTTTCATGCACATTTTTCGTGCGACCAGAGACTAATTCTTTCATGGCAGTGTCAGCTTTCACCTGCTCCTCATTGACTTGTTCAACCGAGTTTTTGAGCATATCGGAAAAAGTCTTCGCGTTGTGCTTAACGTCCGAAACCCCTCCTCCACCCTCTACACCGAAGCCGCGCTGTTCTTTCTCAGTCTGAAATTTTGTAAAGCTGTCACCGACCTGGGCGCGTCCACTGAGTCCTTCAATTGAGAGATTACTCATCGTTTACTCCTCATCTGCCGATCTCCAGGCCTTTTTGCGCCATGGCCTTGGCCGCATTAATTGCCGTTATATTGGCTTCATAAGAACGCTGGGCGCTGATCATATTGGCCATTTCCTCAACCGTATTCACATTCGGCATGGCGACATAGCCTTCAGGATTCGCATCAGGATGCGCGGGATTATACACCATCCGAGGCGGCCGAGAATCCTTCACGATTTCCTCAACCATCACGCCCTGGACATTTTCATCCATTTCGTTCTGTAATACTTCGCCAAAACTTTCGTGATCCGTATGGGCCGCAAGCAGTGGATCCCTGCGCTTATAGGGGCCACCCTCCGGACTACGGGTCACTTCGGCATTGGCGATGTTACTCGAAATCGTATTCATTCGCTTCATCTGAGCATCAAGGCCACTAGCACTCACTCGCATGGATGAGAAGAAGTCCATTAACGATTACCTCCCCCTTCGCTGATTACATATTTCAACTGCCCCAGTTTCTTTCGCAAAAGCTCAACAGAGGCATTGTACATCAATTCATTTTCAGCCATTTTTGCCATTTCAGAAGCGCGATCTACCGTGTTGCCATCAAGAGACTCAACTCCATTTGGATCATCGAAAATCTCGGGTTGGATTGGGTCAGTTGATGCGGGTGAGCGATGCCCCTTATGAGTCGCCACCGGTGAAGTCTGCTCCGAGGTCCCAAGCGCCTGACGAAGAGCGGTCTCAAACTCCATCGACTTGGCCTTATAGCCTGGGGTATCGGCATTGGCGATATTGGCACTGATCACATTCTGGTTCATGAGTCTGAGATTCAGACTCGTGTTGAGTGCCCCAATGACTGGGTCAAATCCGTTGTCTATCGCCATTTTTCCAAGCCCCCCCATCATTATGCTACAAGAGTTATACCGAAGCGATTCGGCAAAAATTACCGCCCCCTTTTTTACACCCTCATCCCGAGTTTTCGATAATCCGCCAATTTGTTTCTAAGCGTGCGAATCGAGATTCCCA
>CAIRTR010000053.1 GCA_903881565.1 Oligoflexia bacterium | reverse complement strand
GTTGTGTGGACTTTTCAGCGATCAGAGGTTCACCTTTTGCAGCTAATACCGTGACTGCCACGGCGCCGAATTTAGTATCGGGTGGAATTTATGGTTTTCGCGTTCGTGCCGTTAATGGTGCAGGAGGATCTGATTGGCTAGTGCGTAGCGATTTAGTGATTCCACAGGCAGTAACTTCGACGGCCTGTGCCGCTTTAGCGGGCACCTGGTGGGGTGCTTGCGACGCTGGTAATAAACAGGTCAGCGTACTCAAGTTTACGCCGGCTTGCGATTTTAGTGAATACACTCAAAACTATCAGTATTCGGATTGCAGTATTCCTGCTACCACGCAGGACCCTAGCAAGGGACTTGTGACGATCGGAACACAGGTGACAGGGCCCAAGCGTATTACTCTGACGGATTCTTTGATAAAGTATTCGGCCATGGAGTTAGTTGGTAACGAGCTTTTCTTTTTACCTCTTTCGAATACAGCTGTTGATTTGCCGTTAACTTCCCCGATTTTTTCCAATTATTCGAACCTGGATCTCCCTGTTAGCCCGGCAACTACAGAAAAAAATCTTGAGGGGACTTGGAAAAGTGCATGTAATTCGATTTTTGGCGTGAACTATTCAGCGACAGTTGTCACGTTCTCGGCGAGTGGCGGTTTTACCTATACCTCCGATAGTTCATATACGGATTCAAGTTGCACTCCGCTTCCTCCCTCCCCCTGTGAGGGTACCTATACTCTAGGTGCTGCCAACGCCGCAGGTCCTCGATCCATCTCTATTAACGGAATTAGCGCAGCCTGTGGAACTCAGAATGTTGCTAGTTATAAGTTTGTGGAGATCTGGGGCTCAGGTTTTATGTCTCTTAGTTTAATTGATAACCCGATGGATAAAAACACTATTCTCACAAAGCAGCCGTGATAATGTTTTACTTCTTAAAAAACTGAAACGACGGTTCAAAGACTTGTTTATCAAACTGCGCATTGTCCTAAGCCCCGGTGCCAAAAATAATCTTCTATGAACGAAGTTTCTCCAGCACCGATCCATAGTTCTCTGGCGTCACCACCAAAGCCTCAGCTTTTGGATAGTGTTTACAAAAAGCGTCCAATCCCGCCATTTTTCTTGCTTCGCCCTTGCGCCCTGATTTGACTTCAATGGCAAAAAGCTTTTTACCAAACTGGTAGACGTAATCGAGCTCACAGTTAGCGTCACGCCAGTAAAAGAGAGAGCCCGGGAGGCGCGTAAGCTCGGCACCGACTGCGAGCTCGAAAACACGTCCGCGCTCGGTTGAATCAAGTTCCGCATCGACGGTGACACTGAAAAGTGCCGGACAAAGGGGGAGAATTTTGGGTGAGGAGCCTTTGGTGGCCAGTTTACTGCCCGAGTATTTGAAAATCTGGCGAATGAGCAGCGCTCCTTCGAAAAGCTCAAGATAATGCTTCACAAGGTCAATATTGCCCCGGTCTTGAAGTTGACCCAGAAGCTTGTTGTAACTTATCTCTTGAGCCGGATAGCAGCAGACGAGATCAAAACACTGTTTGAAAAGCGCAGGAGATTTCACTCGAGCTTGTTGAAGGATGTCTTTAGCGATGACGGGTTCGATGATCGAAGACTTTACGTAGTTAAGCCACTGTGCTCGATCTTTGATGAATGGGTAGCTACCTGGGTATCCGCCGTAGGTCAGAAACTGCTCGAAATCGAGGCCATATCCCTTGTGACTTTCGGAAAAGTTCCAGTGATGCACGCGATGTAGAAAGTAGCGGCCAGCCAAGCTTTCGCTTAAGCCTTGCTGGATCATTAGGGAGCTGGATCCCAGCAGGACAACGGTAACGTTTTTCTGGTTTTTGCTTTTTTGTGCATCCCAAAGCGCCTTGATGGTTTCGGACCAGTTTTCCACTTTTTGAATTTCATCGATAACGAGGAGCGCAGGGGATTTGAGCGTATTAGCGATCGCCCAATGCTCCGTTATCCAAGAGGAGTGCCGCATGAGTTCGCCGTCAGCATTTACGGAGTGCACGTGGTAGTCGCGGAGTTGTTTTAGGACGATACCAACCCCGGTTGTTTTGCCGACTTGCCTAGGACCGATCACGACTTGAATCAGGGTGCTCTGGGCGGGCGTGCTAAGGCTGGCTTGAAGTTCTTTTGCGAGGTTGCCAACAAATGGCAAAGAGAGCATAGGCTGTTCTGACATCGCTTATAGGTTAAGCTACAATTTATTGTAGGTCAAGCTATAAGCGATGCGGGTCATGCGCGCTGCGTGTGTTAGTAAAATCGACTATACCTGACTTTACTCATGAGTAAAGTCGTGGAGACCTGATTATGCTCATGCTGCAAGGAACCCAGAGAACCGCCGGCCTTACTTCTTAAAAAACTGAAACGACGGCTCAAAGACCTGCTTATCAAACTGCGCATTGAGGTTCACCAAAGCAATCACTTCGGTCTGGTGGCCCTCATCCACGTTAAAAACGGCCAGAGTTGCGGCGCGTACGATTTGATAAAGTCCGTTTCCGCCACCTGCACTTCCCCCTGCGGCATCAACACCGAGTTGTCCGCCATAGGCCCGCTCAAGTGTTTTCAATACATGTTCGCGCTTGAGTCGCCCAAAGGGGTCTTCAGCCGAGATCGCCACCAGCGCACCATCGCAAGCATAACGAAGGATGGGGCGTTCTGCGGGTAGCAAGACCAACTCCGTGCCGCGCGGAAGATGATTGTATTTTGCCTTTCCGGTGGCGGCATCAAAAGGCGCACCATAGATCACGTTCATGAGCAATTCTTCAATGAGACGCGAGGTCTTCGAAAGAATCGGCCGCTTGATGTCGAAACCCTTTAATGTCTCATTCACTTCCAGCACGCTGGCTTCAATATCGGCACTGCCTTTAATCGCCCGTTCAAAAACGCGCGTGCCCCAGATGAGGTATTTTTCCATTCCAAAAAGGTCTTCGGTGGCTAGTTTTCGGATGGAGGCTGCGAAAGTCTTGATCGTGAACGCGCGATCGTGGGCTTGCCTTACGAACAGGACGCTGGATTCGGGTTCTTTGGAAAGGATGGGGAGAGATTCCTCCAGCTTTTGCCCGGTGAGGAGCATGATGCGAACGTCTGGGTATTGAGCGCGTAATGCCGCAAGTTCGCCAAAATGACTCTCGCCCAGCACAACGAGTTGCGCGGTTGAAAGATCCGGACAGGTCTCACCTGCGATCTCAAAGGGAGTGCCGATCCCGGCCAGCGCAACTTTGAGATAGGTTTGAACTTCAATGTCCTTTTCGAAAATCACGATCTTAAAATGGCTCAGGTCTTGGCGGTGCACCGGTTGGATGCCGGCGAGATCGCGTTCCAAAATTTCGAGCTGATGGCTCCATTCGCACAAGACTTCGGGTAACTCTTTGGTCGGCGCAGAATCAATGAATGCCTTGGACTCCGGAATCCAAACCCCGGTAAATCGAGAGAGTTCGTCTTGGATGTGTTTTTCCGTCAATTTGTATTCTTCTTGTTGATAACTGTGCGCGTCTTCGAGCGCCCGTTTTGCAGTCTCCAAATCGCGCTTTGCGATTTCGTGGAGGCGGGCCTTCTCGTTTGTTCTTTTGAGGCGTTGAACCAGGAGGACCGACAAAAAGTGGTAGAGGTTTCTCTCCACAAACTCCTGGCTTGCGGGATCGTTAAGCGCAGAGAGGTCGATCTCAATAAACTCCGAGGGCTCAAGGGTTCGAACCGTTGCGCTGGCGTTAGAGTGAGTGAGCCAGCTCATTTCGCCAAAAACTTCGCCGGAGTCGCCTTGGGTCTGAATCCGTTCACCGCCGACGAGAATTTCGACTGAGCCCTTAACAAGGATGTGAAGGTGCAAGAGCGGTTGTCGTTCGGTAATGATGGTTTCGCCTTTTGGGTATTGGCGCGTTTGCACGCGCGAGCGAAGTGAGTCGGCCTCTGCCTTTGAACTCGCCGCGCTCGCAAGTGTTTCCCACGCTGTTTTGAGATCGTTGACCCATTGAAGGGCGGGCTGATTCAAGAGTTAGCTCGCTTTTGGGTAGTTGTAAGCTTTTCGTCCTAAGACAATCGATTCAACCGAAAGATCCTCATCCAAATCATTCCAATGAATCCCGGAACCATCGCCGATGAAACGAAAATTATTGAGTTGGGCTTCTGTGGCCTTCGCGAGAACTGGGTAAAACTCAAGAGGAGTCCTTACTTCGCGCCCGTCTGACAATGTGAGGCAAATCATGTCTTTGGTGAATTGCACCTCTACAGCGAGGGTGTCAGTTTCTTGGGATTTGGCTAAAGTATTCATTCCATTTTTCCTCACAGAGTTTTTGAGGCCGGCATCACTTTGAATTATCCGACATTTTATGAATGAAGTCGAATAAGTTTACTGCTGCTATGCGTCATAACTCTGATCTTTGCTTCTCCTCTCGTGCTGCCACACTATGAATGAACACGAGGAACGCTAATGACCTTGCGCCATCAACTCAACATTTCCCTCCAGCTCTTGATAGCTTTTTATCAGGCTGCGGAGTATTTTTCCCACCCCAATCGAATTCGGTGATCTCCAAGATTGTGATTGATCGCGGCGACGGTTCAGGCGCGTGCTATTCGGCAGTGGTGATCGCGACAACTCAGTCTTCGAGCGCCCTCAAACTTTAGCCCACTTACTCGGGCTGGGACTTCACCACGATTTGGACAAATGGGGATTGGGTAACCATGCCGAGCCTGCGCTAAGGCGCCGCGTCTTAAAAAGAGTTGCCCTTGAAATCAATTAGAATTTGACAGTTCTGGTCAGTCCACCTAGACATAGGGCTTGTGATTTTTTTCAGCCGAGTGCTTCTCCTTGTTATTGCTCTATTCTTCGCCACGCCTACCCTGTTTTTAGGGGAGGGTTCGCGATTTATTTCGTCGAATGCTTTGGCCGCAAATGCCACGCCCGATGCGGCGATTGCAGCACTTTTGGGCAAGACCATTGGCGCAATTCAAATCAAGGGCCTCAAGCGAATTGAAAAAGATGCGATTACCGCCAAGATCTTGAGCAAGTCGGGTGAAGCTCTGACCCGTGATAAGGTCCGCTCCGATATCGAAGCCATTTTTCAAATGGGTTTCTTTGAGGACATTGGCGTCGAGGGGGACGCGGTTTCGGGTGGTAAAGTCGATCTCACTTACACCGTTAAAGAGCGGCCAGCGATTTCAAAAATCGACTTCGATGGCAACGAGCGCATCACCACGAACGACCTAAAAGAAGTTCTCAAAGTTAAAGAATGGGCGATCTTCGACGTCAACAAAGTCAAAGAAGACGTCGCGCGGATTCAAAAGCACTATGAAGACAAGGGATTCTACCTTGCAAAGGTGAGCTACGAAGTGAAGTCCGCGAAGCCGGATGAAGTCGAGTTGACTTATAAGATCAACGATTATGACAAGGTTCAGATCAAGAAAATCACCTTTCTTAATAACAAGATTTTCTCTGATGACCAGCTGAAGAATATTTTTGCAGAGACCAAGGAGGGGGGCGTCTTTTCGTTTCTCTCCAACTCAGGCAATTTCAAGGAGTCTGCGTTCACGAAAAGTGATCTGCAGCGCCTCACTTATTGGTACTTCGATCATGGTTATCTGAAGTTTCGCTACGACACCCCGGTCGTCACCGTGAGTGATGACAAGCGTTGGCTCTATATCACGATTTACGTGGATGAAGGCGATCAGTACCGGATGGGTTCGCTGGATTTTTCAGGCGATCTTTTGTTCACCAAAGATGAACTTAAGACTGATGTCTCGCTGCTCGGTGGGGATGTGTTTGGGATCTCCAAGCGCAACGCTGACATGCAAAAGCTCACCGAGAAGTACGAAGATCTCGGTTACGCGTTTGTGAACGTGATTCCTAAAATGAATTTTCACGACGAGCTTAAAGTCGTGGATCTCGAATATGGCTTTGAAAAAGGCCAGCTCGTTCATTTTGGCGAGATCAACATTTTAGGCAACAGCAAAACCTGGGACAAGGTGATTCGTCGTGAGCTGAAGATTAACGAGGGCGAGCTCTATAGCGGATCGAAACTCAGGGTTTCCCGTGAAAACGTCGAGCGCCTAGGCTTCTTTGCACCCGGCGAAGTCGTCTTCAACAAGATCACCCCCAAGGGCCGTCCCGAGATTTTGAACGTGGAAATCTCTGTCAAAGAGCGCTCCACCGGAACGATTACGTTAGGAGCTGGATACGGAAGCGTTCAAGGCTTTTTCTTCACGACGACCATCGGCGAAATCAACCTCTTCGGTCGTGGGCAGAATCTCAGTCTAGCCGCCCAGTATGCGGCACAAAGTGAAGCCAAGAGTTTTAATTTAGGCTTTACGGATCCCAATGCGTTCGACACGCGTTGGTCAATGGGGTTTGATCTTTACTCTGTCGTTTTCCCGATTCCGAACCGTTACACGACCCGGAAACTCGGGTTTGACCTACGTTTCGGATATCCGCTGGGTGACTACGTCAACGGCTACATCACCTACAAAAATGAAGGAATGCAGATTTACAACGCCAGTGCCGGCGTCTCTACCGACAGCATCAAGGCGGATGAAGGCGTTCTTTCCAGCGTCGTTTGGAGCGTCGTGCGCGATAAGCGAAACAATCGCTTCGAGCCGACCGAAGGTAATTTCCAAAGCGCATCTTTTGAGACGGCGGGCATAGGCGGAGATAAGCACTTCTTGAAGTGGATTCTTAGCAATCGAATCTATCACAAAGTCTGGGGTGATCTTGTTTTCCGAAACAACATTGAAACCGGTAGCGTGAGTCAGTGGGGCGATCACCCCATTCCTCCTGCTGAAATGTTTTTGCTGGGTGGCCCGAATAATATGAAGGGCTATGGCTTTTTTCTCCTAGGTCCGACGATCAATTACAATGGCGTACGGATTCCAACCGGAGGTTCGTTTGAAGCCTTCTCCCTGATTGAACTTGAATACCCCCTCATTCGCGAGGCGGGGCTCAAATGGGTGGTGTTCTATGATGTCGGCAATGCTTGGGATCAAGTGCCAGGGTTGTCGAATCTGTCGGTGAGAAGTGACGCGGGCTTTGGGATTCGTTGGTTCTCGCCAATTGGCCCTCTGCGCTTTGAGTGGGGATTCCCCTTCAGGGCTAAGCCGGGTGAAGAGAGTCCCGTGTTTCAGTTCTTCATTGGGCCTCCGTTCTAGGTAGGTTTTCTAAGTCCCGCGGGTTTGCATTTGTTTCCAGGATGTGTTTTCTTCAAGTATAACGAATAAGGAGATCGATAATATGGTAAAAACATGGATGAAATTGCTGTTAGGAGTGCTGTCGTTTTCATTAGCTGGGCTGGCTTCGGCTGCGGTATCGGCTGAAGAGATCAAGGTCGGGGTCGTCGATATGCAAAAAGCTTTGCAGACAGTTGATACCGGCAAGAAGGCTCGCTCCGATCTTGAAAAAGACTTTAATGCCAAGAAAAAAGAGCTGACGACTGAAGAAGCGGCCATCAAGAAAATGGGCGAAGAGTACAAAAAACAAATGCTCGTGATGAATGATGACGCTCGTCGAAAAAAAGAAATGGAAATGCAGGATCGCGTGATGAAGTTTCAAGCAAACACAGCTCGCTCTCAGGCCGAGATTCAGCGCAAGGAACAAGAGCTCACCCAGCCTATTGTGACTAAGCTTCGCACGATCATTGGGGACGTTGCCAAGCAAAAGGGTTTGGCCATGGTTTTGGAAAAGAACGAAAACATGGTTCTTTTCTCGCTTGAAAAAGATGATCTGACTGCTGAAGTGATCGCCGCTTATAACAAACAAGCTAAAAACTGAGCTTTGATATATGTCGTTTTCGATCGATGAGATCCTGAAGTGGACCGGCGGCAGACTCGTGAACGCCGCTGCTTTGGGATCTCTCGTCGATTCGATTCGCATTGATCGTCCCGGTGCCCTCGCAGGTTCCCAGGCCCAGGATCTCGTTTTCTTTTTTTCCCGCGAATTTGAATCCGAGCTACTCTCCTCTTCAGCGGGAGTGATGATCACCGCTGAGCCGTTTGTGAAACCGATGGAGGGCGCGCGGCTCCCCTTCTGGAAAAAAACGGCGATCGTCTCTTGCACGGACCCCTATCTCGCGATGGCCTTGCTGTCTGAAAAATTTGCGCCTCATCTTTCGACCGTGGCTCATGTTCCCGGTTTGCCAGGTTCGCCAGCTTTGACTGCAGAAGCCACCTCAATTCACCCAACCGCTGTTGTGGATCGCACGGCAGAACTTAGCGCTGGTGTTCAGGTGGGGGCGTATTGCGTCATAGGACCTGGCGCAAGGATTGGTGCTGGATCGGTGCTGTATCCTGGGTGCCAAGTGGGGCCACAGTCTCGGATCGGTGAGTTTTGCACCCTTTTTTCAAACGTGGTTTTGTACGAGCTTACAGAGCTAGGGGATCGCGTTCGGATTCATGCAGGCAGTGTCCTCGGTGCGGACGGTTTTGGTTATGCGCCTAAACGAGAGAACGGCAAGGTTGTTGGGCATCAGAAGATTTATCATTTGGGAAAAGTCGTCGTCGGCAATGATGTTGAGATTGGTGCTCAGAGCACGGTGGATCGTGGGACTTTTGGCGAAACCCGAATCGGCGCAGGTGCCAAGCTCGATAACCACGTTCATGTGGGGCATAATGCAGTCGTGGGTGAAGGCGCGATTTTGTGTGGTGGCATCTGTTTGGCCGGAAACGCCCGTGTTGGAAAATTTGCCTACTTGGGCGGAATGACTGGCGTCACTAACCACGTGCACATTGGTGACGGTGCGCAAATCGGAGCCTGTTCACTGATTACAAAAGATGTTCCTCCGGGCGGCTCGGCAGTGGGAAACCCTCAGCGCGAGCATAAAGAGCATTTCAAAGTGCATGCCCTGCTCTCAAAACTTTTGAAGGATCGCCACAGCCATCGCGAAGGCAAGAAGAGGCCCTCGTGAGTGCGACCTATGCTCTGGGCGTTGATCAAATTCGTGAGTTCTTGCCTCATCGCGCGCCGTTTCTACTCGTGGACCGTGTTTTGGAGATCCATCCCATTGGGGATTTGACGGACGCCTCGTCTCAGAATAAGGCGGGCATTCGAGTGGTCGCAATCAAGAATGTAACCTATAATGAACCCTGTTTTCAGGGGCATTTTCCGAACTTTTCTATTTTTCCGGGCGTATTGATCCTTGAAGCCATGGCTCAGACGGCGAGCTTTTCGATCTACCCCTATTTGATAAAAGATATTTCGAGGCTCGCCAAGGATTTTAAATGCATTTTAGTAGGGATAAGTGATGCGCGCTTTAGACATCCCGTGGTACCTGGGGATCGGTTAAGAATTGAAACCGTGGTTACAAAGTGTCGAGGTCGACTTTGGGTTTTTGAGTGCAAGGCTTTTGTGGAGGACACGATCGTGGCCGAAGCAGAAGTAAAAGCGAATTTGATGCCCAACCCTGAGATGGCAGTATGAAGGAGCAATTAATGATACATCCCACCGCCTTTGTTCATCCCGAAGCTCAACTGGGTCCCGAAGTAGAGATTGGACCCTTTTGCACTGTGGGCCCGCATGTAAAGATCGGCGCGCGCACCCGCTTGGTCAGTCATGTGGTTGTCGAAGGCTGGACGGAGATCGGTGAAGATAACGTCGTGTTCCCTTTTGGCGTATTAGGGGCGGTTCCGCAGGATCTTAAATATAAGGGTGAGCCGACAAAGCTGATTATCGGAAACAAAAATTCCATTCGGGAGTCCGTTACTTTTAATTTGGGTACGGTCCAAGGCGGGGGGGTCACGTCGGTTGGGGATCATAACCTTATTATGGCCTATACCCATCTCGGACATGATTGCATCATAGGCAATCATTGCGTGATCTCAAACTATGGCGGACTTGCGGGTCACGTGATTCTTGAGGACCACGTCATAATCGGGGGAATGGTTGGAGTTTCCCAATTTGTGCGCTTGGGGGCGCACTCCTATATTGGCGGTCAATCAGGGGTCGAGCGCGATGTGCCTCCCTTTACCATTGCGCTGGGTTCAAGGCCTTGCGCGGTGAAGGGCTGCAATATCGTCGGGCTTCGGAGACGTGGCTATCCGGCTGAAACGATTCAAAAGATCAATGAATCGCTCAAACTTTGGGTCAGGCCTGACATCCAAAAAGAGCAATGCCTGCTTGAGATTGAGTCACAATACGGCGAAGTGCCCGAAATTCAGCAGTTTGTTTCGTTTATTCGCAAAAGCGAGATGGGCGTTGTAAGATAGCAGTGTGAGAGAGAGTCCAAAAAGGTTCAAAATACTTATTTCTGCTGCTGAAACTTCTTCAGACATTCATGCAGCAGAACTCCTGCGAGAGCTTAAGAAAAAATGTCCTTCGCTCGACGCTTTTGGCGTTGGAGGTCCCGCGCTTCAAGCGCAAGGACTTCGCACTCTTGTGGATGCACGTTCGCTTCTCGCAATGGGATTTAGTGAGATTCTAAGTCGCTTACCGCGTATTTTCGCTGCCCTTGGGATCTTGGCTCGTGCGGCAAAGATCGAACAGCCCGATGTCGCGGTTGTGGTTGATTATCCAGATTTCCATTTTCGGTTGGCGCGCAAGCTCAGGCGCCTGGGGATCCCGGTCGTTTATTATATTCCTCCGAAAGTATGGGCCTGGAGGCGCTACCGGGTGCATGCCCTTCGCAAGTACTTCGCCAAGGTTTTGTGCGTGTTCCCCTTTGAAGAGTTTTTTTATGCGAGGGAGGGGGTGCACGCTCGCTATGTAGGGAACCCTTTGCTCGATGAACTCCCTCTTCAAAAAACAAAGGCGCAGGCTCGTGAGGAGCTGCGACTGGATTCGAATTCACGAGTCGTTACCTTGATGCCCGGAAGTCGTCCTGCCGAACTTAAAGCACATTTTCAGGTCATGTTAAAGGCCGCGGCCCTCGCGAGCGGCCAAATGGGGGAGTCCTTAATTGCCTTGGTGCCTCTGCCTAAGACGGCCGAGCTTGAGGAGATTGCCAAGCAGTTGGTGCAGTGGCAGGCGCAGAACCCGCAAGAATCCGTGCGAGTGGAGTTTCGTTTGAGCCAGGGAAACTCGTCCGATTGTTTGCTCGCGGCTGACGCGGCTTTGGTAAAATCGGGAACCTCCACCCTTGAGGCCGCGCTGCTCGGATGTCCTCACGCTGTTGTTTATCGCCCGAGCTGGCTTACGATTTGGATTTTCAGACTCTTCATTCGGTACAAAGGCCCCGTGGGCCTGGTAAATCTTGTCGGGGGATGGAGGACGGGGGATCCTTTTTTGGCTCGCGAGATTTTGTGCGAGGAGGTTCGCCCCGAGGTTTTGTCGCAAGAGCTGGTGGCCCTTCTTTTGGATTCTGAAAAACGGGCGCTCATGCTTAAGGGGTTTGCTTCCCTGCGGGCCCAGCTTGAGGCCGATCTCAAGGGGCGACATCCGAGTGAAACGGTAGCGGATGAGATACTGGCACTGGTCTCCATCCCAGGTTCTGAGGCGGGACCCGGAGAATGCTAAAACAAATGCTAAGGCAAACGCTGACTCGACTTGGATCCTTCATTTGGTCTCTGGCCTCGCATTTCGTGCGAGCAGGAGTCAGTTGGGGATGGATCAAACCTTATCATCTGCGCGTGCGAGTCATCAGTGTGGGCAATATTCAAGTCGGAGGGAGCGGGAAAACGCCTCTCGTGGCTCAAATCGCCAACGAAGCTCATGCTCGCGGTTTGCGGGTCGCGATTCTCACTCGGGGTTATAAAAGTGTGTGGGAAAAAACGGGCGGCGTGATTTTTCCGAGCCAGCACACGAAGGATCTCCAGAAGGATGTCACGATAGACCCGAAACTATGCGGCGATGAGCCGGCACTGCTACACGAACTCGCGCCCTATGCGGCGATTGCGGTGGGCGCCAATCGTATCCGTTCCTATATGAGGCTTGTTCACGAGCTTCGCTGGGCGGTGGATCTGGTGATTCTCGATGATGGGTTTCAGCATCTCAAGATCCATCGCGATTTGGACGTGGTGGCGTTGACCTCCAAAACGCGGAGGGACGTTCTTTATCGGGATTTTGATTCGAGCCTAAACTCTAATTCGAGCTCGATTTTCTGTGTCTGGACCAAGGGAAGCAACGTCCCTTCGGGGATGATGAATGCCCATTCGAGTATGAGGGTTCGTTTTCGGTTTTCTCAGGAGGCGAAGCGCTTGTTAGAAGGAAAAAAAATCTGGCTCGTATCCGGAATTGCAGATTCTGAGACGTTGAAGGCTCAGCTTGGAGATGCCGGACTTAGGATCGAGCGGCATTTTGACCGCAGGGATCACGCGGTCTATTCTCGCCATGAAGTCGAGAGTCTTCTAAAAGAGAGCAAGGCGCACGCAGCTCAGCTGGTTATGACGGGCAAGGACTGGGTGAAATGGCGAGCTTTGGGTGTTTCTCGCGATCAGGTGATTGTCCTTGAGCCGGAAGTCGAATTTTGTGAAGGGAGGACGATGTGGGATCAAATGCTTTGGGGCAACTAGTGCTTTTGTTTTTCCGGGCGATTGCGTTGACGTATTATTTTTCGCCCCCTTTCCTAAAGGCACTTTATGGCCGACTCCTTGGAGGGCTGCTTGAGGCTTTGAAGCTCCGTCGCAAGGTGGTGGAGCAAAATCTTGGGATCGCTTTTCCCACTGAAGAAAAACCGGCTCGTCAAAGGCGAATTGCCGATGCCTACGTTCATCTGGGTAATCTCATTTTAGAAATATTTCTCGTGCTTTTACCCTTCGGATTGATGCGCAAGTATGTGCAAAAGTGGGTGACGCTCGAAGGGCTGGAGAACTTTCGAAACGCTCAGGCTCAGGGTAAAGGAGTCATTTTATTGACGAGTCACCTGGGAAACTGGGAGGTGATGGCGGCGACCTCTGGCGAGCATGCTCCGGGGATGAATCTCCTGATGGTGACCAAGCACCTTAAGCCCGAGTGGTTGCACCAGGCGATCGAAAAGGGGAGAACGGCTTGCGGAGTTCAAGCGACTTATGAACCCAGGACGCTTCGTGATGTTCTACGGCATATGAAAACAGGGGGGGCGGTCACTTTTGTTTTGGATCAGTTCGCTGGCCCTCCGGTAGGAGTGCGCGTCCCTGTGTTTGGTGTTCCTGTGGGAACAACCACGGCCGTGGCCGCGCTCGTCCGTCGGACAGGGGCTATCGTGCTTCCCGCGTATAATTTTCGTAGCGGCAAGGGGCGTTGGACGGTCAGGATAGAACCGGCGCTGCCTTGGATTTCTGATGGGATTTCCGCGGCAACTACTGCAACAGAGGCTTCTAGAAAAGATTCTCAGGCACAAGTCGCTTTGGAGCTGGCCCAAAATACGGCACAATATGCCCGGGTCCTTGAAGGACACATTCTCGCTCACCCTGAACAGTGGCTTTGGATTCACCGACGGTTCAAGGGGGATTTGGGGCCTCTCAGGGATCAAGAGTGGGAAGCAGGCCGCCAGCGATAGGGCCTCGACATTGTTTCTCGAATCTCTTAAACTAATTGAGTGTTCCAAGTAAAACTCCATCATAGGTCATGGGTATTTTCGGGTACTCCTTTGATCCTCGGGACGATCCTTTTGACGATCGCCGCGTCGGGGTGTGCTCGCGGCTACCTCAATCGAAGCCAAGGCCCAAATGATCTCCCTACCGAAGTTCCCCGCGATATTCGCGCCAAGTTTGAAATCAAAGACTCTCAAGTCGTCGCTCCCGTTCCCCCTTTACCGACTTCGGTCGCAAGTGCCACTCCTACGCCAGAAGTGACGGTGTGGCCTATCGCAGAGTCGCAAGGCAAAAGCGGAAAGACTGAGAAATCTGTAGTGGCTCCCGTGCATCCTGCGAGGCGTGCGCGCGCGCAAAATGGATTCGTGTATCCAGATCGGCGTCCGGCCAAGAGCCCCATTTGGATTGGCGAGCAACAGGTTTTTGAAATCACCTATTTCGGAATGGTCGGTGGCGATTTTACGCTTGAAGTGTTGCCCTTTAAGACCATTGGGGACCGAAAAGTATATCATGCCCACTGCAAGGGTGAGAGTTCCAAAGTTTTTAGTCTTTTCTACCGGCTCAGTGACATTGCCGAAACTTTTTTTGATGCCGAAGGTTTTTTTGGACATCGGTTCCATGTCGTTCTTGATGAAACCAAGCAGACTCGCGACTCGCTTGAACTTTATGATTCAGAGAAGGGTCAGACTTTTTGGTGGAACCGCTGGAACCGCGTCGGCCGTGATTATGTGGAGACCAAAGAGTTTTTCCCGATTCCGCCGTTTTCACAGGACACTTTTTCAGCACTCTACTACCTGCGAACTTTAGATTGGGGACCAGGCAAAGTGGCTGTTTTTCCCGTCGTAGCTGAAGGGCGCTACTGGGATGCGGTGATCTCTTATGCGAGGCGCGAAGTGCTTTCGACTCCGATGGGACGTATTAGTACAATCGTTTTGAAGCTCGATACAAAATATCAGGGCATTCTTCAAAAAAGAGGGGAAAGCTTTTTGTGGCTATCGGATGACGATCGCAAAATTCCCGTTAGGCTTGAAGCGCGTGTTCGCATTGGAACCGTCGCTGGGGTCCTTAAAAAGGTGCAGCTCGGGCAGCCTCCTGCTGAGGAGTAGCGATGGCTCAAACCTCTAACCCCGAAATAACCTCTGTCATTGTTCGGGCTCCTAACTGGATTGGCGATCAGGTTCTTGCCTTTCCCTTTTTTCACTATCTAAGGCAGCAATATCCGCGGGCCCGTATCACAACCGTTTGCGTGGCCTGGGTGGAGTCTGTGCAGTTTCGGGCCCTGGTGGATGACGTCATTGTTCTGCCGCGATTTGCCGGCGGTGGCGTTGCGGCAAAGCTCTCTTATTATGAGCGATGTGCGAAGATCCTAAAAGCCAAAGGCCCATTTGATCTCGGCATCTGCCTGCCTCATTCTTTTTCGTCGGCTTGGATTTTCAAGCGCGCACAGATCAAGAAAATTCGAGGTTACGCGGGAGATGGACGGGGTTTTTTGCTTTCAGATTCTCTCAAGGCGGAGAGCGTTTTTCAGCTGCACCGGGCTCAAGCTTATTGCGGGCTCTTGCAAAGGTCTCAAAGGCCGGTCACGGATTTTTTCGGAATTTTTCCGGAAAACGAATTTGACCCCAAGATTCCCGGTGAGGTCGCGCAATTTGATTGGGAACAGAATTGGCCAAGAAGCTCGCCAGGGAGTCTAATGCCGAGCGAGAATGTCCCGATTAAAATTCCGCAAAAAGACTATTGGGTCTTGGCCCCTGGAAGTACGGCTGATTCGAGGCGTTGGCCTACGGAGTTTCTCGTAGCGTTTGCAAGGCGTGTGGCCGCTGACCGAGGTTGGTTAGGATGTGTGGTGGGCGGTGCGGCTGAAGCGCCCATGGGTAAGCGACTTTGCACGGATCCTGAATTGCGCTTGAAGGATTATACGGCGCTGGGAGCAATCCCTTCTTTGGGGCCGCTCTTAACCGGCGCAAAATTTGTTCTCTCCAATGATTCAGGTCTCGCCCATGTGGCGGCACTCGCGGGCGCCAATGTGCACATCGTGTGGGGTGCCGGGGATCCGAGGCGAACCAAGCCGCTGGGGCCCGGCAAAGTACAGCTGAGTTTAAATCCTGTTGAGTGTTGGCCATGTGAGAAAAATGCGTGTAGTAAGGTAGACGACACTCGCTTGGGCTGTTTAAGAGGAATTCAGCCCGACGTAGTCTGGGAGGAAGTAAAACGTGGATTCCGTATCTAACATTCACTGGGATTGGCTCAAGGATCGCCTCAATGGGTTGGTCGTTTGCCTTTCGCATTCGTGGGGCGGGCTTGAACAGGTCGCCGCAAATGATGCATTGGATGTGGGGAGTCTGGGTTTTAAAATTCGAGTTTTATGTTTAGACGAAACGCCCATTTACGAGTATCTGAAAAATCGCAAAGAAGTTGAAGTCATCCCGCTGACCTATCGCCCTCGAAACTTTTTTGATTTGAAGCTTCGCGCCGAACTCGCGGATTTGATTTCTCAAGGCACCAATCTCATTCATACCCATCAGACATCGCTGCTGGGCTCCATCGTTCCAGGGATTTGGCGGCAGCCGGGCGTCGCGCTTCTGGCCACTCGGCACATCATGAACAATCACAATAAGCGAAACTTCTTTCACCGGGCGATCTACGCGCGTGTGGATGCGCTGCTCGTGATTTCTGAGGCGGTCAGGGAAAACGTGTTGCAGACCCACTGGCTCCGGGAGCCGCACGTGAAGGTGGTTAATCTTGGCTTGGACTTTGAGCGCTTTGATCCAGCCAAAGTCGACCCCGACCAGTACCGCGCGCAATGGGGTGCGGATAACGATACAGTGGTCATAGGCCTCGTCGGGCGAGTCGATCCGGCCAAGGGGCAGGAAACTTTTATCAAGGCGGCTGCTGGGTTGCTCAAGAATTTGAGAGCAGGCGAGCAGGTGAAATTTGTGATGGTCGGGGATGAGACCCCGCCTAAGCCTGATGCGCCCCCAGAGAGTTTCTTGGAGGAACTCAAGAAGATCGTGACCCAGTTTCGGATCGAGGAGCATGTCGTCTTTGCGGGTTTTTCGGATCAAATTCCTGAGGTGATGCGCGCCTTTGATATTTGCGTGATGCCTTCTCGCCAAGAAGCTTTTGGACTCGTGGCCATTGAAGCCATGGCCATGGAGTGCCCGGTCATCATCTCGCGCGGAGGCAGCGCCCAGGAAATTGTCGGTGAAAACGAGGACTTCGGCCTGACTGTTCGCCCCGACGACGCTTTTCATCTCCAGCAGCAATTGCGCTACCTTTTGGATAACCCCATGGAGCGCGTCAGAATGGGGCAACGGGCCCGCCAGCATGTGATTGCTAACTACGACCGAAAGAGTCGGTTTCTCAAAACCCTTAAGCACTACGAAAAAGCTCTGCGCAGGCGGCAGCGAATTAGGCTTTGACAAAGGGTCAGCGGATCTTTATACCTGTTACCCTCGTCGGGTATTCAAATACCTGAAGGAAAATGCGCTCGTCTGATCTGCTTTGCGGGTCTGAGTGCACTCCTTATTAGTAAGAAAGGTCCTAAATAATTAATATGGTTGTAAAACAAGAAGTTGGAGCAGAGGCCTCCCCAAAGAAGTCCATGCCTCGTCCTAAGAATCAAAACTGGATGGATGAGTTTTCATCCTTCGGAGCGGCTGAAGAAGTCAGCGCGCAAGATTTAGATGCAGAAGAAAATTTCGCGGAGCTTTTTGAAGCTTCCCAGAAACAGCAAGAAGTTAAAGAAGGTGAAGTCATCGACGGAACGATCGTCGGCGTCGGTCCTGACTATGCCACAGTAGACATTGGTTACAAATGTGAAGGTCTTGTTCCGATTCAGGAATTCAAAGATCCTCAAGGCGTCGCACACGTTGCTGTCGGCGATGTCGTCAGCGTTTACCTTGAGCGCATGGAAATCGAAGACGGTTTCATGCTTCTCTCCAAAGACAAAGCTGAGATCATCCGCGCTTGGGACGAAATCTCTGAAGCTTGTGAAAAAGACCAATTGGTTGAAGGCCTCGTGATCGGTAAGGTCAAGGGCGGTCTCTCGGTTGATATCGGCGTTAAGGCATTCTTGCCTGGCAGCCAGATCGACACCAAGCCTGTCAAGAACCTCGATAAGTTCTTGGGCAAGCGTCTGAAATTCAAGATCATCAAGTTCAACAAAAAACGCGGCAACATCGTGCTCTCTCGCAGAGCGGTTGTGGCTCAAGAGCGTGAACTGCAACGTGCTGAAACGTTGGCGAACATTCAAGAAGGTTCGATTGTGACCGGTACCGTGAAGAACATCACCGAGTACGGCGCGTTCGTAGACTTGGGTGGTATGGATGGCTTGTTGCACATCACCGATATGTCTTGGGGCCGCATCAAGCACCCAAGCGAATTGTTCTCGGTTGGCGACGAAATCAAAGTTAAAGTTCTTAAGTACGATCGCGAAAAAGAGCGCGTATCTTTGGGCTTGAAACAAGTTTCGCCTAATCCATGGGACGATGTCGAATACAAATTCCCTGTTGGCGTTAAGGTCAAGGGCAAGATCGTCAGTCTCAAAGACTACGGCGCGTTTGTTGAGCTCGAAGATGGTATCGAAGGCTTGATTCACGTATCCGAAATGTCCTGGACGGAGCGCGTGAAGCATCCTTCTAAGGTTCTCAACGTCGGCGACGAAGTTGAGTGCAAAGTTCTGGAAGTTGATTCCAAGAGCAAGCGCATCTCCTTGGGCCTCAAGCAACTCCAAGCTAATCCTTGGGATGAGCTTGAGATGAAGACTCCCGTTGGAACGATTGTCGAAGGCGAAGTTAAATCCGTCACCGACTTCGGTATCTTCGTGGACATCGGCTCTGGCATTGACGGCCTCGTGCACGTCAGTGACATCGCTTGGACCAAGAAGTTTGGTCATCCATCTGAGAAGTTCAAGAAGGCTGATAAGATCCGCGCCGTCGTGCTCGGGATCGATAAAGCTTCTGAGAAATTCTCTCTCGGGATCAAGCAACTCGAGCGTGATCCTTGGGAAAATATCAAATCCCGTTATCGTCAAGGCCAAGCCATTGATGGCTTAGTTACGAAGCTCACCGACTTCGGTGCGTTCGTAGAGCTTGAAGAAGGCGTTGAAGGTCTCATTTATGTAAGTGAGATCGCTGATCATCGCATTGAAAAGCCTGCGGACATCCTCAAGGTCGGCGATAAAGTTCGTACCGAGATTCTCTCGATCGAACCTAAAGAGCGACGCATTGGACTTTCCATTAAGCAACTCACCCGCAGCGAAGAGCGCGCAAACTACGACTCCTACGTCGGAGAGCGTTCGAAGAAGACTTCGCTCGGTGATGCCTTGGGCGATAAGCTCAAGGCTGCTTTGGGCAAGGGCGAAAAGGGCGAATAATCATTGTCCCTTAAAAAGTCCTGGAATCCTTTAACCATAGTGTTGCTGCTCTCGGCAGCGTTCTTTATGGTGTTTTTAATCGTCTCTGGGGCCCTGTTTTTATACAGGGCCCCAGGCGGCGGTTCTACTTCTGCGAAGGCCTCACTTTTTAGTGAAGGCGGCGCAGTCGGTGTTGTCGAGCTTAATGGCGTCATTATGGATTCAAAAAAGACGCTGAACCGGCTCGAACAATTTGAAGAAAATGACGACATCAAAGCCGTTGTGTTGCGGCTTAATTCTCCGGGCGGCGCAGTGGCCCCCTCGCAAGAAATTTACCAGGCTGTCAAAGCCTACAAAAAACCTATTATTGCTTCGATGAGTTCGGTGGCAGCCAGTGGCGCCTATTATGTCGCGTGCGGCGCTCAAAAAATTTACGCAAATCCTGGAACAATCACCGGATCTATTGGTGTGATCATGGAGTTTATCAATTTAGAAAAGCTCTACGAATGGGCCAAAGTTCAGCGCTACTCAATCAAGACCGGCGTGTTCAAAGATGCGGGCGCAGAATATCGCGATATGACTCCGCAAGAGCGTGCGCTTTTGCAGGCGATGGTCGATGATGTTCTTACACAATTCAAAGAAGCGGTCGTGACGGGGCGTAAAATTCCTGCTGCTGAAGTCGACGCGGTTGCCGATGGCCGTATTTTTTCAGGATCACAAGCCAAGGCTGCAAAGCTCGTGGATCAGTTGGGCACCCTGCAAGACGCGATCGCTGAAGCCGGCAAACTAGGTAAGCTCAAGGGCAAGCCTCACGTGGTTTACGCCGAAAAGAAGCGTGGCAAACTCTTGAGTATGCTTCTTGATGATCATGATTCGATGGATGACGAGTCTTCTTCTAATTTTGGCGGCGTGGGCGGGAGCTTGGGTAGTTCCATCGCAGGCCTTGTTAAAGGCGCCCTTCCCCCTCGTGATGCTCAAGGCGTGACGCCTGGGATTTACTGGCTCTGGAATCCTGCTCGGTAGGGGCTAGCTGTGGCTGGATTTTAGCTTCACAACTCTTTGCACGAGTTCTTTCAGCGGAGGCGCGGGCTCTTCGTCTAAGAGTTTCTGCATTCCCTTAATCATCTCTTTTTTGAATTTGAGGATTTGTTTATAGATTGATTCTTTAGTGATTTTTGGGGAGTTCGAGAAGTCGCAGGCGCCCTCGCTGAGATTGGCGCCTGCAAGCGAGATCAATATATTCTCGCCGTTTACCCCGGTATCGATTTCATGTCCCAGTCTAATGAGCTCAGAAAAGTCGAGTTTAGAAAATTGTTGAAAGAGCCAGATCAGATCATAGAGATCTTTTTCACTGCAACGACTTACGAGGGTTGCTGATTTTGTCATTAAGAGTGTGTCGAGATCGGCAACCTCAATTCCACTGACATTTGTCGAAGATCCCACGCGAAACAGATTCGAATCTAATACGACATCAATCGTAAAACGATGGCGATCTAGTTCGCAGGTTGATCTAAAGTATTGAGCCGTCTCGGCGCCTTTTTCTAGAAACTTGACTCCGATTGTTTCCAAGGATTTTGCTGCAAGCACGGTGGATTTGAAACTTGCAGGGTCGCGGGTAAAGAGGTCCAAGTCATCGGAGCGTCTGTGGCCGGCATAAAAACCCGAAAGCGCCGTGCCGCCGACTAGCATGCATCCCTGAATCCCTTGCTCAAAAAGGTGGGTGAGTCCGCGGAGAAGTGGTTTTGGCAAAACCATCTTGGCTAAATCGAGGCTGGGTTTTCGTGCAGCATCCATAGTTTCTCGCATTGCCCGCGCCTGGCGGGGTGAATGAAGTTTTTGTATTGGGGGAATTTTTTCCAAACAGAAGGGCCGATTGTTTTTGCCCCGCTGTAGAGTCCGTACACTTGCACTAGGCGAGCAAGCGCACGCAGATCACCTTTGACGAGAGAGACTGTGAAACTTTCGAGAGATGGAAAAAGGTGGTCCCATAGTAGACTCGTTTGCAGGGTCTCGGCTTCGGGGGTGTTGAGTATGGGCAGTGGCTCTACCAGAGCATCGATGCTTACTCCCAAACCTTTTGCGAGTTGCTGAAGGTTCTTTAGTCGCAGGCTGATCACGGGTTGTTTGGCCCAAAGGGAAACGGCTTGTCTGCTTACGCCGGCGAGCGTGGCAAGATCGCTTTGGTTAAGTCCGCGCAGCATTCCGATGATGGATAGGGTTTTAAAATCCATCTGTTGAGTATGGGCTAATTTTTTGGTTTTGTCAAGTTAACTTGACATTCGAGGTGTTCGATATTCCTGGCTTTGTGACGACGGAGGGAGCGAAAAGTCTTAGTATTGTGAACGCTGACAAGCGCTTCGAGCGCAGGTGACACGTGCAATATAAGAAGCTCAGAGCACCACTAGCCAATTATCGGAATTGATCGGAATTGAATCTTTCAAAGTTGGC
>CAIRTR010000052.1 GCA_903881565.1 Oligoflexia bacterium | reverse complement strand
TGGCCTGTATTGCGACTTTGGGCGCGGTCAATGGCTGTTCAAAAACCGCTGCTGTGACTCCTGATCCGGCGGCCTCCGCTTCGCCCTCGGCATCTCCTTCTGATTCTCCTTCGGGTTCTCCATCGAGCACTGCTTCTCCCGTTGCGGCGACTGCTGCGCTGGCGGCCCAAATTACGGCTTTGAATGCAGGCCTCACTCCATTAGCACTCATCGATTCTACTGGGAGTATGGTTTATTTGAAAGCGCGCTCGGGCGTGACGGTTTCGCAAAAGCAAAGTGCGAGAGATGATGGCGGCCCCTGCGTTGCAGTGGGTGATTTTTTCCAATGTCAGCCCCTTTTGTTAAAGCGTTTTCTTGCTTTAAATGCGAGCGCTGCCGCTGGGATGCCCCAAGTTCTTGGGATTCTCGGGGAGAGTCTTGTCGGGTTGGCGGATGGATCATCGGGTTCAGTGAGTCTGGGCACGAACACGGTTTTTTATATAAGAACTACTGCTACAAAGTATTCTATTTTAGCTAAGAATTCGGATGGCAATCCTTATGTCTATGTTAGCGTTGATGGGACGAGTTTTAGCCTTAAGGTGTCTTCAGCCCTCTTTGAGGCGACTCAGCCCCCTGATCCCCAAAATCAAGGGCCTGCAGCTTCGGGCGAATTTGAATACAGCGGAACCTACACAGACGAAACGCATTGGAGTGTAACGACGTTTATGGCGGATTTGGCCTGCAGCAGTGGCAATGTGTCAGCTCCCCAAAACATCATGGTCAAAATTGCCCGCGAGGATTCTGTCTGGAAGGGGAAAGCCATGATGTATAACCCTCGCTCAGTTGGGAGCCCTACCTGCGCCACGACGCCAACCAATCAAACAGGGTTTGCGTTCTATACTGATTTTGTTGCCAATGATTTTGCAGCAAAAGAGAGCCTATTTATCATGATGCCCGGAGAGACCGATCTCACGCATATGACCACAAGCTTTGATTTTCCGAATTTATTGACAACTTATACTTTGGGAGCCTATCCCGATCTCTACGCGTTGTTCTCGCCGGGTGCCGCTTCGTTTCCTGGGTATAAGAATCCTTTTTGTAATCCCGCCTCTAGCGTGCTGTTAACTTGGGATAATACTTGTGCCGCTGTTACAGGCGCTTCAGGCGTTTCGGCTTCGGATTTTACGTCCGCTTCAGATTGGATTGCCCCGGCTACGTTTAAAGTGAAGACGGTTACACTGCCGAGTTCGCTGTAAAAGCGTGGGTTACGGGTTCTGCTTGTTAGGTCCGATTCGCTTGCTTTTGGTTAAAAGTAGGGGTACTATTAGTATAGAATGGCTAATAGAGGGGGTAGTTTGGGGGGTGTTTTTCATCGGGAATGCATTGCTGATCTTAAACAATGGTTCGCGCTCCCTCGTGGTGAAGCAAAGCCGCTGCTTTTACGAGGCGCGAGACAAGTGGGTAAGTCGACTCTTGTCAGGTTGTTTGCCGCGTCTCAAAAACTAAAGTTAGTCGAATTGAATCTCGAAAAAGAGGCTCGATTTCGGAAAATCTTCGAAGAGGAGAATTTTTCAGACGTTGTTTTGGCGCTCGAGATGCAGCTGGGGGTGAACTTCTCTGATAGAAAACTCCTGTTATTTATTGACGAAATTCAGCGCGTGCCGAAGGCCATAGAATATTTGCGCTATTTTTATGAGGACTATCCAGGGGTACGAGTCATAGCAGCCGGTTCTTTGTTGGATTTTGCACTTACGCAAGAAAAACTCACGATGCCGGTGGGTCGTATTCAATATCACTTTGTTTCCCCTTTGACTTTTTTGGAGTTTTTAGAAGCCACGGGTGCATCCCGTGTGGCAGGGTTTTTAGCGAAATTTGAATTAGGAATGACAATTCCGAGTACCGTCCACGAAACTTGTTTGAAAGCTTTGCGGGAGTACTATTTGGTTGGAGGGATGCCCGAGGCCGTTGGCTGCTGGGCAAAGTATCGTGATTTTGCACGAGTCAGTGCTGTGCTTCACAATATTTTGGATACCTATCGGGACGATTTTTCCAAATACGCTTCTGGAAAAGAGCTTGTGAGAATTCAACTAATTTTCGATAGAATTCCGGCGCAAGTTGGCAGAAAAGTAAAATATTCTGAATTGGATCCTTTGACCCATGCGCGCGATTTGCGCCATGCTCTTGATACGTTGGCTAAAGCCCGCGTTCTTCGAAAAGTTCACCACAGTTCATGTTCGTCCTTGCCCCTGCAGGCTGGAATTGAAGAACTGGTCTACAAACTTTACGCGCTTGATGTCGGCTTGATGAATGTGGTTTTGGGCGTGGATTTGGCTCAGCTGGAGCGGGCCAGAGGTGATGGGTTGCTTGATTTTGGCGCAATGGCTGAGCAAGTCGTGGTTCAGAATCTCCAGGCTTCATCGCGGGCGCAGGATTTGCCTTTAGTGTACTGGCTGCGAGAGGCAAAACAATCTAACGCAGAATTGGATTTTGTGATGTCGTTCGGGTCGGAAATTATCCCTATCGAAGTGAAGTCGGGAAAGAGCGGCTCTTTGAAAAGTCTGCAACAATTTATGGCCACCAAGAAGTGCCGACGTGCATTGCGGTTTGATTTGAATCAGCCGACAATAGCTCATGTGAAACATGATGTGATCACTCCCAAGGGAACCAAGACCGTTGAGTTCGACTTGCTGAGTTTGCCGCTTTATTTGAGCTCTGAGGCGCGAAGAATTGTGGGTCGCCAGATGGGCCTTCTCTAATCCGCCAATGGCCTATTTCAGCTCCAAACCGTACTGGAATTTCCCGATCAGCTCCCTCTTGTAGGGAATGGCGGTGAACCCCGGTATATGAAACCGATACAGCTCAACGGTTATCCGTTCTGGGTTTTTCGGATTGATCTCAAGCACGATTTCATCAGCCACATTCGCCTGCGCAGGCGTAAATGCTGAAAACGGTTTGCAGCTTTCGCCAACGCAGATTTTATCATAGGGATATACGCTCACCGTATCTGACGCATTCATGAGCCAAGGATCAACAGCCGCCAGGCTGGCCCTATCTGGAGCATACGGATCCAACTCCCAACCATAATTTTGGTACCAGCAGCGGTGACCGGCACTTGGCCCATCGAGGTACTTCGCTACGGGATAAGCGCCTCTCACAGTATGCTGGCTCCGAAACAAAAAACGATAACTGCCGTCGCTCGTCACTTCTTGCAAAATCGTGGCATCGGTAATCTGGTTAGGAACGTCAAACACGCGATAAAACGCGATGCTTTCATTTGAGGACTTCCAGCCAAAAGCGTCCGTGGCAGAAAGCATGTTGTACTCTTCACCGCCAAACATTTGGCCGCAATACCAAAAAAGATCATCGACCGAATGATGTCGAAACTCTAGACTTTGTGAAAACCTAATTTTCTTTTCAGATCCATCCCTGAGCTCGCCTTCACCTGAGTTGGCCCACTTGCGATCACTCACCAAAGTATCAAAGATCTGAGAGCCTTCTGCCGTGAGCAACGAATATCCTGGGACAGCGCGGGTATCATGTTTTTTGCCCAGGCCGAACGAAGCACGGGGCGCTGCAATTGAGATCACACAGACAAACATTACCCAATTCAATTTATTCATAAACACCTCCTACTGATTTGCGACACAACGGGAAAAGATATTGCCTTCCCAATAATGATCACTCAGCGTAAAGAAGATTCCTTCATCGTTTGAATATCTGGCTTTAGTGAAAACATCGACGTAAGTGGCTTTTTCCTCGGTCCAAAAACGCTGTTTCATATGGGGCAACATCGTTTCAATCTCTGCCATGGAGTAGGGATTATAGCCCGTGCCTCCATCAGCCATTTCCCAGGTACGTCTGAATTTCCATAACGCTTTCAGGTCGTCTTTGGTTGGTAAGCGACCTCCAAACTTTTCACAAACCTGTGCAGCTTGAGGTTGGTCGGCGGCAGCCAGGACATCACCCCAGATTATCCCATCGGGAGTTTTCCATGATTCGCCAAACCCCGCATGCGCTACACGCTCGTAAACATTCGCACCCCAACTTGAGATCCGACATTTGAATCCAGGGTGCGCGGCCCTGAGTTGAAGTTCTGAATACGAAGTACAGAGCGTTAACTCAGAAGTAAAAGGTGGGGGGAGAGGGTCTGTCGTCTGGTATTGGAACGTGAATGTGGGCTTCTCCAATATCTCTCCATTGTAGATCTCCAATTTCATCAGCTCTGGTTTTTTGGGATTTAGTTCAAGCACGACAAATTTTGGAAACAGGGCTTGAGTCAGGTTCACTTCATTCAAGCTTCTGCAGTTTGCGCCGCTGCAGATTTTATCATCGGGGTATAAACTCACCTTCCCTGAGGAGTTCATTAACAGCGGGTCCACGCTTGCCACACTAAGCCCTTTATTGAACCAATCGGCGCCATCAATGGTTTTTTGGGGATCCATTGACAAGAGAAACCGATAGGATCCATCACTGCCCGTACTTTCTTCGATCGCAGGGTAAATCGTTGTGCCCTGATAGTCTTTATAGGAATTCGAAACGAACATCATCGTCGTCACCGAACCAAACGCTTCTGCCTCCGTGAGAAGATGAACTTGATCGACATTAACGGGCTCAAGAAAATCAGGACGATTGGAAACAAAAAGTTGCAGTTTCTGAGCAATCACGGGTTTCTCGCCTGAGCCGCCCACTATCTCGCCTACGCTCGAAAACCGCCATTCTCGCGCGGCGATCATCGAGCTTAAAACTTTAACGCCGCCTTTTGAGACGTGAGTGAAGTGATTTTTGCCCATGGCAAAAGAGGCAGAGGAGGTGAAGGCGGTCAAAGACCCTAAAGTCCCGAGAAGGCCCATGATCAAGATCCAGTTAGTTGTTTTCATAAATACTCCATTCACTGCTTGCGGCTTCACTAATTCATCCGGTTATAGTTTGCGTTTCCATGACAGGCACGGGCGCACGATCCACCCATTGGTGTTACGGAAAAAGCGAATTTCCGAGTTTTTCTGGACGAAGCATCAGACGCGATGTTGTGGGGATTAGAGCCCCCGTGCACATCGTGACAAACCGTGCAGGCGCGTCCCTTTACTACGACGTGCAGAAAATGCAAATTTCTCCGGACGGTTTTGCCGTTCACTACGGCATCACTTCTAAATCGGGTCTCATTGTTGCTGACAAGTATGCCCGAGACCATTGCTCCATGGCACTGCAGGCAAATCTCGACGAGATTTTCGTTCCAGTTTGGCTTTGCACTTGAAGCTTCGTTTCTTAAGAGCGGCTCAAACGAACTGGCATGCGGCGTGTGACAAGAGGTGCATTTGCCGTCTTTGACTGGCTTGTGAGACAAAGGAAAATCACTAAATTCTTTTGCCATGTTCGGAACTCCCACCATCCCATTTTCATGACAAGACATGCAGTTGCCGCCTTGGGCAGTGAGAAGCTTTGGCGTGATGCTGGAGTGGGGAAGGTGACAGTTCAAACAACTACGCTTGAGATCGATTGCCCCATGTTGAGTCGTTCCAGCCGGAATCAATGTCGTGTGACAAGACACGCATAATTTGCTTGGCTCAGCTCTGAGGAAACTTCGTCGGGTACTTGCGTGGGGATTGTGACAAAAAATGCAGGAGTCTTTCTTTTGGAGTGCGCCATGAACAACGGGACTGCTATCCATGGGTTGATGGCAATTGTAGCAAACGTCGTTTGAGCGATCGGTTGAGACGTCTTCTTTTCTTTGGGAGCTCAAGTGCTGAGGCTTAGCGGAGTGACAAATTTCACATTTAGTGTCGCCTGAGGGATAGTGAACGTACTCATTCTTCGTCAGATTTTCGTGGCATTCCAGGCACGCCGAAGAATTGGCGTTGACTGAGGCACTTAAGAGGATTCCTAAGAGAATTGCGGGGATGAGAGATATCCAGTAGCGCATTTGTCGTTTTCCTTCTGCCACTCTATATCGCGACACGTTATTAATGTACACTTACATATTTAGCCAGTATCTGGTAGAATCTAACAAGATGGCACTCACTCAAAAAGACCTCGAATTAGTGGACCAATGGATCTCAAAAGGTGACCTGCGAAAGGCCAACCGTTTCCTGGGCTCGCACTTCAAGGCGCCTAGCGAGATTCCTCATGATCTCCGTCTGGATTTTCTTTATCGAGCTTGGCTCGCCGAATGTCATCGGGAAATCTTTACCCTTCTTTTTCCGGTGTTTAACCCAGGTCTCAAAAAAGAAGCTTTTGTCGCGGACACTTCTCGCTCAAGACAAATCTATGGGAGTGCGCTGCTCTCGCTTTCGGCCTCTCAAGAAGCGCTTCGGATTCTCCGCTCGATCCC
>CAIRTR010000051.1 GCA_903881565.1 Oligoflexia bacterium | reverse complement strand
GTGTTTTAATTTTGCAGATTCCGGAATCTGCGGAACCTGTACCGCGGCGATGGCCTGCATCACCGCTTCTTGCGAGATTTTTCCATCCGCACCGGCAACTTTAAAGAGTTTGTCGGAAATCGACTCAGCTCGACCATTGACTTTTTGAATCTCAGGGCCTGCACTGCCAAACGGGTCCCCGCCTCCGGAGAGAATATGTTTCGTGGAATCAATACCCTCTCCACCCGAAAGCACCTGGTTAAAGGCGTCGCTGACCGGCACTGCACCTTGGACTTTCTGTATAGCATCCGCTTCAGCGGACCCGCCCCCTACTGTCGTGGCGCCGTCGATTGTATCCGGGACACCGCCCTCAACACGCATTCCACCCAAATCCAAATCCGCGCGCCCACCCCCGAACTTTTTTACATTCTCGGCTTCAGCCTGCGCTCCCCGCACCTGAACCACTTCGTCACCCACGTTAATCTGATCGAGCATCTGCAAAGCGATCACATCGCCCGACGCAGGCGCATCAAGTTTCGATCCAGGCGCATCGTCTTTGAGAAGTTGCGCATAATTAAGATCGCCCAACTGAACATACTCACCGGAAATAACTTGTTCCTGCGGAGGTTTTTCAAAGACAAGAACTTCGGGCGGTTGCCGATTCTTGATATCTTCGGAGTCAATCTTTCCAGTAATTCCGATCAAGCTAACGATTTCAACCCTTTTTCCCTCAATTTGCACCCGAACAACCAGACGATCTGAATGGGCGTCGATCTCAAGAATTAATTTTTCAAGTTCAGACGCTGGTTTTTGCGAGCGAATGCGTTCGCCAAAAACGCGTGGATCGAGATTCAAGGACTCAGAAAAATTAAAAGAAACACCGATTGCGACCTTTTCTTCATCGAGACCACACTCGACAAGCAACGGCGAGGAAAGATCTTTTCCTGATCCGCGATACCCCTCAAATGCTGCAAAAAGGAGAAGAGTTCGAAACTCTAACTCATCCAATCCTTCTTGACTCAATCGTGCCGCCAATAAATCTGAAACGCGCCCAATATGCTTGGTACTGAAAAGGCTTTCGTAGAAAACGGTGCACTTCTCACCTAGGAGTCCTGCGACCCCAAAACTTTCCATAGATCTCGGCGGGATCTTACCGAATTTAAGCATCGATAAACCCCCTTTCGCCAAAAACTGAAACGACGGTGGCCGCCTCAGGGATCAACTGCTCTTGCAATCTCTTGATTCGACCTAAGATTCGACGCGCAACATTTTCCGGCCGCCCCGCAAACCAGTTTCCTTGCAGGGTCCGCACTTTTTCGTTGGGCAAAGAGGCGCGAGCCAGAATAATGAGCTGATCCACTTCGTTCGTTACAGCGATCGAGGGTTTGTCATCTGACACTTCATCAAACACCCGCTCGCGAAGCGCATTTAGAAAATCGAGATCCGAGAAACCAAGATGAAGAGCCAGAAAAACGCTCCAGCTCGAAAGCAATACCGCGTGCTCAAAGACTGCAATGTTACGGTCGCGACACTTCAGAAGAATCTCAAATGGGAAGAGGTCGCACAGCTCATTGACCAGCACGGCCACAAAAAACGGTTCAATCGCTGCTCCCGCGCCCCACAAGGGCCCCATCATACGCAAAATAGAATCATTGAGTTGGTAAGGAGGAGGAGGAAGCGCTACTTTTCCACTTTCACCCAGTGGCGCCTCCGGCTCCCAAGAGAGAAGACCGCGAATGCTACGTCCCGCCTTGCGATAAGACAGAGCGGAATCGACAAATTCAGGAAGATAAAACGTACGGTAAGGCGCGAGACGTTCCAGTTCTTCGGGCGTGAAAAAATCCAAGGGTGCTTTGACAGAAATAAACTTTTCGTTTTTTGGCAAAAACACATAGACCGGCGCTAGCATGAGCGCATACGGTTTGACTGACTTCAGTGGACACAGTCTCATATCTTCGAGCGCGTCCTTTGGAAGTTTTCTTCTACTAAAATCCATGTTCCTCCAAGGAGAACAAAGGTGCTCCCCCACAGGAGACATTTCGGCACTTCTCTTCAAGAAGTTAAAAATTTGTGTGCGACGAGAGACAGCGCCATTCACTTGACGTTATTCACGGGGAGCCGAGCGTTTTGGGTCAACAATTTGACTCTCTTGCCGTTTCAAGTTCCAAATTTCCTATGATACCCTAATAGTACGGGGGGACTTTTTCACGTGGGGCGGCGGACGAGGTCATGGATCGGACTCTTATTGCTTTTGATGCCTCTTCCTACTTTAGCAAACCAAGGTGCTGCTTCGTCCCCTGTTTGGGTGAAAAGCGCGACTGCACAGTTTCCCACACCCAAAATTTATTGGATCGATTGGAAAGGGAACCGTACTGAGCCGAAATGGAAAGTTAAAAGCCGCTGGCTCTTTGATCGGGAGTCCTCTAAGGAATCTTCTAAGGATAAGGCCGGCGAAGACAGAGACAATCCGGTCGGACACCCTGCTCTGAGAATTTGGATCGCGCTTCCTTCTGACTTTGCAGCTAACTCACTTAAGGGATCCTCTGCACTTGAAGCTCGCATCAACCCCGAAGATCAACCCTTTGGCAAAGAAGACGGCGTAAAAGGAAGTGTTCTGAGATTTGATCTTGATGCACGCGTGACTTCAGCGACCCTCGAGTACACGGATGCAAGCGGAGCGCCGCTCGACATCGGCCTCCAGGTTGAGCTGGATTACGATGAACCGGTTTTTTGGCTCGATCGCTCGTGCTGGGACAACGGAATATCGGTAAAAAAGAAAAACCACGAAAGCAATTTTCTCTACGCAGGAGTGGTGTGCAAGCAAGAAGGAGATGCTCTAAACCTCGTCTTTATGCATTCTGCCGACGCGAATTGGCGAGGTTCCTCGTTTGCCAAAAAATCCATTGCAAGCGGCCCTGAATGGACCCGGGTGATCATCAAAGCCCCCGAAAAAACTTCAGATAAAGGCGATATTCTCGGGACCGTGAAGTTCGCGAACAAACAAGACAAAGACCCTCTGGCTTCGGAATTTGCTATCCTTTATCGGGCAAAAAAGAGAACTCCCCGCTTGAGTTTTTCTGCCAATCTGGGCCCAACCTATTTGCGATACAAAGAAACGCCTGACCCTATTCAAGTCAACGAGTTCGCTTTGACCTTGAAACTGGGAGCCAGTTACCAAGTTGTTCCAAAACGAATTGAAGCTAGCCTGGGCGCCTATTTTTCACTCCTCCCCCTTTGGTATTCCTCGGTTCCGACCGCCCAACCCAGCGCACGTTTCCTTGGAACCAACGCAAGGCTCAACTACCTTTTTGCAGGCACTCCCGGGAAAACCGAATGGAGCTTCGGAACAGGTTGGTACATGTGGTCGATGTTTGTATCGGGCAATGCTTACGGGATTAACCTGTTGACAGGGCCGCAACTCTTCTTGCAGACGAAGCGTTTTGCAGCAGGAGAACGGGCAAAATTTGCGTACCTTAAATTCGCCCCGATCACCGCGGGCACCAGCATACCCAAACTTGCAGATCGCGAGATTGCCGTAGGCGGCGGCATTCAAATGAATTCCCCCAAAGCCTCGAGGGCCTTGTTGCTCACTTTTGATGTGGCAGATATCCGACTTTCGCCAACTCAGATCGGATTGATTGAGGGGTATAGCATTAATATGCTCTCGGTCTCGGCAGGGGTGCAGATGGGGTGGTGAGGTTTCGGGTCTAATGCAGCGTCGGGTAACGGTTCCCTTCATCAATATCCCAAAGGGGAGTCGCCATGAGATCCCAGTTCGTATAGGTCGAAGCATTCTTGAGCTGACCCGCAGTTTTTAGGATCGTCGCATCCACGGTACTGCAGGAGTCGTTCCCCACTGAGACCGCGTGATCGGTAGCGATATTGCCCAGGGCAAACACATCCGTAAGCGTGCCAGAGCAAAAGCTTATTAAATTGCCCTTATCGCTACCCGCCCCACCAAGATTTCCAACCGAGTAGACGCGATTTGCAGTAGTTGTTGTGAGTTTGCCCGCAAATCCACCCGAATACTGCCCCGAAGCAGTCACGTTCCCTGTTGCAAAAGAATCCGAAATTACATTCCCCGATCCAGTGCCGACATATCCCCCCACTTGACTTGCGCCAGAAACGTTTCCTGTGGCATAAGATTTCGAAATCGTCACCGGCATCGCATACCCTGCGAATCCACCTACATAATTCCCCGACCCACTAACGGCACCCGTGGCATAAGATGTAGTAATGCTTGCCCCCACACCCGCCGCGCCCAACACAGTCGAGTCTACCATGGCAATGAAGCCACCAACGTTAGTCGCCCCAGTAACGGCTCCGGTCGCATACGAGTTGGAGATAGGCGGTGTATAGTCAGTGTAAAACTCCCCGATAAATCCCCCCACAGACGCATTCCCAGAAGACGAAACAGTGGCCGTGCTATAAGAGTTGCTAATTCCCGAATCCATTTTACCCACAAAACCGCCGTGCGCCACCCCAGCAATGCCCGTTCCTTTGACCAGGCCACTCGTGTCAGAGTCCGATATACCCACAGAGGAAAGCGAAGTATCATGAAAAAATCCCGCTAACAATCCTACTCCCGTGCCGATGCCCTCCACTGTACCCGACACCGAAACATTCGTAATAATGGTATCGCCAAATGCGTATCCAACAAGACCTCCCACCTTATCTCGACCATAAATTCCCACCCGGGTGAGATTCAAGTTCTTGATCTCAGCATTATTTGTCATGCCAAAAAGTCCTTGCTCATCCGGCGAAGTGTCTCCCTGTGTGCCATCAATAATCAAATTTTTCAGCGTGTAACCCTGTCCATCAATCGTGCTGTTAAATCTGCCATCCGCGCCCGAATTACCCACCGGGATCCAATTATAACACTTGAAATCAATATCGTTCATGACCTTAAAAAACTTCCCCACCCCGGGGTTAGCCCTAAGCCAGACCCAGTTAGCAACGGTCGACAACTCATAAGCATTGCCTGCATCCGCTCCGGGCCCCCCCCCCGGAGCCACCGCACCAGGTAACGCATTCAATGCCGCACAATACGTAATGGTGATAGACTTCGTCCTCGAGTTGCCGGTTTGACCCGCGCCACTATAAGCCTGGATCGCAATAACGTTTTCTTGCTGATCCGCAATAAAACCCCCGGTGGTGTCCGCAATTGTCCATGCTCCCGTCGTTCCACAATTAACAATAACACCAGGAGTGACGAGGTTTGACGAAGCATCCATCGATAGCACGTCCGGGCCGCAGGTTCCGCTAATCGATGCAGGTGGCGCGGCCTTAACAGAATACCCCTGCCCACCTCCCGTGGTAATCGTAAAATCCGGACCGGCGATGGCGATATTCATGTTAAACGCCGCACTCGGCCCACCCGTGTTCGTCGCGGTAATTCGATAATTAGCCGCAATACCAGTAGCGGCATCAGTAGGAGTCCCGTAAATCCGGCATTGCCCACCGCTCGCCTCCACGAAAAGACCGGTAGGCAGTGTATCAATGCTCGTACAACTCACAACCGGATCCCCGGTATGCCTCGAGTAAACAGGAGTCATCAGCGCGTCTTTGGTCAACACTAAAGGAGAAGCCGCAAAAGTCAGCGCAGACGGAGCAATCGCATTCACCGTGATAATCACATTATACGCGTCACTCGTCCCTCCTGTATTGGTCGCGGTGATCGGATAAGTAGAGATGCCCGTCAATGTATCGGGAGTCCCCGAGATCCGGCACTCGGTACCATTGACATCCAGATTGAGACCATGGGGTAACGCTCCCGAGCAACTGACAATGGCATCACCGATGTGAGTCGACGCCGCAACCGTTGGCGTATTTCGGGTCAAGACCAAAGGAGAGAGCGCGAAACTCAACCCACTCGGAACAATCGCATTCACTGTGATCGTCACCGTAAACGCCACACTCGTACCTCCCGTGTTCGTCGCCGTGAGCGGATAACCCGTCGCAGCCGCCTGAACGTCAGGCGTTCCGGTGATTCGACACTCGCCCCCACTCACATCCAGCGTGAGACCGTGAGGCACCGCGCCTACGCAACTAATAATAGGGTCACCCGCGTGCCCTGAGAACGCGGCGGTCATTGCAGAGTTTCTCACTACGACCAAAGGCCCCATACTCACAGCGCTCGGGATAATCGCATTCACCGTGATATTCACATTAAACGCGGTACTCGTCCCTCCTGTGTTCGTCGCCGTGATTGGAAAATCCGCCGCAACCGCGATCGTATTGGGAGTCCCCGAGATCCGGCACTCGCCCTCACTCACATCCAACGTAAGTCCCGATGGCACCGCGCCCGCGCAACTCACAATCGGATCCCCCGTGTGCGTCGACACAGCGGCGGTCATCGCAGAGAGTCTGGTCAAGACCAAAGAAGAAGCCGCGAAGTTCAGCGCACTCGGAATTATCGCTTTAACCGTGATGTTCACATTGAACGCCGAACTTGTTCCACCCGTGTTGGTCGCAGTGATCGGGAAATCTGTCGCAGCAGTCGTCGTATCAGGAGTCCCGGATATGCGACACTCACCCCCGCTCACGTCCAGTGTGAGTCCCGACGGAACAGTGCCCGCGCAACTCACAATCGGATCACCCGTGTGCGTCGAAACGACTGCGGTCATGGCCGTAAGTCTTGTCAAAACCAACGGTGAATCCGCAAAGCTCAACGCACTCGGGATTATCGCCTTCACCGTGATATTCATGCTAAACGCCGCACTCGTCCCTCCGGCATTTGTCGCAGTAATTGGATAATCCGTTGCCGCGCTCGTCGTATCGGGCGTCCCTGAGATCCGGCACTCCCCGCCCGTCACATCCAACGTAAGCCCCGAGGGCACCGCGCCTGCGCAACTCACGATCGCCTCCCCGAGGTGAGTCGACACGACGGGGGTCATCGCAACAAGTCGGTTCAACACCAGTGGCGACGACGCAAAATTCAATGCACTCGGAGTCACCCCATCCACCACAATCGCCGCGCTCGCAAGAGAGGCCACTGAGGTTGCGGATGGGAGC
>CAIRTR010000050.1 GCA_903881565.1 Oligoflexia bacterium | reverse complement strand
TCAGGATTTTTATTCACTCATGGCGCCCAATCGACAAAGTGGTTGTGCGGGTGATGCCAAGACCTTTTACGACGTCCTGGCGCTAAACGCGGACAAATCCCCGCTGAAGTTTCCTGATGACGTCATGGATGCTTCAACAACCATTCTGCCCGCCTTTATCAAAAACGTTTCCGTCGACCTCACCAACGCGAATATGCCCTCAACGTTGAATGCCGCAGTTTCTTGCTCGCTGGGCTCAGATCCCAGTCTGCCGCCGCCTTCAAGTTGTGCCACCTTTGATTATGGCGCACTCGGCGGGCTTGATGCATCGCTAGGCGGAGGGATTATAACGGTAGGGGGCATTGAAGGTGAATCCACCTTGGGTTCGTCTCTCTTTGGAATTTCAATTAATGCCTTGCCGCCCTCGGCCGCGACAAACCCCGCAAATCCTCAAGTGCCGGGGCTTACAAAAACCGATAAGCAGATCTCGTTTTGGAATAACTTATCGGCAGCGCCAAACTACTCGGGCCCTGCGCAAATTTTTGGAGCTGCTTCGGCTTACAGTGTTTCCCAAAAGAAGTTTGTTCTCTTTGGTGGCAGCACGATGAGTGGGAGCACTTGGAACTCCTCAACGCGTGATACGTGGAGCTTCGATGTGGGCTCTCAAAAATGGTCGCTTCTCAAAGCGGGGATCACCGTGGATCCTTCGATGCTCATTGTAAACGATACCGCTGCTTATCAGTTCTCCAAAAGCCCAGGTGCCCGAGCCGGATTCGGTTATGCCGCAGCACAGGGCTTTGCGATTGATACGTATGCCACGGGCTTAACGACAATTCTGAGAGACGATATTGATAAAACTGATCGACTTATGATCGCAGGCGGCACAACCCCGAACACGATTGATTATACTGGCAACGCTTCATCGAGCACAAACCCCTCGCTGCTTTATCGCTTCAATCCGACCTATGGGCCCGAATTGGTCGACGCAAGACTCGCGGCTTCCAAGAAATCACCTACTCCTGCGGGTTTTTGGGTCGATAGTTATCACACTCAAGTGATGAGCAATGTGAGTGCGCCTTCGTCTCAGTTATTGTTTGGTGGAACGAATCCCATAACCGAAATGGGCTTTTTGGCCCTAAGGCATAATAATTCAGATGGCTATAATCGAGGGTTCCTGCTTTCAAGCGGGGGCTTTTTGCTCCCCACTAAAGCTGGGGTATCGCCGCCCTACTTTATTAGCCCGAGTTACAACTTTGCGCCTTGGTTGTATTTTAATTCCGGTGGCAACGCATCGGAACTTTCGCTTCAACCCTCCAGCATTCAAGCCGTATCAAACTTTACAACCCTGGGTTATGCCTCACTTGCTCCCGCTAAATGGGGACCCAGTGCGAGCGGGCCTCTAAATCCGCTCTCCTCCAATCCAACCAAGATGCTTTGGTTTGGTGGTGTCAGCACCCAACGCGGCTTCTCGCTTGACGGTAACGAGATCGTCTATTTTGGAGGCACCTACTGCAAAGATTATTGGTTCTCAGACTGCGCGGCGCCCGACGGGGCGGTGGCACCTCCCAAGAACGAGCAAACCAATCCCGGAAAATACGTCAAAATGGGCTTGGACCTCAGTGGGACCGCAGAGCGAACGATCGCCGGCAATGTCCCTTATGCTGCTGGCATGGCCTCGGCTCGCGGATTGGATCCAAAAGGCAAGGTGATTATTGTCGCCTGGGGTGGCGTGCTGGAAACCTTCTCTTCATCCCTTGCGAAGGATTTGTACTACCTTCACAAGACAAGCGATGATGTTGCTACTTGGGTCAAGGTCGAAGCGCAAGGCTCAGACCTCTTGCCGATTTCGACCAACGGCAAGGCGTACTCCAATTCGGCGCTCGTTTTCAGCAATGTGACCAAAAAATTCTACCTCTTCGGCGGATTCTCAAAAGACGCAAAAAAGGCCTTGGATTCGACCTGGGAGTTGAGTGTTTCGGGCGATGCATGCACTGCGGATTCAAAAACTACTCCGTGCAAGTTTACCTGGAAAAAACTCACGGCTGAAACCGGCCTCACCTGCTCACCTAATTGCCCTTCGGCGCGTTTTCAACATCGCATGGCCGAAGTGAACTACTACAATCGCAATGAGGACATCAAACCCGATTGCACGAAACCTGAAGCTCCCTGCTCCTTCGGAATTTTCATGGAAGGGGGAACGGATATGAATACGTTCCTTTCGGATCGTTGGATGTTTGATCCGTTGGCTCATGCAGGTGCCGGGCATTGGCAAAAAATGGAGGAGTTGCCACCGCGTATCTTTGCCGCCATGGCCTCCGTAGAACTCAAAAGCGATACAACAGGAAAGACCTATCCTCGCGCCGTTATGTTTGGGGGCGAGACGGGGATGCAACCGACAGGCCTAGTTCCGACCTCCACGGTAGTCGACGCAAATGGCGTTTCAGAATATTTTGTGGCCCCCACGTTGGGTGATACTTGGATCTACGACTTTGAGACCGAAAGCTGGAACCGGGCGAAACTGCAAGGCGGTGGGTTGGCAAGCGAGGCCATCAGCGATCATTTTCCTCCTCCCTTATCGGGTGCCGTCATGGTCACGCGTAACTATAAAGGTGCGAAAGTTCCTGAGGTCTTCTTATTCGGCGGACGCACTAAGAATGGAACGTTTGCGCCTTTGAAGAAGATTTATAAATTTTGCCTGGGTTCGGACTCCGAGAACCCCAACGAGCCCTATGACTGCCTTGATCCAAAATACGTGACCGATCCGTCTCCAAAATATGTGGGTCGCTGGTTTTCCAAGAGCCCCTCGGCGCATGTCTCGCAGCAGCTGCCCTTTGTTCCCGAAAAACGAGGGTCCTTCTTAGGGGCCGGGGCTTATGACTCGACCCATGATCGCATCCTGCTGGTGGGGGGTCTTTATGGGGAGAATGCCGCATTAACGGATTCCAAGAATTTACAAGCTGGCTCCGAGGTCCTTGAATACACGCCTCCAAGTAAAGATTCACTTTCAGGAGAGTGGCGTGCCGTGGGCGCCTGTGCAGCGGTGCCACCTGAGCGATTTGGACATTCGTTGCATTATGATTCAGTATTGGACCGGGTCTTCTTAGTCGGGGGCGTGAGTCCGGCAGGAACGCCCTTAAGTCAAACCCTCACGGGGCGAAATGGCGACGACGTGGCAATCCCAGACATGTGGGTAGGGAAACGCTCTGGCACCGTCGCGGATGAAACCCTTTGCTATGATTGGCAGCCCGTCTCCACCTTTGGCAACGCGTTTGGCTTAAACGGCGAAAAACTTCCGCCGTCTTCATTGAGTTTTGCCGCGAGCAACTATTTTCCTTCTTCGGGCTTCAACACGGGCTATTATACGCTGACGGATTCGGCGTGCGAAAAAGCGGGACCCGTACTTTCCCCAGATGTGGATGCGAACAAAATGCTCGCAGGCGGAGCCTATATCGACCTCGACCGTACGGCTCTGGGGCCCAGTGAGAATTTGTTACTACACTTGCGCTACATCCCACAGGGGCCTCCTGCGACAAAGGTAGACGGCAATGCCTTGCGATCTTCGGAGGCAGGTTTCTTTAAAATTCATCTCGTTAAAACCGACCAGACGCAGGGTGCCCTGCAGCAGGTGCAGCAGCCCCGTTATCTGGCCTATACTTCGTTGGATCGGTTTCCCCAGGTCGTTCAGACGCTCGCGGTACTTGCGCCGGCGGATAATCAGGTGCATGAAGATCAGATTTTGATTCCACTTTCGATTGATCCTGCGATCGATCGCATTCGCATTGAGCGCGTGTCCGGGAGTGCGGTCATCTTAAATGCCGCTGTCTATCGAATGGGCAATCGGGTCGTGTCAGGAGGTCAGCCGTGAGGTCATCCAAGACACGCGTAGAACTTTTTGACACTGCAAACGGCTTGTTCACTCCGCGACGCCAACACGATTTGCGAGTGCTTCTGCGCGGTTGTCTCAGAATCCGTCAAAAAATTAGGCGTTTTTGGCCTCTATTAAGGGTTCTTAGTAAAGCGCTAAGTCCTCGGATTTCCTCAATCTGCACACCTTCTGCCCAATACTTGCATTATAGATCACCGGGGGATTACCAATTGTTTTTTAGCTTGGGGGAAAAACGTCTTATTTTGTGCTTACTCCTGATGCCTGCATTGGGAGGTTGCCTCAACAATGGGGGCACGAAGCCTTTTTCAAGTACAAAAGCCAAAGGGGGGATTGCGGCAAGTGCCCCACTCATTTCGGGCCAAGACGGGACGCAGCCTCTCTTGAAGCTCGTGTATGTCGTTCGCAATTCGATCGACCCGAGTGGGACTTTGGATCTGATTGGCGATGACTCACAGACCATGGGGCAGTTTTGCGCCGCCAATGCGACCACGGCGCAGGCGAATGCGGGCGCCTCGAGTTGCAGTTGCGTTTATGACTATATCAAAGCAGATGGCGCGCATGAATCTTTTGAGGCGCCCTCAGTTTATAACGAGGCAAGCCTGCTGCGCTGCAAATATACCCAAGTTCCTGCAGGACTTGCGTACATGGATGTGAAGATTCATCTGACTAACTCGGACACTTTTTCGAATGCGGTCAAATTCTATTTTCAGGCGGGTGCCAACGCGGCCCTTGACCTCAGCAGTCCTGTGAGTTTCGTGCAGGCGCTGCGGTATCAATGCAAGGACCTGGTCACGATCCGTTACATGTTTGATGGAGCGCATATGTATGATCCGTTTCAATCCGCGGATCCTGCACTTTCGTATCCGCTGAATTTTTACACCAATAACTTAGGCGGTGCGATGGTCAATTATGTGGGAGCCAAGGTTCAAAGTTGGTTTTGCCCCGCCTTGCCCAACGATCCCAAGGAGAACATGGATTTGAGGATTTTTAGCAACTATGCGGACAAGAACGGGAGCAAGTTGATTTATCCTCCTGAAGGCAGTGAATTTGATCGCTCGACTTTTTACCTCGCTAAAAAACCCTCGGGTGCCTTTAACGTCGCGATCAATTCGTATGTGGCTCCCCAATTGGCTTCGGCTGACCCCGCTTTTGGTGGCAGCGCGCCGCTGCCTCTGGGGTATGGGGCAAAAGCCGTTGCGTCGGGTTTTGGGCGCGAAGTGTGCCCCGTGGATACGGTGATTCCGCCTGGGTTTAAGTGGGTTAAATTGTGGCTGTTTCGCGCCGATCTGCCAAGGCGAAGTTATCGCACGAGCGGCAAGGTTTCGGAGATGCATTCAGTGGCGTGTCAGCCGGATCTGTGGACCTGGAGCGATGGCGCGGTCGTCGTGAGCAAATGTAAGGATCAAAATCAAAGTTCAAGTGAACTTGTCAGGATTTACGGCGGTGTTGATGGCAACAATACGTGTACTCAAATTACAAATGGCACTTTCGGAAAGGTTAATCAGTCGGGCTCGACCTTTACAAATGCCGCGAATGCCATCTACTTTAATGAAGCGAATTCGACGGATCTGCCTTTGCAGTCTGATGGGTGGGCGATCGAAGGTGGAAAAGATAGCATCGATCCTCAGCCAGGCCTTGCGGATCTTGATGGCCTGAATCCGCGCTTTGACTTTTTATTTGTGGTTTCACCCCCTGAGGTGATGGCTTCGGACATGACCAAATCCGAGTCTTCGGTGCGCAATACCTATGTCCCTTATCGGTTTCCCTTGCCTTCGGATTGCCTGTCAAAAGATCCGGATGAGGCAGGGGGGTTGGATTGCGCTGCAAGCAAGATCATCAAATACGAGATCAAACTCCACGATGTTGCCGGTAACGGTGACCCCGCTGGGGATGATCCTTCACGCCAAGGAGTGTTTCCAGTATGTGCACTGCAACCTCTCTAAGTCGACTTCTCTTTGCGATCGCAGTAGGAGCCTCCGTCTTTTCGGGGTGTACCAATTCGGGTGCCCCGCGAAGATTGGCGAAACCTGCGGCTAGCGCGAGTGGAGCACCCGGCTCATCAACTGACTCTTCGGCAAGTGTGCTCACGACGGATCCCGCACTGACTTTTCGCGTCTCTTCAACCACTCTTGATGAGGATTCGAGTGTCACGGCAACGCCCGCTCCGAGTTCGACGGCGGCGGCTCCGGCACCTACCTTGAATATTTTCTTGAATGCCGATGCGCAGGGGTCTCCGTTTTCGTACCATTGCAATACGGTGACCTCCACCGGTGCCGGAGGTCAGACGGCGAAACCTTGCAATTGTGAGTTTACCTGGCAGGAAGTCAATCAGACCGGCGACAAGGCCATTGCCGTTCCGCGTGTCGTACGCACGCAAGTGCTTGCCACGCAGCCGAGTCTTGTGAGTTGCAAGGCACCGAGCATGTATCATTCTGAAATTCCAGATGGAACCCTGATCAAGTTAGTGGTCGTTGCGGCGCCTGGCAATACGGAGAAGTTCGAGGTGAAGCCCTACACTTTAACCAAAGGCAAGGCCGCCGTGAGCGGATCTTTTCAAGATGAAAAAGGGAACACCTTTGATAACGTGCTTCGGTATTCTTGTTATGAACAATTCACGCGCGGGATGGATATTCAAAGTAAAGTCGTGGTAAAGACTGATACCGGCAGAGAGAAGAGTACCGGAGATACGGCCAAGATACCGATGGCGTCTCAGTTTTGTGTGCGCAAGGCCGGAGGTGGGGGGAGTGAGTGTGAGCTGCTTGCGCCACCTGAGAATTCAGCCCAGACGTATTACTACAATCTGTTTATCCGAAACTCTGAGAATGGAGATATTACGTATGGAAACGGCCGCTACGTTTGTCCTCGGGTAAAAGAATCCTTGGTTCAAGCTTCTATTGCGGCAACAAAGGGGACACAAGGTTTGGCATGGCCTATGGATTCAAGCTTTGCCGTGTCTTTAAATCCATCTGCCGATTTTTCGGTTGGCATTGAAGCTTTTACGAAACTCGCTTCGCTGGGGGAGTCCAAGGATCCTACGGCGGTGAATTCGAGTTGCTTTACAAGTCCCAACGGAGCAGCTGATCCAGGTGCTACCAGCAGTGGTGGTTTTGTGAGATCGTGTTTGGGATTTGCGGCGCCCCCTAGTCCTGCGGGACAATGCCCTGTGATCAAGGACAGTGCGGGGCAGGTTCGTAAAACGTATCGGCTGCGCCGGTACGTGGCGCTTTATCCGCCGGTTTTTGATACGGATGGAAGTCCTCTTGCACAGGCGCAATCGTTGGACACCGTTTTTGTGGTGGATCGCCCGGTAAAATACGCTTCTGATCCTCTCAAAGAGTTTACGATGCTTGGGCCGAAGCCTTGCAACTTTGCGTTCTTTGATCACAAGCGAGTGACGAACGTCGTTCCGGGTCAGGGCGTTCCGGGTTACGTGGCGACCAATGATCCGAGTTGGACGGGCAAAAATGTCGATGGTATCAAATTTCCAAACAAATATGTCGCAGGCGTGAGCTGCCCTGCTGTTCTGCCGATGTTAAGTGACGATCGCAATACGTTTACGATGGTAAGTGTGAACGAGAATGGCCCGCTGAAGAACGTGTTTATCCGACCCATTCGCTCTTGGGCGCCTCATTATGAAGAGGACACGGATTTTCAGGCGTGTGTGCCGCTTGCGTCTCCTTTGCGCGATCCACCTCTACATTTCCAGCAAGTGATTAATCCCAAGACCCAGGAGCGCTCGCAGGCTTGGTGTGCAGAAGCTTATCCGACGCAAAATGATAATTATGGGCAGATCGCACCACGCGATAATAGTGGGAACTATCAAGATGCCTTAGGAAACGCCCCCTACGATGGGATGAAGCTCTTTACTTCACATGCCTCCAGTAATTCTTGTACTGCGTTTGATCTGCCGCCTCCCGTTGGTAAAACAAACAAGAAGCCGGCAAAGCCCGCCAAGAAGATCGGAAACGAGTGCGATCGGACGGTGGTGTCGGCGAGTCTGGATTGGCCGAAGTTTCCGCTGCTCGCACCAGAGCATCAGGTTGAATACATGCTGGGCACAGATCCGAGTTATAAATGCATGATCTCTTATGATGCGGACGGCGGCAAAACGGGCAAAGGAACGCCCGCACACGGCTGTTGCTCCACCAGTGCTTGGGGCGGTTCAGAATTTCCTGATGTCGCCCACCTGGAGCCGGATACGGCGTGTGGGACGCCGGTGTACTAGGTCTGAATCAGACCCAAAGCTTCAGGGTGAGGTCACCACTGTGAGCGATCAAAAGGCGCCCGAGGCATAGTTCCCTGAACATCAGGTAACTAATTGTTGATAATGGCCTGAATTCCAGGTATACTATTGGGCATGGAGCAAGAAACATCCTATAAGCGGATCTTTAGGCAGATTCTAGATGACTACCGGGTCGATCGAGATTTGCGAATGCACGATGTTGAGCCCCGTCCTATTTTGCGAAACGGAGAATTCAGTATTCTCTCAGGCAAAGCGAGCGTGATTACGGGAGTTCGGCGCGCAGGTAAGTCGACTCTGTTGACCCAAATGGCTGAAAGTTGGAAGAATCTCCCTTCTAAGCGTTCAAAGTCTATAAAACGAGAGTACCTGGCAATCGACTTCACCGATGAGCGACTAATTGAATTGAAGGTAACGGATCTGCAAGCTCTCTTAGATGTTGTGGAGGATATCCGTCTATCCGATGACGGTGGGTTTTCGGAAGTGTTACTTATTTTGGATGAGATTCAGGAAGTGCGGGATTGGGAACTTTTCGTAACAAGAGTTTTAAAAAAGCCCGGATTTTATGTTTCAATTTCTGGTTCATCGGCAAAAATGTTGAGCAAGGAAATTGCGACTCAGTTGAGAGGGCGAACGCTCAACTACGAATTGTTTCCGTTTTCATTTTTGGAGTACATGACGCTGTCTCATCAAAGCATGAAGAGCCAAAGCACCCCAAGCCAGGCGGCTCTTCGGAAAAAATGCTTGGAATTCCTGGAGTGGGGTGGATTTCCCGAGGTTGCACTGGTTCGTGAGAAGCGAATTAAGAAGAATATCCTAAGAGGCTATTTAGATACTTTACTTCTGCGTGACGTGATTGAGAGAAATGCTTTTTCGCAGGTCCACTTGGTTCATGTAGTTCAGAACTCACTGTTTTCCCAGTATGCCTCTCTACTGTCCGTTAACCGGCTGATGCAAAAACTAAAATCCATGGGGATTAAGTTTGATAAGAATATTTTACCCGAGATCATTTCGGCCTTTGAGGATGCCTATTCGATTTTTCTTGTCCCCATCTATTCAGAGTCCTTTAAAAAGCGCCAAATCAACCCAAAAAAGCTTTACCTTGTAGATCAGGGATGGGCCTCGTTACAGGGGTTAGGCATGGCTCACAATAAAGGGCGGCTATTAGAAAATTTCGTCTTTTTGGAACTACGACGTCGAGAGTTTCAAATATTTTACGGAAAGACTCCAGGCGGTAATGAGATCGATTTTATTTTTCACCGCGAAGGCAGTGAATGTCCAGATCTTTTGCAAGTGTGTTGGGATCTAGACCCCCATGAGACTTTCGCTAGAGAAACAGAGGCGCTTCGTGAGGCCATGGCCCTTTATAAGGTCAAGCATTCTAAAATTGTCACTTTTGACAATTCAAGAGAGGTGCGGTTTCCAGAGGGTATTGTCCAAATTCAAACCATTTTTGACTTTGTAAACGACCTCAACCCCTAATTCTTCTTCGTTTTAACCGCGGGTTTCTCAATCACCCACTGCGCACTCTTCTTCAAGATCCGCTTTGAGACGGTCTTGAAAAGATTCTCTTCTAATCCCAGCCTAACGAAATAGTCCTCGGGATCTGCGCTGCCCATGGGGTCGATATTGCCGTCCGCCTTTTCAGGATCAAAGCTCAATGCCGCGACCGCATCATTAGTTGCTCCGGTTCCACCGCCGCCTCCCCATCCGGAGCCCGACGCAGAATCGCCTGAGCCCCCGGGAGGTTTCGCCCCACCCCCGCCGCCAGATGCATAAGCACTCTTCCCGTCATGCGCGGTTTCCTCTAGGGCCGTAGGGTTCATTGCGATATTCTTCTCATTGCCTTTGGTGGCATCGATGGGAGCAGCGCCACCCGGCGCGTTCGAAGTGCCTGTCCCGCCGACCCGGGTTTTTGTGCTTGAATCAGGCGCCAAATTCAATGTGAGGTCCGGACCTCCGGAGCTGACTGGTTTCTTTGATATCGCCTGTGGCAAGCCGGGGCTATCGCCACCACTCAGTGCGGCCGACACAAACGGGGTATACACACCTCCCGATTGTCCGGAGTTCGCCCTATCTGCATTAAGCTCTGCTATTGCCCTATTGCTCGCTTTGGCCAACGTGTTCCCATCATCAGCCGCAGTTGTTGCCACAGTGATCGCAGAGAATCCCGGATCAGGCGGAAGTGGAGGCGGTGATCCATTGGGGGTCGGAACCGCGGGGCCACAAGAACTTCCGGAAAATCCCGTTACGTTGGCCCCCACACAATAGACTGGAGTAGGTGTGGCTCCATCACTGCAACCGATTCCACCCAGCGTGGCAATCCCAGTCGAAATCATAAGCGCAAATACCCCAGCCAATGAACTCTTAGAAAGAGAATGCTTATTGTACATTTGGGCACCCCTCCGGAGCGGCAGCCTTTACCGAAAAAGGTTTAAGCTTCGTTGTGATTCGATCTCGAAGCCGTGTGTTGTAGCAAGTGTTGGCGCAATCGGTGGCGCATTTAGAACATAGGGCCGAAACATTATTATATACAATAAACCACAGATCCTGCCAGCAGGACGGGTCACATTGGCTCTTGCACTCAGAGGCACAAGCATCTGAGATGGGTTGAATTGAATCTCCAATGTATGAGCCGCCTGGATTGGGCGAATCAAAGAATTCTTTTTGATACGTAACATTCGCGCGATCCATGACCTCACACAACGCGATGGAGCCCAGCGCTCTCTCAATCCCCGCAAATGATGAGCAAACGTATTGGAGGCGTTGCCGCATTTTTCCAAGGTCTGGATGAGGGAGTGCAACATTGGGATTCCAGAGCGCACTACCGGGATCGGTGCAGGCGTTATAGATATCGCTCGTCTTCACCCCTGGAGGAAACTCAGCGGCAATACCGATTGAAAACTTCTTTGTGTCAGGAACGATATTGCTAATTAGATCATTCGCGGCAGCGTAGCAGGAAGGCGAAATTGAAAGCTTCTGCGTTGTGATGATTTCATTCTCGACCTCCTTCCATTTGAAGGCCAGAATATGCAGCCAGGCGCCGCGCACCCAGGCGTGCTCGCGTGCTCCTTTGGTCGCAGACCCGTCGATGTTGACAGTCGTTGTGACCCATTTAGAAGTAGGCCACCACGAGGTCTTGCTCTGGCCGTAGCTTGCGATCCCTACGTTGATATTTACCCCGATATAAAGCAAATCTTCGCACGAAACCCCATTGTGATTCTTGTTCGCAGCGCTGGGCTCGCCCAAGCAGTTATTGAACAGGCTCGGCAAAATGTCGCAAACGGGCCATCCAAAATCCTGCGCGGGCGCTTTATTCTTCGACGGATCGGCGAGTTCCGTCGTTCCATTGTAGTAAGCATCTGAGTATTTCTTGATGTATCCGCCCAGCGCGGTTTTAAGGCGCGGCTTGAGATCTTTGCACAGCGGGAGGAGTGTGGCGGGATCGGTCGGATCCGGATTGTCGGGTACACATGGCAGATCCAGCGTGAGTGCAAAAGAGCTCACCCCATAAACCGAACCCAGAAAGGCGAACAAAACTGCAAAGGCAATACCGCATTTTGACATCGATTTTTTACCCCACCTTTTTCTATTGTAAATAGAGATTCAAAAGCTGACAATAAGAATCTGCTATTCGGATATGAAAGAAGAGTGCTTGAAATAGGGGTTTTCAAAAACCCTAATGAAAAAAAGCTGTGTCACAGTGGACACAGCTTGTCGGAGGAAATGGCATGAATTCAGCTAGAAACTTCGTGGTTAACTCTATTCTCATTCCTGCAGTGCTTCTCGTTCCGGTCTCCCTTTGGGCTGCTCCCTCTTCGCTGCGTGAGGCGCAAGAGCAAATGAGCAAGGCCTATCAGCGCTACTATGAAGCGATATCAGGAAAGGGCCTTTCGAGTGAAAAACAAAAAGAACTAGCAGACAAAATTCTCGCACCAGCAAACCGTGAGCTGAGTGAGTTTGCGAAAGGGCGCGTGAAGGATTCCACTGAAAAAACTGTTTTGGCGTTGAAGAAGAAATCTCCGAAGGGGGCCTCAAAGAAAATTCAGCTTCAGCCCCCCACGGACGTTCCCCCCGCGGTTGCCGGAAAAACCGCGCCAAAACCCAAAGTAACTGCTCAACCAAAAGTAACCACTCAACCCAAAGACGACGCCCCCCCTAAAGAAGCGGTGGTCATTGAAGGTTCAGACGTCCCTCAGGAAATCGAATTTCCGGGCGCAAAAAATCCACCCGCACCCATCGCTTCGCCTCGGCCTGCGCGCTAATGCTTGATGAGGTCGATTTCTGCTTTGCTCTCGTCATCGTTGGGCGCGAGTCCGTTGGACCAGGTGCCCCCACCTCCACCGCCAGTGGCAGAGTCCTTATTTTTGGTGAGTGAATCAAACGAAACGATCTTCACGCTATATCCCGTGCGCCCCTTCTTACGGTACTCTGGATTGAGCACGCCATTCCAAGAGGTTTTGGAACTCTGAGGTTTCGTGAGATCAATCAGTGGCGATGGATTTCCTCCCAAGACAACCGGTTGTCCATTCGAGGTCAAGGGATTGCGCAGGCGCACGACGTTGAAGCTCTCCCCGTCTTCTCCCTTCCCAGCGCGCATGTCGGTTGCGTAGGATTTGAATGCGCTGATCATGCCGGATTGAAGCTTATCGAAGAGGTCTTTTTGGTTTGTAGGTTGGTTGGGTCCCGGAGGTGGTACCGTTAAGGTGGCTTTAATTGCATTCTCCAACTCATCTTCCACCGAACCCCCTGCTGCCAATTCGGGAGAGACAAGCGGCGCCCAAAAAGCGAATATATTACTCGAATCAAAGTATTGAACAAAAGGATCTGGTAAATCTGTAGGAATGTTATAGCGGTTTCCCTCGTAGGGATTGGGTGCCATTGCGGCTTGGTAGGCGGCTTCGACGTCTGCTTGGGTAATCATTTTGCCGTTACCCCCAGGCGAAAGGGCCATGTACATCGAGTTTAATGTTACATTATTATCCCAGCCCATTCCTCGGGCTGAAGCTTCGTTAGGTTGAATGGGAAGATTTGGGATTAGATTTGCGGTCGTGAGAATGCCCTGACCTTGGGGTAGGAATTTTTGGTTGACCGTACTCTCTTGGGCAAAAGTGCCCTTGCCATCGCCCAAGGAAGGGCCAATGCGGCTTCCAAAGGGGCGTGCGGCGGCATAAGCTTTTAGGGAGATCTCGCCAAATGGAGAGAACAAGACTTTGGCTTTTGCCTTCAAACGCAGGGCATAATAAGTCAGAACCGTCGAATCTTTTTGGACCCCAAAAGTGATAGTGGGAACGGTCACAGGGATCAGACTTGGATCGCAGTCCTTTTCATTTGCAATCGCCCCAGCAGGGGGATTGAGCTTAAACTCGATGGAGTAAGTATCAAACCCTGTCTTGATGTCGTTAAGTCGTATTTGTAAAGGATTTTGTAGTTCAGTTAGTTCAATAGAGTCATCAGAAAAAGTGTGATTTCCGAGTGTGTAGTACGCCGATAAAAAAGCCTGCACAGGGCGCTCGTAATAGCTGGAGTCGGTCTTTGCTTTCAGAGTTTCCACTTTCTCTTTAGAAACCGTGAGCGGAGGAGAGTTAACGTAGGCTTCCAGTGTCTTGATACGCAGGCGAAGAAGCGTTTCTCTGGGAATCAGTCCTAAGCCATAAGCTAAGCCTCGATAAGTCTTGAGCGCATCCTGCTGGGCCTGATCGGTAAGAATGGCCGCGAGGTTATCAAAAGCAGGATCCGCGTTATAAAGCCAAAATATGAGCAAATTGGTGTTGAGATGACCGATGTCCTCGCAGTTCCTGCTGCGAATCGCCTCAATCTTTTGCAACTGCACATTCAAAGTGGAGTTCACTGTGTCCAAAACATTAGGGGGT